>JBEKMU010000132.1:0-7113 GCA_049523555.1 Verrucomicrobiota bacterium | reverse complement strand
CTTTGCGGCTGGTCAGGTCCGTGAACGGAATCGGCAGGAGAACGACATCATTTCTTGAGCAGTTCATTGAAGACGTCGTCGGCGTCATTGTACCAGGTTTTCATCAAGGCTTCCTCGGAAAGTTTCAACCACGTCTCGCGCTCCGTGTCGGATTCGATGGTCACGCGAACGTGCGATTTTTCCGGCAACGACAGCGGCTTCGACAAAAGGAGTTTGCCGTGTTCGTAAATGGCCTCAACGGTCGTTGTCATTACAGGTTTCATTATCCGGCAGAAAATTATTTTTGGCAAGCCCGCAAAAACGGGGCGCGACCCGCGCGTTCTCAAAATGAAGGGTTTCCGTTGCCACAATCACAAATTATTTTACCACAGATTTTCACAGATGAAACACGGATGCTATTCTGAATTGCTGCCTTCTTCTTCAAATGGAACGCTGGCAAAATATTCCGGTTGCCAATCTATGCGAACGGGTGTGCCGCACAGGCTGTTCCACAAGTGACGTTGTTCTGTATTTAACACGGCTAAAAGCCCGGAGTCTTGATCCTTTTCGATTTCTTTGATTACCCGAGCGAGGCTTTCAATTTCCGAATCCACATCAGCCCGGTCTCTCTTGCGCTCCGGCTGAATTTGCAAACCAAGATACCTGTGGTGTAACAAAGAGAGGAGTTGGTTATATGAACCGGATATTTGATTTAGTTGGTTTGTCTGCTCTTTGGTCAAAGTTAACTGCTGAATTACATTAGTGTCTTCAAGAATTGCGTGAGGGCCCTTCATCTGCAAAAGCAACTGATCAAGACGTTTTGTCTGGTTTGAGGAGAGTGTGCTTTGAAGAACGGCTTCCCAATTTTGGTGAATGAGAAGGTGTGCTTTCTCATTACCGGCCCGGCGAATGTTGGCACGTTCTTCATCTGAATGTGCTGTTTCCAGAAGTTGCTTCTGCGAACGCCGGAGTTCCGCGATGGCCACGATGGAAGTTGGCGATGACAGCATCGCCGATTCAAGTGACTTGATTTGTGGTTGGGTGAGGTCCAAAGCTGCTTGAACTTGTTTCGTTGAAAGTAAAAAGTATTTGCAAGTTACCGGATCAGTTGACAAAGAGGCATAACGCCGCGCCGAATTATCATCGGCCAGCAGACAGCAAGCTTGCGCAATAATTATTGTGAATAAGCTGATTGCTTTCATGGATGAGCTGGAAGGCGCATTATTTCCCCAACTCCGCGCGCAATTTTGCCGCGAGTTCGCTCAACGCCTGCGGCAGGACCCTGGTGTTCGCCAGCACCGGCATGAAATTCGTGTCGCCGTTCCAGCGCGGCACGACGTGAATGTGCAGATGTTCCGCGATGCCCGCGCCGGCGACCTTGCCGAGATTGATGCCGATGTTGAAACCGTCCGGATTCATCAATCGCGTCAGCGCGTTGACGCAGCGGCGCGTGAGCTTCCATAAATCGGCGAGTTCGTCGTCGGTCAGGCCATTCAAGTCGGCGACTTGTTTGTAAGGGACGATCATCAAGTGCCCACCGTTGTAGGGATAGGTGTTGAGCAAGGCGAAACAGGTGCGGTCGCGGGCGATGACGTGGTTGGCCTCGTCGTCGTTGGACTGGGCGATGCGGGTGAACAGGCTCGCGTCAAGCTGCGGTTTGGGCGCGAGAATGTATTCAATCCGCCACGGGGCGTGCAGCGATTCCATGCGGGCAGGGTAATCATTGCGTCACCGAATGTCAAAAGCGGCTGTAGCGTCGGCGCTGTGCGCCGATGGATTCGAGCCACAGGCTCGACGCTACAACAAACTCAAAATGGCCGTGGCTGCGCGCGCGCTGGCGCCGGGTGCGCCCAGGGTTGAAACCACCTCCGCCAGCCGCTTTTTGGTTTGAGCGCGGCGCGATTCGTCCTGCAAAAGTTTTAACGCGGCTCCGGCGATGTTCTCCGGCGTGGCGGCGCTTTGAATGAATTCAGGAAAAATCTCATCGTTCGCCAGAATATTCGGCATCGTCGCCCATTTCACGGTGGCGATGCGTTTGGCGATCTCCCAGTTGAACCACGACGTTTTGTAGAGCGTCACCGTCGGCACGCCGAAGAACGCGCACTCCATCGTCACCGTGCCGGTCGAGGCGATGGCGAGGTCGGCTTCGGCCAGTGCCCGCGGCAGGTTGCCGATTTGAATTTCAAGATTTGCCGGGGGTGCGGACAGCTTGTCCGCCAGTTCTTTCAAGCCTTCATTCGGCAAAATCATTTTCGCTTTCGCTGACGGCAATTTCCCCCGAATCAGTTTCAACGCGTCGAGCATTACCGGCAAATGCCGGCGCAATTCGTCCACGCGGCTGCCAGGCAGAAGCAAAACGGTAGGGATGCGCTGCTGCGCATCCGTGGACGCGGAGCACCGCGTCCCTACCGAGTCAAATCTTCCCACCATCGGGTGTCCGACAAATTCCACGCGCACCTTCGGCACGCGCTGCGCATACCAGTCCTTCTCAAACGGAAAAATGCTCAAGACCAGGTCATAATCCGCCGCCAGCCGGTTCGCGCGGCCCGGACGCGACGCCCAAACCTGCGGTGAAACGAACTGGACGATTTTCGGCTGCCACGCGCCCGGATTTTTTCGGACGTATTGTTTGATGGCATGGCCGAAGCGCAGGTTGAACCCGCCGAAATCCACGCCGATAATGGCGTCCGGCTGGCGTTCAATCGCCAGCGCGAACAGTTGGTTGAACAACCGCCGGAACTTGAAATAATTTTTCAGCGCGTCCTCGATGCCGATGACCGAGTACTGCGTCAGGTCAAATGCCAGTTCGACGCCGGCGGCGGCCATTTCAGGTCCGCCCGCGCCAAAGAATTGCGGCGAGGATGGAGCCGTCTCCGCTTCGCTTCGCCGCGCCAAGGGATTGAGGATGGAAGATGGAATTTTAGCGCGCAGCGCGGAAACCAGTTCCGCCGCGAGTGTGTCACCGCTTGCCTCGCCGGCGATGAGCATGAACGATTTCGGGTTCATTTCCCCTGCTGCACCTGCCGCGTGATTTCAAAAGCCAGATCCAAAGCTCGTTTGGCAGATTCGCCGCTGACGAGAGGCGTGTGTTTTTCGCGGACGCACTCAACGAAGCTTTGCAATTCGAGCTTGAGCGGCTCGTCTTTTGCAATCGGCACCGGTTCGCGCACGATGCGTTTGCCGGCGAATTCGCTGACGATGGCGGAGTCTTTCGCCGCGAAAAGTTTCTTAAGCAACGAGCTTTCCGCCTCACCTTCGCGGGCGATGTGGTAGATGAACCCTTCCTGCGCACGGTAATCGAGCGAGATGTAGCAGGGATTGGTCGGGCCGCTGAAGACGCGAATTTTCCGCATCCGCTCCGGACTGACGCGGCTGGCGGTGAGGTTGGCGACACAGCCGTTGGCGAAATGCAAGCGCGCATTGGCGATGTCCTCGCTCTTGCTCAACACGGGTATGCCCACGGCGTCCACGCCCGTCACCGGTGATTTCACAAATGCGAGCACGACGTCGAGATCGTGAATCATCAAATCGAGCACGACGCCGATGTCGGTCGAGCGGGCAGGGTAGGGCGAAAGCCGGTGCGTCTCGATGAAGCGCGGTTCGGGCGCGGCCTTTTCGAGGTATTTGAAAATGGGATTGAACCGCTCGACGTGGCCGACTTGCAGAACGCAATTATTTTTCTGCGCAAGCCGGATCAGTTCGGCGGCCTGCGCGGTGTCGTCGGTCATCGGCTTTTCGACGAGCACGTGTTTGCCCTGCGCGAGCAAGGTTTTCGCCAGTTCAAAATGGGTGACGGTCGGCGTGACGATGTTGAGCGCGTCGGCGTTCGCGGCGGCTTCGGCGATGGAATTAAAAATGCGCGCCTTGTGCCTGGCGGCGATTCGGCGGGCGGCGTCGGTGTTCGTGTCGAAAATTCCGGCGAATTCCACGAGACCGGCGGCGGCAAGTTCGGAATAAATGCGGGCGTGTTCCTTGCCGAGCGAACCGGTGCCGAGGACGGCGACCTTGACCTTCAATGCCATGCGGATAGTGTGCCACTGAAGTTTCCTCACGCCAAGACTGTAGGACAGGCGTCCCGCCTGTCTCTGATTTCATGTTTTTGAACCTGTTGACTGGCTAAAAATAAATCGAATCGGGACGAGACATCGAAAATGGAGACAGGCTGGAAGCCTGTCCTACACTGGCAACTTTGGACTTTGAACTTTGGGCTTTGGACTCATAATCTGCTGCCGTGCCAATTTTGAGTTATGCCGTCATCGCCATGGCCGCGTATCTGCTCGGCTCGATTCCGACGGGCTATCTGGCCGGGCGCGCCAGGGGCATTGATATTCGCACCGTCGGCAGCGGCAACATGGGGGCGGCAAATGTTTTCCGCACGCTCGGAAAAACCGCCGGAGTGATTGTGCTGGTCGTGGACGGTTTGAAAGGCTACGCCGCCTGCACCTGGCTTTGTGATGGGGCACTCGGTTTGATGAAACTGCCAACCACCGACGCCGAACTTTACCGGATTCTGGCGGGCATCTCCGCCGTGCTCGGCCACAATTTCACCTGCTGGCTCAAGTTCAAGGGCGGCAAAGGCATTGCCACGAGCGCCGGAGTTTTCTTTGCGCTGGCGCCGCTGGCGGCAGGCATTGCGCTAGGCGCGTGGATTATCGTGTTCGCCCTGAGCCGATACGTTTCAATTGCGTCCATCGCTGCGGCAGTGGCGCTGCCCGCCACGGTTTGGTTGACGCCGCACAGCTTGACCTTGCGAATCGTGACGACCGCGCTCGGTTTGCTGGCCATTGCCAAACACAAGAGCAACATTCAGCGGCTATTCAATGGCACGGAGCGGCGTTTTGGCAGAAAAACCGCAACCCCGGAGGCGACGAAATGAAAATCACCGTGCTCGGAGCGGGCGCGTGGGGCACCGCGCTGGCCAAGGTCCTTCACGAAAACGGCAGTGCCGTGACGCTCTGGGACATTGACGCTGAAACACTGGACGAACTCCGGCGCGGGCACAGCGAACGTTACCTGCCGGGCGTGCCCTTGCCGGCAGACTGGCGGGTGGAGCCGGATTTTGAAAAGGCGGTTGGCGGAGCCGAGTGCCTCGTCATGGCCATTCCGTCACAGGCTTTCCGGCAGGTGGCGTTGAAATTGAAAAGGCATCCGGCGATTTTGGTGAGCGTGACCAAGGGAATTGAATTTGAGACGGGCGAAACCATGAGCCGCATTTTGCGTGAACACGCCCCCGCCAACCACGTGGCCGCGCTTTCCGGACCGAGTTTTGCCCGTGAAGTGGCGCTGGGCATTCCGACCACGGTCGTTTGCGCCTGCGAAAACGACGGCACGGCGCGCACCGTGCAGGGACTCTTCCACCGTCCGGAATTCCGCATCTACCGCAGCACGGACATCCTCGGCGTGGAATACGGCGGCGCACTGAAAAATATCATCGCCATTGCGGCGGGCGTGAGTGACGGCCTTGGTTACGGCGACAACACCAAGGCCGGCCTCGTCACGCGGGCGCTGGCCGAGATGCGTCGGCTCGGTGTCGCGTGCGGCGCGCAACCGGAAACGTTTGCCGGCCTGAGCGGCCTGGGCGATCTCATGCTGACGTGCTTCTCAAAACAGAGCCGCAATCGCAATCTCGGCGAGCGCTTGGGGCGCGGCGAAACGATGGCGGCAATCCAGGCGTCGCATCCGAAACTGGCCGAAGGTTATCCCACGGCGCGTTCCGCGCATCGGCTGGCACGCGGGAAAAAAGTGCCGACGCCGATTATTGACGAGGTTTACCAGATGCTCTACGAAGGCAAGGAACCAAAGAAAGCGGTGCGCGATTTGATTTCACGGGCGTTCAAAGCCGAGGACTGATTTAAGTGCGGAGTGCAGAATTCGGAGTGCGGAATGAGTTTTTGTTCAACCACCGACAGCGTCGAATAATGAGAGGTAAACCATGAGCAACGAAAACTTGAAACAGCGGACGAAACAGTTTGCATTGAGAGTCATCAGGCTTGTCGAAAGTCTGCCGCATGACGGGATATCGGATGTTCTTGGCAAGCAGTTGCTTCGGGCCGGAACTTCCGTTGGTGCGAACTACCGTGCCGCCTGTCGGGCCAAGTCCACAGCGGACTTCATTTCGAAAATGGGCATGGTGGAAGAGGAAGCGGACGAGTCGGGTTACTGGATGGAATTGCTGGTAGACTCCGGCAGGATCAGATTGACCAAAGTTTCCGCACTCGTGCGGGAAGCCAGCGAGTTGACTGCCATCGCCGTGAGTTCGATCAACACAACGCAAAAATCCTCAAGCCGCCGTTGAACTTGCGCCAGCTTCATTCCGCACTCCGCGTTCCGCACTCCGCACTTTCATTACACGTTGATAATTGGCGGAGGAAGAGATGAAGTCATCCATTCGCTGATTGGGCGCAAGGCCCCGCAATCCAGGCATTGCGTCGCGTTGAATTGCGTTCCGCAATGCGGGCAGACACCCAAGGAGGTGAACGTGTCGAAAGGTTTCCCGCATTTGCCGCACCGCCAGATGGCGCCGACGGGCGGTGGAGTTTTGCAAACCGGACAGGCGAAGCCGTCGCGCCGCGGCATTTTGGCGATGCGGGCCAGCGCGCGCGCCTGCATCAAACCGCCCCAGCAACAGAACAGAATGAGCACGCAGATTCCGCCCAGAATGGGGTTTAACTCCAAAACAGCCAGTCCGATCAAGGCCGCCACACCGATGAAGCCAATGACACTGGCTGCCAGCAAACTGTTGGCGCGGCCAAACACAAACCACAAGAGCGAACGCAGAATTTGTCCGCCATCGAGTGGATAGATTGGGAGCATATTGAAAATGAGCAGAGCGAGATTGATGAGCCAGAGGTTGTACAGGAACTTGTACAAGTCGGGCAGGGTGTCGTCCCACCCCAAGTGCCCGCTCAACAAAGCCAGTGTACCCAAAATCGGGAACAGGATGACATTGACCAGTGGTCCGGCGGCGATGCTCCAAAGTTGCGCACCGGGACGTTGCGGGGGCGAGACATACGCCACACCACCGAACGGCCAGAGGATGATGTCATGGGTTTGCCCGCCCACCTGCCGGCAGGCCAGTTGATGGCCGAATTCATGCGTCAGCACGATGGCAAACAACGCCAGACACTCCAGCAC
>JBEKMU010000131.1:0-7132 GCA_049523555.1 Verrucomicrobiota bacterium | reverse complement strand
GAACCAGATAGTCCGATTGATTGCCCGTCAGCCAGCAAAAAGCCGCCGGCAGGAGAACCCCCAGCGGCGAGGTAAACGTGTGCAACCGCTCGCCAGGGGTAAAAACAAGGCCGTGGCCGGTCACCAGATTTCGGCTGGCGCGAAATGTAATCCAATAATCTTCCCATACGTGTTGGGTGCAGGCTGCAAACACCAGGCCAACCAGCAGCACCGCTCCCGCGACCAGCATCTCCGACCTGATTGCCGCGGTTTTCATGGGGCGGAAAGATAGCCCGCTCGACCGTGCGGTCAAGGATGCGTGCAGGGAAGTGCCTTGACGCGGACAAGGGCGAAAACCTCCCGGACCTGCGGTTTTCGGTCGAAAACCGTCACAAGGTTCCTGGACGGGGCGCTATTGCCTCCAGCCCGCCACTTCGTTTATAAACCTGCGCCCATGAACCGTGCCTTTTCCATCGCCACCAATTTTTTCCCGATCTGGGTCCTGCTCGGCGGGGCACTGGCGTTGGTTCATCCCAACTGGTTCACGTGGTTCAGCGGCGATTTCATCACTTGGGGACTTGCGGGCATCATGCTGGGCATGGGCATCACGTTGAGCGTGGAAGACTTCAAGGCGGTGTTGAAAATGCCGCGCGCGGTCGGCATCGGCTTCGTCGCGCATTACGCCATCATGCCGTTCCTCGGCTGGAGCATCGCGCACCTGCTCCGGCTCGAAACGCCGCTGGCCGTCGGGTTGATTCTGGTGTCGTGCTGTCCGTGCGGCACGGCGTCGAACGTCGTCAATTACATCGCGCGGTCGAACGTCGCATTGTCGGTGCTGATGACCATGTGTTCTACGCTTGGCGCGATTGTGATGACGCCGCTGCTGACGAAGTGGCTCGCGGGCAAGTATGTGCCGGTGGACGCGCTCGGCTTGTTCTTAAGCACGCTGAAAATTGTGCTCGCGCCGGTGGTCATCGGTGTGATGCTGAATCGCTACCTGCCGCGTTTTGTGAAATTCGTGCTGCCAGTATCGCCGTTGGTGTCGGTGCTGGCCATCACGCTGATTTGCGCCAGCATCATCGGCAGCAGTGCGGACGATTTCAAACGGTCGGGCGGCGAACTGATACTGGCGGTATTTTTGTTGCACAGTGGTGGTTTCTTCCTCGGTTATGTCGCCAGCCGCCTGTTGCGCTGTGACGAATTGACCAGCCGCACGATTTCCGTGGAAGTAGGGATGCAAAACTCCGGTCTCGGCGCGGCGCTGGCCAGGGCGCATTTCGCCCAAATGCCGTTAACCGCGCTGCCCTGCGCGATTTCGGCGACGTTTCATTCCGTCATCGGTAGTATCCTTGCGGGCATCTGGCGATGGCGGCCGGTGCGTGACCGAACTTGTTAAAACGCCGCTTATTCGTTAGTTTAGCCCGGTGATTTACGACGCGTCATTGGACGAGTTGCTTCAGAAAGTCTGGGACGGCCAGCGCATCAATCAAGCCGAAGCCCTGCGGCTGTATCATCTGCCGCTCGAAGAGCTCGGCGCGCTCGCCGACCGCCGCCGCCAGCTCGCCAAGGCGAAGGATTTCAACGGCCGCGGCAACGAAATCGTCACCTACATCATTGACCGCAACGTCAATTACACCAACGTCTGCAATGTCTATTGCAAGTTCTGTGCGTTCTACCGCGTGGAAAAGGACAACGACGCTTATGTCATCACGTTCGAGGAGATGGACAGGAAAATCGAGGAGACGGTCGCGCTGGGCGGCACGCAGATTTTGATGCAGGGCGGGCATCACCCGAAACTGACCAAACAGTGGTATCTCGATTTGCTCTCGCACATCAAAACGAAATGGCCGCAGGTGAATATCCACGGCTTCAGCCCGAGCGAATTCGTCCATTTCCACGAAGTGTTCGACGAGCCGCTGGAGAAAATCATCGGCGATTTCATGAAGGCTGGCCTGGACTCGATTCCCGGTGGCGGCGGAGAAATCCTGGTGGACCGCGTGCGCCAGCGCATCTCGCCGCTCAAGGCGATGAGCAGCGACTGGCTCGAAGTCATGGACGTGGCACATCGGCTTGGCCTTTATTCGTCGGCCACCATGATGTTCGGCCACGTGGAGACGGTGGAAGACAGGATTGAGCATCTCGAACGCCTACGAACGCAACAGGACAAATCACTCCAACGTAGGACAGGCTTCCAGTCTGTCTCCATTTCCACAAAAAAGTCAGAGACAGGCGGGACGCCTGTCCTACCCGGACATTTCACCGCGTTCATCTGTTGGTCGTTCCAGGCCGAGCACACGAAGTTGAAGGCACCGACGGTTGGCGCGCATGAGTATTTGCGAACGCAGGCGCTGGGCCGGATATTCCTCGATAATTTCACCAACGTCCAAAGCTCATGGGTCACGCAAGGCCAGGAAATCGGCCAGATTGCGCTCAAGTTCGGCGCGAACGACCTCGGCAGCATCATGATTGAGGAAAATGTGGTGAGCCAGGCGGGCACGACGTTCCGCATGACCGTAGCCGACATGCAGCGGCTCATCCGCGATCTCGGTTATGAGCCGCATCAACGTGACAACTGGTATCGGCTGGTGAATTGAAGTTTGCTCCTACGATGCAGAAATCCAAGAAACTCAAAATCGTCGCGCTGATTGGAGTCGTCGCATTTTTATTTATCTTTATTCTTCTTCCGATCCTGGGCCACGCATGGAGGAAAAAACATCAAGTTTGGCATCCCCCCCTTGCGCAAGCCAGCAGTTGGAAGCGATTCACATCAGGCGAAGGGAAATTTTCAGTTCGATTTCCGGGAATCCCGAAAAGCACGAATATGCCCCTGAATTTTTCATGGTCAAATGTTGAAGTGTCAGTTGAAGAACGCATGTTCTATGTTAATCCAAATATACAAAATGCGTTTGTAGTTGGTTATAGCGACAGTCCCATATTTTCCAAAATGGCGAAATTGCCAGACCCGCAGGAGTTTTTGAAAAAAAGCCAGTCACTGTTGGTTTCAGAGGCAAAAGGCAAAGTCGTATTTGAACAGGAATCGAAATTTGAAGATTATCCCGCCAGAGAATTTGAATATGTAGCCGGTGGAAAAGCGAATTATTCTGTCAGAGTAAAATACATGCTTGTTGGCCCGCGGGTATATCAGATTTATGTGGTTTTTCTGACGGCAAATCCCTACCCCGAAGAGCGCGCAATTTTTTTCAATTCATTCAAAATATTTACGAATTAGCAATCGGAAGCGTTTTGTAAATTGAATTTAACGCGCCAACCAAAGGATTTTCTTGGCTGGCGCGAAAAATTTGCCAAAATTTCCCGGATGACAAAAGTTCTCCTTTTGGGATTGGGGCGCTGGGGTGTCAATCATTTGCGTAACCTCAATTCAATGCCGGTCGAACTTTACGTGGCCGAGATCGGCGAGAAACAGCTTGAGCCGGCGCGCAAACTCGACATTCCCGCCGCGCGCCTCACGACAAATTACAAGGACTTTGCCGGCAAAGTGGATTGCGCCGTCATCGTGACGCCCGCGCAAACGCATTTTTCGTTGTGCCAGGAATTTCTCGAAGCCGGCAAGGATGTGTTCGTCGAAAAACCGTTGACGCTGTCCAACGAAGAATCGAAAAAGCTCGCGGAACTTGCCGACAAGCAGAAACGCATTCTCCAGGTCGGGCATATTTTGCGTTTCGATCCGGCGACGTTATGGCTCCGCGACGCAGTGCAGTCCGGCCAGTTCGGTCGCGTGAACATGCTCCGCGGTCATTTCGGCGGGTTCAAGCGCCCGCGCAACGACAGCGGGGTGATGTTCGCCGACGGCATCCATTTCGTTGACCTGTTCAATTTCATCTTGGGCGCGCTGCCGAAAAACGTGCTGGCGGTTCACCACGATTTCATGGGCCGCGGCATGGACGACGTTTCGCTCGTTTCGATGGAATATGAAACCCGCAGTGGCAAAACCTGGGCCACCGTTGAAAATGACTATTTCATCCCTGGCAAATTCCGCGAAGTCATCGTCTGTGGCGACAAGCTGAGCGCGGTTTGCGATTACAACGTCGCGCAATACAAAATCAAGACTTACGAAAACAAACACGTCCGCGACGGCAACAATTTCAAGGCGACCGAAGGTGTTGTGACGCAAATTGAAACGCCGCCGGAGGAACCGTTGCTGGCCGAACTGCGCGCGTTTGTGGATTCGGTGCAGACGCGCCAAGCTCCGCGTGCCGACGGCTGGGCCGGCTACGACGCCGTCCGCGTCCTCAACGCCGCGCTGGAATCCGTGAGAACCGGCAAGGCGGTTGCACTAAAATAAAAACAGACACGGAATACACAGATTTTCACAGATTGAATCAGCGTTAATCCGTGAAATCCGTATCAACAATTTATGACCAAAATCCCGTTATCGAAATGTTTCGTAAATCCGGAGGTCGAAGAGGCGGCCTTGCGCGCTCTCCGCTCCGGCCAATACATTCTCGCGGCCGAGTGCAAGGCCTTTGAGGCCGAACTCGCCGCGTACACCGGCGTCAAACACGCCGTCTTGGGCACATCGTGGACGATGATTGTCTACATGTTGCACCTCGCGCAGGGCTTGAAGCCCGGCGACGAAGTCATCGTGCCGTCGCACACCGCCTTCCCGACGATGGAACCGCTGATGCATTGCGGCGCGACGCCGGTGTTTTGCGACATTGACGAGACGTTCTGCCTGGACGTGGAGCAGCTCGAATCGCTCGTCACGCCCCGCACCGTCGGCATCATCCCGGTACATCTCTACGGCCATCCGGTGAATCTGGACCGCGTGTTTCAAATCGCCGCGAAGCACAAACTGTGGGTGCTCGAGGATTGCGCGCAGGCACAGGGCGCGAAATACAACGGCAAAACCGTCGGCTCGATGGGCAACTTCGGCGCGTTCAGCTTTTTCCCGTCAAAGAACCTCACCGTGCTCGGCGACGGCGGCTGCCTCGTGACGAACGACGACGCGCTCGCCGAAAAAGTCCGGGCCTTGCGCAATCACGGGCGCAAGGACAAATACCATCACGATTTCGCCGGGTTCAACGTGCGCTTCAACGAAATCCAGGGCGCGATTGGCCGGGTGATGTTGAAACATCTCGATGGGTTCAACGACAACCGCCGCAAAATTGCCGCGCGCTACAACGAACGGCTCAAAGGCGTCGTCGCGACGCCGGTGGAAAAGCCGTGGGCGCGCGCGGTGTATCACATGTATGTCATCCGAACGGAACGGCGCGACGAGTTGCAAAAGTTTTTGAGCGAACGGAACATCGGGACCGGCATCCATTATCCCGTGCCGAACCATCAACAACCCGGCGTCACGAACCGGTTCAAAAACATTCCGCACCTCCCGAAGACTGAGCAGGCCGTAAAAGAAATTTTATCGCTGCCCATCCACGGCCAGATGGGCCTCGACGCCGCGGACAAGGTCGCCGACGCGATCGCGGAGTTTTACGGGAAGAAGTAAATACGCCATGCATCCGCGCGTGAATGTAAAATCTGATCTTCCACACTTTCCGAAAATCGACAAACGGCTTCTCGGAACGTGGAAATCAGACAAGCGGCGTACATTCGCGGAATGGAATTGGAAGAAAAATACGCCACCGAAAAAGAGGGAAAAACTTAAATCGTTTTTCGGCAAGCTGGAGATCACCTACACTCGTACCAGAGTTATTTCGGCGCTCCGTCATCGCAAATGGGAACAGACGAGGCGATATGCGGTTTTGGCAACTGATGACACAAGCGTTGCGATAGTGCAGTTCGGAAAGACGGAGGTTAAGGATCGCCGGAGATACGACTTGGCCAATTTGGAATTCTTGGAAGAATTTTGTTCGAAGCCCCAAATCGAGCACATTCATTTTGATAAAAAACATTTTTGGGTTTCGCTTGGTAACGGGAGAAATCGAGAATTCTTCCGAAAAATTCGGAGTTCCGCCTGAAGACGGAGGTAGTGTCACGACTTTTGTGTAAAAGGTTTAAGAGGGTGTAGATCCCAGTAAGTGTTCATACGGTCAAAGACGCTATAAAGGATGCGTTCACAACTGCTGCGGGTGGTGAACGCACACATCGTCCGGATGCGCCGGCGTATTTCGACGAAGAGCCGTTCAATCACGTTGGTCGTCCGCACGCGTTTCCAATGCGCTGAGGGACAGTCGAAGAAGGCCAGCAGTTCTTCCAAATCCTGCTCCAGGCAGGTCACGGCTTTGGGCGCTTCTTGCTGCCAGCGCTTTTTCCAGACCCGAAAGCGATGTAACGCCTCGGTTCGGTGCGAGGCTTGGTAGATGAGTTTGGCCTGGTCCAGACAAGCCGACTGCGAGGCTTTGAGTTTGTTTTCCAGGTTGCGCAGCTTGTGAGCCCAACAGCGTTGGTGCGCCACGGCGGGCCACAACCGGGCCAGGGCCTTGGCCAGACCGGCGTGACCATCGGTGACGATCAACTCCAGAAACTGTCCGCGCAGGCCGCGACTCCACAGGCTCCACAAGAATCCATACCAAGTGTCCTCGGCCTCGGCCCTGACGATTTGGAAGTCAATCAACTCGCGTTTTCCTTCCTGTGTGAGGCCATAGGCACAGAGCGCCACCCGCCGTTGAACCGCGCCCACCAGCCGAATCCGCACACTGACCGCATCCAGAATCAGATAGCGGTGGTGGTCGGTCAGCGGGCGCCGATGCCAGCGTCCCACTGTCGCATCCAGGACTTTGGCCACGGCGCTGACCGTCGAGGCGCTGACGGCTTCTTCCACCAAGGTCGCCAAGGCCCGTCCGGTCTGCCGGGTGGAGACGCCCAACAGAAACACTTGTTTCAAGGCTTCGTTGACGACTGGCTCGCGGCGCTGGTAGCGGGGCAGCACTTGGCTCTGAAAGCAGCCGGAGCGGGTGCGCGGCACTCGCAAGTCCAGCACCCCCAGCCGGGTGGTCAGTTGCCGTCCATAGAAACCGTTGGCCTGAGCCACCCGTTGGTCGGTGCGTTCGTAGGGTCGGGCGTTCAGAAAACATTGCCGCTCATAGCCCATCAGAGCTTCGAGAAACTGGCGGTGATGCTCTTTCATCTGCGCGTCGAGGTCTTCAAAAAAGAACTCGCTGGACTGTTGCAATCGCCGCCAACTGGCGGCAGGCTCAATGACGAGGGCTGTGTTGGCTCTCATGGGTGTATCCTT
>JBEKMU010000130.1:0-7349 GCA_049523555.1 Verrucomicrobiota bacterium | reverse complement strand
GTGGGCACGCCTTCGAACATCAAGCTCGTCGCGCCGTTGCAAAGCGGGCCATAGACGATGTAACTGTGGCCGGTGACCCAGCCGATGTCGGCGGTGCACCAGAAAATGTCGTCGTCGTGAACATCGAAAATATATTTGTGCGTGAGGCTGGTCATCAACAGGTAGCTGCCGGTGACGTGAACGACGCCCTTGGGTTTGCCGGTCGAGCCGGAGGTGTAAAGAATGAACAGCGGGTCCTCGGCGTTGTTGGCCACCGGCGGGCAATCCGGACTCGCCTTGGCCATGAGGTCGTGAAACCAGACGTCGCGGTTCGGCGTCATGTTGCACGGCGTCTCGTTGCGTTTGACGACGATGACTTTCTCCACCGAGGAGGTGTGTTTCAACGCTTCATCGGCCATTCCCTTCAACGGAATGCTCTTGCCGGCGCGCAGCGAACAATTCGAAGTGATCAGCAGTTTGCATGCGGCGTCATTGATGCGGCCCGCCAGCGACTCCGCGCTGAACCCGCCGAAGACGACCGAGTGAATCGCGCCGAGCCGTGCGCACGCGAGCATCGCGATGGGCAATTCCGGAATCATCGGCAGATAGATGGAGACGCGGTCGCCCTTTTTGATGCCGAACGATTTCAGCACGTTGGCGAACTTGCAGACTTCCTGGTGCAACTGCGCGTAGGTGAACGTGCGCACGTCGTTCTCCGGTTCGCCCTGCCAGAGGAGGGCAGTCTTGTCGCGCGTTTTGGTTTTCAAATGGCGGTCCAGGCAATTGACAGTCACGTTGAGCTGGCCGTCTTCAAACCAGGAGTGCTCGACTTTTTTCGCGGCGGTGTCCCAGATGTATTTGCGGCCCCTGGTCGGTTTTTTGATCCATTCGAGCGTGTTAGCCTGTTCGAGCCAGAACCCGTCCGGGTCTTTGATCGAGCGCTCATACATTTTCTGGTATTGCGCGGCGTTGATGTAGGCGCGCTGGACCACTTCCTTGCCAGGCGGAAAAGTCCGGCCCTCCTGCATCAGGGAACTGGTCGAAACGGTTTGAGTTGGCGCGGTCATGATTTGCTCCTTTCTGGTTTTGGTTTAATCGGTGTTTTGGTCAACCCGGCCGGACTTGTTGCCCGCCCAAGTGAGGGCGCCTCAAGGCCATGCAACGGGAATACGTTATTAATCACAGTTTCAATCGTGGTTCGCAACTCCGGTTCGACGGTGCGGCGTTGCTCCGCCGAAACCACCAAAGCGCGGTCGCGCAGGCCGCCAACCCATTCTGTGCTGGCCAGCATGACGCCGCCCATGCCGAGGGCGAAATCGCACTCGTCGTTCTCCCCGCAAAATGTCCGCCACGCCAGCGCCCAGCCGCGGACCGTGTTCTCGACGTGATAACCCCCGCCGCCGGCGACGAGCATGGGGCAATGCAGGCGCAGGAGCCGCTCGACGATTTCGACGACGACGTTGTTCGTCATGCGCAGATGCGTCAGCGGATCGCCGGCCAGAATGTCCAGGCCGAGTTCCAGCACGAGCAGGTCGGGATTAAATGCGGTCGCCAGCGGAACCGCCACGGAGTCCAATGCCGTCAGGAAAGCTTCGTCGTAGGTCTCGGCGGGCAGGGGGACATTGACATTATAACCGCGTCCAATGCCTTCGCCGATTTCGTCTTCAAAACCGCCCCACGGGAAAAGCGTCCTGCCGCTCTCATGCAGCGAAATGGTCATGACATCCTTGCGCCGATAAAATGCGGCTTGCACGCCGTCGCCGTGATGCGCGTCCACGTCAAGATACAAAACGCGTTTACCCGCTTCGGCCAGTCTCATGCAGGCGAGCGCCACGTCGTTGAGAAAGCAAAAGCCGCCGGCTTTATCGGCGTGCGCGTGGTGGAAGCCACCCAGCAAATTGAAGGCGATGTCCGCCTTTTTTTGCAGCAACAAATCGGCGGCGGTAAAGCCCGCGCCGCAGGCCCAGGCGCCACATTCGAACATGTCCTTGAACACCGGCGTGTCCACCCCGCCGATGCCCATGCCCAAACCCTCCACGGTCAGGTCGCCAGTGGCGGCGTGCTGCAATTCATGGAGGTAGGGCGCGGTGTGGAATTGTTTCAGTTCCGCCAGGGTTGCCCGCCGTGGCGAAACCTCAAAACGGTTTTCGTCGCCGAGCAATCCGAACGATTTCAACCGCAGACGGGTGAGGCCGGCGCGCTGGGTTTTGAAAGGGCATTCCGGCGGGTAGCTCAACGCCTCGACTTCCGGCGAATAGAGGAAGGCCAGTTTACGGTCGCTCATGGTCAAAACTTCGCCCGATGGCGGAAAGGATGGTGATGTGGCCTCGCGCGCCGAATCCAGAAAACGGATTTTCCGCAGAGCGCCGGAAGGGCCTCTTTGCTTTGTTTGTTTCAATATGTGTGCGTCTTGAGATCATCGCCATCCTGTCCGCTTTCGTTTCCCGTCCGGGAACCGTTTCCGGCGACCAGTAGTGATGCCATTTCGCCCGGCGGTGAGCTTGCTTCCGCCGACAAACCCGACCGTGCGCCTGGAGGCGGGATGGATCCGCACGGCCCCGGATTCAGGGCGGTGACCCAGCCGATCGACTGGTTCGCTTTCTCTGTTCCAAGGCGGCAACCGGCGCACCCGTCAAGTTTGCAAATACAAGCTAATGGTCTGGGAACGAAGTGGCTTAACCGTTTTTGCCAATTGTTTGATTTTTTTTGGGCGAGTGTTTTAACACGGCCTGGCGACGAGTCAGTTCCGCGCTTCCGAATCTTTTCGCCGCGCCGCGACACCCAGGGGTTCGATGTGGACGAGCACGTCGCTGACGGCGGGTTTGGCGTCGCGGATTTTGTCCTTCACGGCGTGGGCGATTTCATGCGAGCGGCGCACGGTCATCTGCGGGTCCACTTCCACGTGCATGTCCACGAAATACTGATAACCCACCTTGCGAACAATGCATTTTTCCACGCCATCCACGCCGGGTGTGTCCTTGGCGATCTGGCGGATCTGGTCAATGATTTCGCGGCTGGGCGCGGCGTCCATGAGTTCGCTTAGCGCGGGGCGCAGCAAATGCCAGCCGTTCCACGCGATGACCCCCGCCGCTGCAATCGCCGCCACGTCGTCGGCGGCCTCAAAACCCTTGCCGCCGATGAGCGACACGCTGATGCCGATGCCGGCGGCCACGGACGTGATGGCGTCGCTGCGATGATGCCAGGCGTCCGTGCGCACGGCGGAACTGTCCATCGCCTTGCCTTCGCGCGAAACAAACCGGAACAAAATTTCTTTTACCATCACCACCACGACCAGCACGATGAGCGTGAACGGCGCCGGCGCCGGGTGCGGTTTCATGATTTCGCCGAAAGCCTTGAGCGCTATCCAGAGCGCCGCCCCCAACAACATCGCGGCAACGATGGCGGAGGCAATTGGCTCGGCTTTGCCATGGCCGTAAGGATGGTCTTCATCTGCTGGCGCCGCTGCGACGATGACTCCGCGCCAGACGATGAGCGAACTGAACACGTCGGCAAAGGATTCGACGGCGTCGGCGACCAGCGCGTGCGAATGGCCGATGATGCCCGCCACGAGTTTGGTGCCCGAGAACACGACGTTGACGGCCATTCCCGCAAAGGTGGCGCGCAGACTGCGTTGGAGGCGGGTCAGGGGCACAGTCCAATGTTGAATTTTGAATGCGGGGTGTCGAATGCAAAATTTTCGCGACAGGAGGGACGGCATGTTGCCGTCCCAAAATTGAGGCGGCGGCACGCCGACCCTCCCAATTAAATCAGGCGGCAAAACAGGCCGTCGCGGAGTTTCGGCTCGAACCAGGTGCTCTTGGGCGGCATGATGCCGCCGGCGTCCGCCACGCTCATCAAATCCTCAATGCCGGTCGGGAACAGGGAAAACGCGCAGGCGGCTTGGCCGCCGTTCACGAGCTTTTCCAATTCCGCCGTCCCGCGAATGCCGCCGACAAACTGGATTCGTTTGTCTGTGCGCGGGTCTTTGATGCCGAAAATCAGCTCGAACACGTGTTTTTGAAGCAGGGTCACGTCGAGTTGTTCCAACGGGCCTGTGGCTTCCAGAAATTTCTGGCGAAAGGCCAGCGTGTGCCACTTGCCGCGCAGGTAAAAACCGACTTCGTGTCTGCGGGCCGGCGTGGCGGCGCTGTTGGTATCAAAGGCGAAAACGGTGTGGAGTAGTTCCAGTACTTGTTCCGGGGTCCAATTGTTCAAATCCTTCAGCGCGCGATTGTAGGGCAGAATCTGCATCTGGTTGTGCGGGAAAATCACGCCGAGGAACTGTCCGCTATGGCCGGCGCCGCTGCGGCTTTGAAAAATGCGCCCGGCCGCGAAGCTGCGATGATGGCCGTCGGCGATGTATAACGCCGGAATCTTCGCGAATTCAGTTTCGAGGAGTTGGATTTCCTTCGCGTCCCGGATGGTCCACGAGCTGTGGCGCACGCCGTCTTTCGCGATGAAATCAATCTCCGGTTTTTCGGAAATTTTTTTGGCGATGAATTTGTCAATCGCACCCGCGGCACGATAGGTCAAAAAGACGGGGCTGGTCTGGGCATTCAGCGTTTCGATATGCCGCACCCGGTCATCCTCCTTGTCCGGGTGGGTCAGTTCGTGTTTCTTGATGACGCCGCGCAGGTATTCCTCACAACTGGCTCCGGCGACCAGGCCGGTTTGCGCGTGATTGCCCATGATCTGCCGGTACAAATAAAAACACAGTTGCGGTTCTTGCCATAAGGCGCCGTCCCGGATGAGCTTTTGAAAATTTTCCGCGCCCCGGGCATAAACTTCCGGCGCGTAAAGGTCCGTGCCCGGCGGCAGGTCAATCTCCGGTTTGCTGATGTGCAGGAAACTCAACGGATTGCCGGCGGCAATCTGGCGCGCTTCGTCCGACGACATCACGTCGTAAGGCAGTTCGCAGATTTTCTCCGCAAGTTCCGCCTTGGGTCGCAGCGCGGCGAAGGGTTTTACCGTGGCCATGCGGTGGAAAAATACGCGGGCCGTCGGGCTGACGCACGCCCAAATTGTCAAATCAGGCGTGTGCCGGGGCAGCAGGCCGCTTTTTATTGCGAAGGTTTGGCGTTCCAAATGGCCATGGTGTCCGATGAACCCTGGCTCCGGATGCCGTTGTCCGTCAAAATTTCGTCGGTGGCCGCCAGCATTTCGGCCCGCGGAAACACCATCGTCTCGCCATCGCGATCGGCAAAGGCAATGATGATGAATTTGTCCTTGGAATCACGCAAGACCTGCACCAGATGGCCGAGGTTCTTGATGCGGATGCCGTTGACGGTTTTGACCACCTGACTGAAGGGATCCGAATAACCCTCGTCCAGTTTGTGCGGAAAGAAGGGAGACGGAACGACGACGAGTTCCTCGCCATCAAAAGCCGGCTGGTCGCCGATACGCGTTATCAGCGGACTGCCCCGGTAACTGAGCCAGTTCATCCAGCGTGCGCCCCGGTTGCCGCTGGTGAGACCACGCACGAATTGTTCCGTGGCGCGGGAAAAAACCAATGGCCCATAAATAAAATACGGCGGGTAAGCGTTTCCCAAATCCGGCAGGAGCATCGGATGCCTCGGCGATACAGGCAGTTCAACATGGATTTCTTTCCCGCCGCGCACCATCGTCAACGGCAACCTTCCGTTTTGGGCCGTTTTCTGAACCAGATATTGGAAGCGGATGCGCAGGTTGTTCCCTTGTTTGACCATGCCTTGGTCGTCCACCGGCGTGTCGCCAATTTTGGTAATGACATCCCATTCCTTCAGCGGGTAGGCCGGATCGTCGCTGTCCGGCCGATGCACAATCATGCCTTCCACCGGCTTGTCGAGTTTGAGAAACGGGCGCAAAGCTGGATTTTCGAGCGTTTGGAGCTCGTCGAACATGGCGGGTTTGCCGTCGTAGTGGCCGTCGGCAATATCTTGGAGGAACAGCTCAATCTCCTCGCACGGGATGATGTAACCGATGTTTTCCGCCTGGTTCAGGTGGCTGAACGCGAGGCCGATCATCTTGTCGCCCACCACGGCGGGTCCGCCGCTGTTGCCGGGATTGACGGCCGCGTCAATTTGAATTCGCAGACCGGAAACGGGGAAATTGTAGCTGGTGAATTCGATGCGGGAGACGATGCCTTTGGTGATGGAAAGGCTCGTGCCGCCTTCCGGATAACCATAGACCATGACCGCGTCTTTGACCTCCGGGAGCAGCTTCGCGCGCGGCAATGCCGGATGCGAGTCGAAGAACGTTTCGTCATCCAGCTTGAGCACGGCGAGATCAATTCCCGGCGCGATGAACTCGACCGTGGCGGAAACCTTGTCGCCCGCCTGATTGGCCTGCACCTGCACCTGGCTGGCGTAAAGCACGACATGGGCGCACGTGAGAATCCGTTTGCCTTCGATGACGACGCCGCTGCCGGTGACTTCACTCGGTGACTCCTTGGCCCATGGCCGGTAAAAATCAGGGTAACGCACTGTGGAAAACACTTTCACAACCGAATTCGCGACAGCATCGGCGTTGGTTCCCACAGACGCCGGCAGAATGACCGCCGCTCCAGGTTGGACGTTGTTGGTCTCCGCGGCGACAGCGCGGACTGCAACAAGCGGCGCAACAAAGTTGATAATCAAAAGTAGAGCTGTGGTCGGATGGCGGCAAAGAGAGTTCAAGTTCATGCAAACCAAAGACAACGGCAATCGCTCCGTAAAGCCAAGCCCTTTTTTCAAACTTCGGGTGAAGATCCAAAGCAAAATCCCCCGGAAATAATGCTTGCAACAGGGCGATTGGCTGCTACCTTCCGCGCTCCTTGATTTTTACGAAATTGTTATGGCACGAATTTGTGAACTGACCGGCAAACGCCCGATGAAGGGCAGCATCATCTGGCGCAGTGGCAAGCCCAAGAAACAGGGCGGCATCGGCACACACATCACGGCCATCACCAAGCGCCGTTTCCTGCCGAATTTGCAGCGCGTAAAGGCCATTTTCCCCAGCGGCGAAGTGCGTTACATCTCTGTTTCCGCCAGCGCAATTAAAAAAGGTCTCATCACCAAGGCGCCCAAGCGGAATTGGAAGAAGCCCGCCGAAGCAAAGGTTTGATTTCACCGCGGAGACGCAAAGGCGCAGAGTAAAAATTACCAATCAAATTTTTCGTATCTTCTCTGCATCTCCGCGCCTCTGCGGTTTTATTTTCCTCCCTTAAACCGGTGCATCTGGGCGCGCTTGAGTTCGCGTTCCGACTCGCGCCGTTTTAAATCTTCGCGCTTGTCGAATTGCTGTTTGCCTTTGCCGACGGCGAGCGCGACCTTCACCTTCCCGTTCTTCCAGTAAAACGCCAGCGGCACGAGCGCGTGGCCTTTTACCGCTGCCAGACCAAACAGCTTCTGGAT
>JBEKMU010000129.1:0-9029 GCA_049523555.1 Verrucomicrobiota bacterium | reverse complement strand
GCTTGAGCATCGAAAACATTGCGACGGCGAGGCTCTCGCACGTTTTCAAAACGATGTTGCCGACGAAACCGTCGCAAACGACGACGTCCACGTGGTCCTTGAACAAATCGTGTCCCTCGACGTTGCCGATGAAATGGATGTTGAGCCGCCGGCAAAGCTTGAAGGCTTCGAGCGTCAGTTCATTGCCTTTGGAATCCTCCGTACCGATGCTGAGAATGCCGACGCGCGGTTTTTTGCGCCCGAGCACTTCGCGCGAATAAATGCTGCCCATCACGGCGAAATGCGCGAGATGGAGCGGCTTGCACTCGATATTCGCGCCGGCGTCGAGCAGCACAAACTCATTGTCCTGCCGCGGAATGACGGTTGCGATGCAGCCGCGGTCCACACCGGGCAGACGGCCGATCTTGAGCGTTGCCGCCGCGAAAAGGCCGCCGGTGTTGCCGAGGGAAACGAGCGCGTCAGCCCTGCCCTCCTGCACCAGTTCGGCGGCGCGGGCGATGGACGAGTCCCTTTTTTTACGCACTGCATTGGCTGGTTTGTCGTCCATCGTCACCACTTCGCTGGCGTGAATGACGCGCACGCGATGGTCGCGAAAACCGCGATGCGGCAGGGCGGCGTGGATGGCGGCTTGATCGCCGACCAGGTAGAGGGTGCTGATTTTCTTGTTGGCCTGAAGCGCCAGCTTGGCGCCTTCGATGACCACCCCGCACCCGTAGTCGCCACCCATGACATCCACAGCAATTCGCATAGATGAAAGAACGCGGGAAATTTCTCCCCCGTCCCGCCGGAATCAGGCGCCCGCAGTGATGGTCAACACCTGCCGGCCTTTGTAATAGCCGCACGCCGGGCAAACCCGGTGCGGGACATACGGCGCGGCGCACTGGGGACACGTGCTCAGTTGCGGCAGGGTCAATACGCTGTTGTAAGCGCGGCGCATGCGCTGCCGACTCCGGGAAGGTTTACGCTTGGGAACGCCCATAAATTTTCAATAAATCACAGTTTCAATTTGTTCAACTCCGCCCACGGAGACGAAACAGTCTCGCCCCGGGGAATGCGGCCGGGTTTGGCTTTGCCCGTGGAGGTTTTCTCCAATCCGCGACAGTCCGGCTTGCACAACGGATGTTGCGGAAACTCGAGGAGAATATCTTCCCGCAAGTAAGGCGTCAAGTCCACGCAATCGTTGTCCACGGTCACCCGCTCCTCGCCCGCCAGCGGCAAATGACACGTCCAATCCGCCAGATTCAGCTCGTGCCGGAAGGGTTCCAGGCAGCGGACGCATTCGCACTCCAGAATCAAACGCAGCGAGCCGGTCACCAGAATGCCGTCGGGCAGCTTCTCGGCGGTCAGGTCGTAATGCAGCGGCTGCTCCGCGCGAATCATCGGATCATGCACGTCCAAATCCAGTTCCTTCACGGGCAGTTCGCCCTCCAAATGAATTTCGTGCGCCTCCAAGTGGTGAAGATTGACGGTCAACATAAACTTCCAGTCTTTGGTTTCTGGTCTCGGGCCGGAAAACCAGCCGGTGCCTTTGACCAGAGCGAAAAATTAAAAGCTCAAACATTTTTCCGCGGTTTAAGTTTTTTCCGCAGGGCCACTCGCACGTGCGGCGGCACAAACGCGCTCACGTCGCCGCCGAGCCGCGCGATTTCCTTCACCATGCGCGAACTCAAAAACGTGTAGGTGTCCTTGGGCATCATGAAAATCGTTTCCACATTTTCGTTCAGCTTGCGGTTCATCAGCGCGAGTTGGAATTCAAACTCGAAATCCGACACCGCGCGCAGGCCGCGGATGATGGCCTGGGCCTTGCGGCGGGCTGCGTATTCGACCAGCAGACCCTCGAAAACGTCCGTTTCCACGTGTGGCAGATGCCGCACCGCCTGCTTCACCAGCGCCGCGCGCTCGGCCAGCGTGAACAGCGGATGTTTGCCGTCGTTCTCGGCAACCGCCACGATGACGCGGTCGAACAGCCGGGCCGCGCGTTGGATCACGTCCAGATGTCCGTTTGTGAGCGGGTCAAAACTGCCCGGATAAATCACCGTCCGCATGAGAGCATTCTACCACGCGCACCGTCAATGACGAGGAAGAAAAATGTTCGCTGCGGGATTTGGCCTCCTTGCGGAACACCGGCGAATCAACCATAAAAAATGGTTCTTCGATGTTTTCAGTGGGCAACATGGCGTGAAACCGGACTCTTTGAGTGCAGCCACGACATCCCGAATGCAAGGATGACATCCGCCCTCACCCCGGCCCTCTCCCCCAGGAGAGGGAGAATCGTTCGCCGCTCCATTGAAAATTTATACGACTGGATTGGCCGGACGCTCATCCGCAAAACCGGAGACATGTGAAAGCCATTTCCTCTCCTGGGGGAGAGGATAAAAGGTGAGGGCGGATGTAAACACTCATTCCACTGCAAACATTGAGGAAGCTAAAAAAATAAAAACATCCATCGAACTCGAATCATTTCACATTGACAACTTCGGTGAGGGGCGTAGAAACGCTTTAACGAAATGAATTTTATGAAAAATGAACCCATGCTTTCGAAAGGTCGGAATCTGCCGAAGAATCAGCAGAGATTTGCCAATCACTTCATTCACTATTTCCCATCCTTTTTCAGAAAGGGCCTGTCGCTTGCCATTTTCCTGATATTGGTCGCCAAGATAACCTGTTTAGCCGATGAATATTTTGATGCGACCGAAGATTCGTCGATTCGGACAGGTCTCTTTTCCTTTCGTGCTGGCAAAGGGACTAATACGCAAATCCACTTGGAAATATATGAGAAAGGCAAAATCCAAGAACTATTTACAAAAACCATCGGGAGGCCAGTACATAATCCAATCTGTTTGACCAATGGAGTCATTGTCGTGTGCCTGGACGGTGTGATCTACAAACTTGATCTGAGGGGTGAATTCGTATTCGTAGCGAAGCCCAAGGGGTTCGAAGGTCTCTCGTCAACCAGCGGAAGGCTTGACGACCATCGCATCTTCATGACAGAAACCGTCTCCAACAAAGAGAAGAATGGTTTGCTGTATCATCTTTACGTGGTGGACATCTCCGGCACGGAACCCACTCTAAAAACGAAGTTCGACATCATCCCACCACTTAGAATTACCAAAACCTTGGACGAAATTATAGTAGTCGGGGAAACGAACGTCTTAAGATTGAAAGATCCCGAAAGATTCAAAGAGGAGTGATTAAAACGAAGACGCCCCGCGATGGTTCGCGAGGCGTTTTTGACTTTATTGGGTAGGGCGGCGTTGCTGCGCCGCCCCGATTTAGTTTCGGCTGCGCGGCAGCGCAGCCCTACCGCGGTTACGAGCCGACGCTCGCCAGTTCCTCGCCGTTGTCCACGTTCACAATCTTGAATTGTTCGGCGTGCATGCCAGTGTCGGCGCGGAACGACAGCTTACCGAAGTAACGTTTTTCCATCTCGATGAGATGTTTCTCGTCCTCGGTGCGGAGCCGGTCCAGCACGGTGGGATGCACGACGATGCGGAGTTGAAAATCCGATTCGTCGCGTTCGCGCTTTTTCAGGATTTCCTGGAGCTTGCGCTGGATTTCCACGCTCATGGTCACGACACTCTTGACCTTGCCGCGGCCCTTGCAATACGGGCAGTCGTCGTACACTGCCGAGCGCACGCTTTCGGTGTGGCGCTGCCGCGTCATTTCCATGAGGCCGAGCTGCGAAATCGGCAGGATGTGCGTCTTGGCCTTGTCCCGGCGCAATCCCTCCTTCATCCGTTGATACACAGACTGCTGGTCGCGCCGGGATTTCATGTCAATGAAGTCGAGCACGATGAGGCCGCCCATGTTGCGGAGGCGCAATTGCCGGCAAATCTCCTCGGCCGCCTCCTGGTTCACCTTCAAAATGGTGGATTCCTGGTCGCGATTGCCCTTGTGCCGGCCCGTGTTCACGTCAATCGCCACCAGCGCCTCGGTTTCGTCAATGACGATATACCCGCCGCTCCGGAGATGCACCTGGCGCGAGAAGGTGCTCTCCAATTGCTTGGTGATGTTGAACCGGTCAAAAATCGGCTGCGCGTCGGTGTAAAATTTGATCTTCTTGGCCGCGTACTTGGCCTTGATTTTCAACATCATTTCGCTCATCCGGTCATGGGCCTTCTGGCTGTCCACGACGATGCGTTCAACGTCCTCGGTCAAAAAGTCGCGGACGGTGCGTTCGATCAGGTCCGGTTCCTGGAACACGCAGGTGGCCATCGGCTGGTGTTTGATGCGCTCCTCGACGCCGTTCCATTCTTCGAGCAGCAACGCGAGGTCGCGCACGAAGTAGCGCTTCTGCTGGCCTTCACCGGCGGTGCGCATGATGACGCCCATGCCGTCCGGAATCGGCAGTTCGCGCAGGATTTTTTTGAGCCGCTTGCGTTCCTCCTGGTTTTCAATTTTGCGTGAGATGCCGGATTGGTCCGAATTCGGCAGCAGGACCAAATAACGCCCGGGGAGCACGAGGTTGGTGGTGACGCGCGGGCCTTTGGTGCCAATCGGGCCTTTGGTGACCTGCACGATGATTTCGCTGCCGGGCGGATACAAACGCGGAATGTCCTTCTGCGTGATTTTCGGCCGGGCCGGCCGGCGGTCCCGCCCTGCGGGACGTTCGACAATTTCCACGCTGCTGTCGAACTGGTTCGGCACGATGTCCCAGTAATGGAGGAACGCATTTTTCTCGAAACCGATGTCCACGAACGCGGCCTTGAGGCCGTCTTCGAGGTTGCGCACCTTGCCCTTGAAAATGCTGCCGACGAGGCGCTCCTCGGTGGTGCGTTCGATGTTGAATTCCTCCAGCTTGCCGTCTTCGATCACCGCCACGCGCGTTTCGAGCGTCTCGGCGTTGATGATGATCTCCTTGTGGATTTTTTTCTCCGGGCGGATGAGGCGCTGGACCCTTTTGACGAGGTTGGTGGCCGCGACTTTGATGGTGTCCAGAATGCCTTTCGGCGACTCCTGAATTTCGACCGGCTCAAACGGTTTTTCCTCCTCCACCTGGGCGGGCGTGTCGAGATGCGGCTCGCGGAATTCCTTTTTGGCCGCGACGGGATCCGGCGTCTCCTTTTCCAGCATTCCCTGTGGAGGCAGGCCGGCCGCGACATTTTCTGCGCGTTCGATTTCGTGGGCGTGCCGTTTTTCAAAAAGCCGGTCCGCACCACCCTGTTCGCTCACGGCGTCGGCGCGCGCTTGGCTGGCTTCCCGGTCGGATTTCTGCGGGGTCTGGCCGAAGCCGCCTTTGGGGCGGAAATGCATTCCGCGGCGCCGCCGGGAAAAATTTTTATTGCTCATATTCAGTATCCTCTTCGATGGATGTAAACGTTTTGCATCAAACCCGCGGCGATCAACGAGCAGAGCACTGAAGACCCGCCGTAGGAAAGCAGCGGCAGTGGCACACCCGTCACGGGCATGATGCGAATGTTCATGCCGATGTTGATGAACACGTGGCTGAAGATGAGCGTTACGACGCCCATCGCCACGAGTTTGCCCAGGCGATCGCGCGCCTGGCCGGCGATTCTCAATCCGGTGAAGAGAACCCCCGCATACAGCGCGAGGACAATCACGCTGCCGACAAATCCTTCCTCCTCGGCAATCACGGAGAAAATGAAGTCGTTGTGCGCCACCGCGCGCGGCAGATAACCGAGGGCGTTTTGCGTCCCCTGCCGCCAGCCTTTGCCCGTCAACCCACCGGAGCCGACGGAGATCAACGACTGCCGGACGTTGTATTCATCGTCCAATTGTTGTTGATGCAGGCGCTGCAACTCCGCCGGAGTGGCGTGCGGCGGAGCGAAATCCGTGTAATCCCGTCCAAAATAAACCAGCAGCCGGTCGCGCTGATACGGCTGCATCGAAATCTGCCACCAGCCCGGCGGCAGGAACACCGCATCCACCAGAAACAGCGCGGCCAGCAAGCCGACTACGCCGGTCAGTTTCAACAGATGTCTCTTTGATGCGCCGGCGACGAACATCATCACCAGACCGGTGGGCAATAGTACGAGCGCCGAACCCAAGTCCGGCTCTTTCAAAATCAGCACGAACGGCAGCAACATCAGGCCGATGCCCTTCCAGAAATTGACCGGCTGTCTCAACTCGTCCGGCGGACGGCTCAGGAAATGCGCCGCGGCCAGGATGAAGGCGAGTTTGGCGAATTCGGACGGTTGAATTTGGAATGGGCCGAAATCAATCCATCGCCGCGCCCCGTAACGCATCGAGCCGACGTGCGGAATCAGCACGATGACCAGGAAGAAGATCGCCGCCCAATACGCCACGAACGACCAGCGCGCCAGCGTGTGATAATCCAGCAGGCACAGCACCGCGCCCGCGCCGATGCCCAGCGCACACCAGACCAGCTGTCGCACCCAGCTTTGGTCATACCATGGCAGTGACGCCAGCGCCGGGTTGGCCACCGTGGCGCTGTACACGAACAGCGTGCCGATGAACATCAGCCCGCCCAGCGCGGCCAGTTGCAGCCGGTCGAGCTTGCCGTGGTGTTCGTTGAGCAGTTCGTTGGCCATTTTAATCTGCCCGTTCTCTGCGCTGCAGCGCGGTGTAAGCGGGTGCATTTGATTTTTCGCTTTTCAAAATTGCCTCGTAAATGTCGTGCGCGATCGGGGCGCAGGTTGGGCCGCCATAAGTGCCGCTTTCGACCATGACCACCACCGCGTAGCGCGGGTGTTCATAGGGCGCGAACGAGGCAAACCAAGTGGTGCGGTCAATTTCCTGGTTGTGCTCGTTCATCACCTGCCCCGTGCCGGTCTTGCCGCAAATGCGCATTTCAGGTCCCACGACCGCCGCATGACCGGTGCCTTCGGGATCTTCGGTTTCCGCCAGCATCGCTTCGCGCAAAATGTTCAAACTGCGTCCGCTGACACCGATGTTGCCGCGCACGATGCCGGACGGAAAATTCGTCACCGCCTCGCCTGACGCCGGGTCCTGCGGTTCAATGCGTTCCACCAGCCGCGGCCACAGCACCCTGCCGCCGTTGGCGATGGCCGACATCATCACGGCAATTTGTATCGGCGTCACCGCAATGTCGCCCTGCCCGATGCACAGGTTGGCCGTGTCACCGTCATACCAGCCGGCATGCACCCGGGCGGGCGTGGGGAAGATCCCGGATGTTTCCTGGCGGGTGGGCAAATCGGTGCGTTCGCCGAAATGGAATCTTTCCGCCATCCGGACGATGTTATCAATGCCCGCCCGCAGACCTTCGGTGATAAAATAGGTATTGCAGGAAAGAAATCCCCGATGTGCCGCCGGCCGACATAAACGTAACCTGGATTGTCAACGAGAGCGTCCGGTTCCAAACCGGCTTCGAGTGCGGCGAGGCCGATGATGGGTTTAAAAATTGAGCCGGGCGCGTAATTCTCCTGCGTCGCGCGGTTGATTTGCGGGCGCAATTTGGGGTCGTTCAAACGCGCGGTTTCCTTTTGAAATTCATCCGGCGTCAACCCACCCACAAAATAGTTCGGGTCAATGGCCGGCGACGAAACCATGGCCAGCACGTCACCCGTGCGCACGTCCATCACGACCATGGCGGCGCGGGCGTCGGCGCCCTGATGTTGCACGAGCGAACGTTCCGCCGCCTGCTGAATGTCGAGGTCAATCGTCAACACCACGTTGTGCCCCGGCTCAGGCAGGCTCCATATGTTTTTGGTCTGGCGGTAACCGAGATTATTCACGAGCACGGCCTCGGCGCCGGCGCGCCCGCGCAGGAGCGGGTCGAAACCGGATTCCACGCCGACGACGCCACGATAATCCGGCAGCCGATAGGAGAAAAACGCATCCTCGCCTTCCGCCGAACTGTCGTCCCGCTGCACATAGCCGAGCAGATGCGCCGCCGTCGTCCCGAGCGGATAGATGCGGACGGATTGCAGTTCCAAGTCCGCGCCGAGGCCGCCGGGGTAATTTTCCTCGAACCGCGCGATTTGCACGTCGTTGAGATTTTTAAGGACGGAATACGGCATCGCGAGACGCTTTTCGTAATTGCGCTCAAAGTCCGCAGCGTCGAGCGTCATTGGCTGGCCGAGCACCTGGCCGAGTTGCGTCACGACGCTCCCAGCCACGCTGCAACGCGCCTGTTCGCGCAGTTGTTCGAGTTCCCTGGCGGTAAGCGCGCATGATTTACGCTCGGCCTTGGTCAGCGGGCGTCCGAGTTTCTTCTCCTGCGCAGCCATGAATTGGGCGCGGGCGTTGGTGGCGCGGGCGTATTCGGCCGATGATTCGGCGGCAAATTTTTTCCGCAGATCGTCGAGGTAAAGGCTCAGGTTGTAGCGCGGACGGTTCTCGGCCAGCACGCGGCCGTGACGGTCAAGAATTTTCCCCCGGGCGGCCGGGATGCGCACGGTGCGATACGATTGTGTCTCCAGGTGGTTTTGGTATTCGCGCGCCGAGACAATTTGCACCCACCACAAGCCCGCCAGCAGGATGCCCAGTCCGGCGGCCAGCACGACCGCCACGAGGCGGAGCTGCGGATCGTTTTTTTTGAGTTCGTCAAAAATCAGCATGGCGGAATGGAGTGATGGAGTAATGGGGTGGTGGAGCAATGGGAAACACGCGCGGCGGTCACCGGCATATTCATCACTCCAATGCTCCAATACTCCATCACTCCGTTTTCTATTGCTCCGTTTTGTCTTTTCATAATCTTCCCCGCCGGATTTCGCGGTCGGGACGGAAACTGGTTTCCGTGCACGGCTGATAGCCGAGCGCGTGGTTGCACCAATCGAACAGCACAAAGATGATCGGCGTCGCCACCGCGCCGCCGACGGTCATCACCAGCCATTGCCACAGCGAACCCCAGCCGAGCAGCGGTTGCTGGCCGATGGTCAACAGCAACAAAACCGACAGCACGGGCGCGACGGCGCTGGCGATGGCGCCAAGGACCAGTTGCGCGAACGGCAATTCGCGCAGAATCAATTCGCGTTGCAGCCAGATCACAAAACCAACGGCAAACAACGGCAGGATGCTCACGCCCGGCGGATTGGCGGACAGCGCGTCGAACCACAAGCCGCCGAACACGGCCAGCAGCGACACCG
>JBEKMU010000128.1:0-8237 GCA_049523555.1 Verrucomicrobiota bacterium | reverse complement strand
GTTCACGACGACGACATTTTCTGGTGCACCGCCGACATCGGCTGGGTCACCGGCCACAGTTACATCGTCTATGGCCCGCTTTGCAACGGCGCGACGAGCTTGATGTTCGAAGGCGTGCCCACGTTCCCGGACGCCGGACGTTTCTGGCACATCGTGCAGAAATTCAAAGTCACCGTCTTTTACACCGCGCCAACCGCCATCCGCTCGCTCATCCGGCTCGGCGAAGAATGGCCGAACAAATATGACATGAGCACGCTGCGCACGCTCGGTTCCGTGGGCGAACCCATCAACCCCGAAGCATGGATGTGGTATCATCGCGTCATCGGCAAAGGCCGTTGTCCCATCGTGGACACCTGGTGGCAGACCGAGACCGGCGGCATCCTCATCAATCCCCTGCCCGGCGCGCATACGCTCAAACCCGGCAGCGCCAGCCGTCCGTTCTTCGGCGTCGAACCGGTCGTGCTGCGCGACGACGGCAAGGAAGTCGGCTTGAACGAAGGCGGCAAGCTCTGCATCAAGAAGCCCTGGCCGGGCATGATGCGCACGACCTGGGGCGACCACAACCGTTTCATCGAAACCTACTTCACGATGTATCCGAACATCTATTTCACCGGCGACGGCTGCCGGCTCGACGAGGACGGCGACTACTGGCTGATGGGCCGCATTGACGACGTGGTGAACGTCTCCGGCCATCGCATCGGCACCGCCGAAGTCGAGAGCGCCCTGGTCAGCCACCCCAAGGTGGCCGAAGCCGCCGTGGCGCCGATGCCGCACGACATCAAAGGCCAGGGCCTTTACGCCTTCGTGACACTCAAGGATGGCGTGCAGGAAAGTGACGAGCTGAAAAAAAAAAGGAATTGAGCAATCACGTCCGCAAGGAAATCGGGCCGATTGCCGTGCCGGACAAAATCCAGTTCGCGCCCGGCCTGCCCAAGACGCGTTCGGGCAAAATCATGCGGCGCATCCTCCGCAAGATTGCCGAAAACGCCGTGGACCAGATTGGCGACACTTCCACGCTCGCCGATCCGCACGTCGTGGAAGCACTGGTCAAAGGCAAACAGTAAATCGGAAACGCGCTGCCGGGACTTTTGGGTCCCGGCAGCCAACCACTCAAACCCAACGCTGCTCCACCGATGCTCCCCAATGCGTTCATTGGCAAACCGCAAAAGCCCACCGAGGCTGAACTGGCTGCGGCATTGGGACCGGCCAAAGCGCTCTGGGATCAACTGCTGGCCAGCCTGGCCGACGAACACAACTTGACCGTCCAGGAGTGGAATTCTTACTCGCGCAAAGCCGGCTGGTCACTGCGACTCAAGCACAAGGAACGCAACATTGTTTATCTATCTCCGTGTCGAGACTGCTTTAGGGTGATGTTCATTCTCGGCGACAAGGCGGTGCAGGCGGCGCGCCAAAGCGATCTTCCACAAAGCGTCATTAAAATTATCAACGCAGCCAAACGGTACGCCGAAGGCACCGCCGTCCGAATTGAAATCAAGAAGGCAAAAGACATCGAGACCGTGACCAAACTCGCGGGCATCAAGCTCGCCCATTGAATATGCAGAGAACGAACCAGAATCCCCAATCAAGAACACGAACCATGACTGATGAAACCAGAATTCCTCCCGCTGCCACAACGAACCGCGGCTGGCTCGTTGTGTTCGGCGCTGCACTGCTGGCCTGTCCCGCGTTCGCCGCGAACACCAATCTGACGTGGAACACCGACTTCACGCTCAAGGAAACCTACGACGACAACGTTTACATCCAGGACATCAAACCTAATCCGGCCAACGTCGCCGCCGCCGAGGCCGCCGGACTGCACCCCGTTCAAGCCGGCAAGTCGTCATTCGTCACGACCCTCCTGCCGCGCTTCACGATGAACTATAAACCCGAAGCCGAGTTCAACGTGACGGCGGCTTACGCGCCGGAAATTGCGCTCTATACCTCGGCGGAGGATGAGGATTACATCGCGCACCGCGGCACGCTGAATTTCAGCGGCAAATGCGAGGATGTGACCTGGGAACTGCTCAACAGCGGGACTTTTGTTGAAGGCAGCGCCGTCGGCCCGACTTTTGCCCGGAACCAGGACATACCGGCCATCGGCGGCATCCCGTTGCGCGACCGGCGCGAGCAGTTCTTTTTCCGCAACGGCTTCCGCCTGACGCTGCCGTTCGACAAATGGTTCATCCGTCCGGTAGTGGCGAGCTACTACCATGATTTCATGACCCACCAACGAACTTCGGTCACCACGAATTTTTCTTACGAAAATTACGTTGATCGCCAAGACGTGAACGGCGGTTTGGATGTTGGCTACGACGTCGGCAAAAAAACTTATCTGGTCCTCGGTTATCGCTACGGACAGCAGGATCAGGGCGAGCTGCTCGGCGTGCGCAGCCCTTACAACAGCAAATATCACCGGATTCTGGCCGGCGTGGAAGGTTCGCCGGTGAAATGGCTCAAGTTGAATGTTCAACTCGGCCCGGAATTCCGCCGCTTCGACCCCGGCACGGCGGCAGGGTTCAACCGCAGCGAAGTGCTGTGTTACGCGGACGCCTCCGCCACGGTGCTGCCGACCAAGGCGGACACGGTGAACATCCGGTGGACGCGCTTTGAGCAGCCGGCGTTTTCCAGCCAGAGTGTCTATGAAGACATCAAGTATGACCTCACCTGGCGGCACAAGTTCTGTGACCAGTTCACCGCCGGCGCAGGGTTCACGGTTTATGTTGGCGACTGGCAAACGCCGGTGAACCGCAACGACTGGATTTACACGCCGAGCGCGACGGCGACCTACACCTTCAACAAACACCTGAGCGCCGAAGCCGCCTGGTCGTGCGACTTGGTGCAGAGTAAAACGTCCACCACCGCGACGGGCGCCACTTGGGCTGACGGCCGCGAATTCACGCGCAATCTCGCTTCGCTGGCGGTGAAATACGTGTTTTAAGCGGACGGCGGCGTGTCGCCGCTTTTTCCCTCGCCCGTGGGAACGGGAGAGGGTGGTCGACTCGTCACGCCGAAATCAGATGAAGGCGGAAGACCGGGTGAGGGATGCGGGGAACCGCGGATGACGCGGCTTGTCGCGCCGAAGTCCGACGAAGGCGGAAGCATCGCGAAGGCGGGGGAAATGCGAAAACGGATTCATGCCTTGCGCGGTTCCTTCAAAACGCCCGGTGACAAGCCGTTCGCCGAATGGATGGCGGGACTGAACCGCGAAGAAAAGGAATTGGAAGAACGAAAATTTCAGCGGCGAGCCGCTGTGGGCAAAAAATCCGCCGGTTAGGAACGCCGCAAAGTCGTGACACGGATTTCACGAATTCACACGAATTTCGGAGGGCGGAGCTCCGCGACGCCCTGATTTTTAGCCGCAAAAAGGAGCAAAGAACGCAAAATCCGGGTGAATTCCGGCCCCATCTCCCATCTCCCACTCCCAGACCCGAAATCCGAGACGCGAGACCCACCGCGTGGCATAGCTTTACGCGGAAACATTGTAGCCGATAGTCCACAGACGCCGCTTCTTATTTAGTATCAATGTCTTGCGCAAAGGCAAACATTGTGGATAACTCCAACAAAAAAGTTGTTGACTTACTTTTATTAAGTTGTAGGATTTCTATATGAATGTAGTAGCAAAACCAGAATCGGTTTACTTTTCAATCAAAGGGCAGGTCGTCATTCCGCGGCGGCTGCGCCGGGAATTTGAAATTGAGGAGGGCACACGCGCTTTCGTTGAAGCCACGGCGGATGGGATTCTCATTAAGCCTGTCACCTCGAAATTCATCCGCAGCCTGCGTGGGAAATACAAGCACCTGCCTCTGATGGAGACACTCAAGGAAATGAAGCGCGAAGAAAGGGACCGCTGATATGGCAACAAAAGTCTTGGATACGTGGGCATTGATGGCCTTGTTCAAGGGTGAGCCGGCCGCGAATGCTGTTGAGGAAGTAATCCACAAGGCTGCTGCTGAACGCGTACGGCTTTTACTGTGTGTTGTGAATTGGGGGGAAGTTTATTACGGAATGTGGCGGGCCGGCGGACAGACCGCGGCTGATTCCGCTGCGGAAGATTTGTCCCGCCTGCCAATTGAACTGGTGGATGCCGACTTCAATCTGGCGCGACAGGCCGCAATCTACAAAGCCACGAGAAAAATGTCCTACGCCGATTGTTTTGCTGCTGCGCTGGCAAAAATAAAAAATGCGGAAGTTCTCACGGGCGATTTGGAGTTCAAAGAAATCGAGAAGGAAATCAAAATCAACTGGCTGAAATAATATGAAACTAAAATTTCCGCCCTTGTCCGGCGGTGTCATTCAGGGTTTGAACGATGCGGGCATTGAAACCTTTGAAGGCGACTACGCACACTATGTTGTCCGGGAATGCGCCCAAAATTCTTTGGATGCGGCCGCCTCGACACACGAACCTGTTGAGATTGAAATCACCATGCGATTGCTTTCTGCTAACAGCCTGCCTTTTATAGAGGAACTGCGCGATACTCTGGATAATTGCCGAGTATTTTGGCGTGATGACGTAAAAGCGAAGCAATTCTTTGACCATGCCTTTCAATTCTCAAAAACACGTGACATTGCTCTTTTACGCATTTCTGATTTTGGCACAACAGGCGTTCCTGGCGGCGACGAAGAAATGAACCGCCCGTGGGTCGGTTTGGTCCGGTCGCGGGGTTTATCCGTGCAGAAAGATGAAGGCAGCGCCGGTGCATTCGGCATTGGGAAAGATGCACCTTTAGCAGCCTCTTTGTTTCGCACCGTCATTTATTCGACTCGCACCCAAAAGGATGAAGTAGCGTTACAAGGGATTTGCCGTCTTGCCACTCATAACGATACCAGTAGTTCCACCACACAGGGAACTGGATTTATCGGAAACTACTCTCGTTTGAGCGGACAATTTGCGGCCTTACGGACGGAAGCGAAAATCCCAACAATTTTTCGCAGAGAGAAGCCAGGTTTGGATGTCTGGATTGTTGGATTTCAGGGCGAGGTAGGTGATTGGGAAGAACCTTTTATTGCGGCAGCACTTCGAAACTTTTGGCCGGCCGTTCATTTTCAAAAACTGAAATTGCGCATTGGACAACAAAACATCAACCAGCAAACACTCCCTCGTTTGATGGAGCGATTTCGTAAGAATGACGATTCAGTAGAAGAGGCATATCCATACTTTCAAGCTGTTGTTGGCACGGGCAGTCACTTGCGCGAGCAGAAATTAAACTTGGCAGGTGATTGTCGTTTGCATGTGCGCCTTGGGGCGCATGACTTGCCGCGTAAAATTTGCATGACGCGAAAAACCGGAATGGTCATTTACTACTATCCCCCGCGTACAATCCGCGTTCCGTTCGCCGGATTGTTCCAGTGCGATGACCAAAAAGGCAACCAGCTGCTCAAGGGAATTGAACCTCCTTGCCATGACGATTGGGCGGTGAAACGTGCGAAGACCCCGCAACAAAAGGAGGTTCTTCGAGAGATCAAAGCATGGATTACATCGGAGCTGAAAACAATGATTCCGAACATTGACGCTGAAATTGTCAATGAAGACACGGTTGCAGATTTGCTACCCGACGACCTGCCGGGTGAAGCTAGTTCTGATAGCGAAGAAACCGATTTGGGTGGACACCCTGCGCTACCATCAGAAGTGCGCCAATCTGAAATGCAAAAACCGCAAGTGAGAACTCCGGGTGAAGGTGATACTGGTCGCGAAAAAGGTGGGAGTGGGGGTGGTGAAGATGACACTCTTGATCCAAAGAAGGGTGACGGCAAGCGGACTGGTGGTCGAGTGAATCGAACAGGAAATGAAGGCGAGAACAAAGGCGGAGCAACGTCTCCACGCGTCCGCATTGATTTGCGCAGCTACTCTGACGGCCAAGGCCTGGGTTCTTACAATTTGGTCATCCGAGCTTCTGAAGCCCATGCGGGCGATCTGCGTATTGACGCGGTAACGGAAGACGGAGCACCAATCAGTTGCCCGTTAGCCGCCGCTTATGATGAAAAAGGCAATTCGATTGTCGTCACAGGTAATCGCATCACTGGTGTTGAAATTCCCGCTAACGGATCGCTTCGTCTGCGCGTAGTTTTACAGCAACCCATGCGCGTTGCGTTGCGCGCTTCCACCGTATGAAACACGTCCGCGCCCGTTCGCTTCCTCATCCATTGCTCACGCCACTCAGTGACGACGTGACGCCAAACACATTTGAATTGAATTGTCCACCCGGCAGCGTCGGTGCTGATAATACGCACTGGTATATCTCCGCACGGATTCATCACCAGTGTCCACGGATTCAGGAATTCGTTGACAAAGGTGCCGCGCAATTTGGGATTCATGTCGAATGTCCAAGAACATTTTTCCGTGGTTGGTTTCCGCAACAATCGACGGACGTAAAAATCTCGCTTCCTGCAACAACGGTTCGTGGACGGGTTGAACTTCTGGCTTTTTGTGTGGCGACAAGTGACATTCCAAACTACCAACTTCCCGGCCAACACGCCGATTACAACAAAACGTCATTCGGGGTGCGCGCGGGAGATTTCCTTGCAATTGCGCGTCACGTTGAATTTGATGCGTTCTTGGATCTTGACCCTATCCGCAAAATTTCTTCGATCCTTGACATCCGAAAATCAGCCGAACGTGAAACAGGCCCGGCTTGCATTGATTTTTTCGGCAACCGCATCGAGATTGAACTTTCACAGGAGGATTTTCGCTACTATATGGAACTCCGAGCTGATTTTACTGTTCGAGGGTTACTGGCAAATGGCGTTGTGTTCCCTGCGGTATTGCAGGCTATTAACTACCTCTTTCAACTAAAAAAGGAAGAGTTGGAGGAAGCAAAGAATCAACAAAGTTGGTGCCGTTGCTTGATAGCGCGTCTCGAGAAAGACGGTGTTCCGTTGGACGCTGGGCCCGAAAAAGTCTTCCGTGCAGCACAGGAAATTTTAAGAGAGCCAATTAGCCGCGGCCTTGCTGACCTTCTTGCCGATTGGAGAGAGTAACCACATGAACCTAAAATTTATTTCTATTCGTGCGCTTGCTGAATTGCGTTCCCAAATTGATGTTAACCGTCCAGCGTATCTTGCTGGCCAAGCTGGAACTGTTTTGAAATCCTTAAATCCTGCAACTGCCGTTTTGGAATCACGAATTTCCGCCGATCCTCCGCCAAACCTCGAAATGCCTAGCGACAGTGGTTTGCACGACGCAGAGAATGTTCGCCGTGTTTTTCAATGGCTGCATCATTTGACGCCAGTGCAAGCATCTGATCCGCGACTTTGGGTTTACCTGACTCATGGTCCGTATGCAGATTATACGGTAGCTCGATGGCCGATTGATGCGGACACAAATGTCGCCGACCGCATCCGAGACCGCTATTTTCTCGAAGGAGAGGGCTTGGCTTCACTCGTTCGGAATTCTGTCGCACGGTTGTGGTGGTTCGGCTATCTGACGCGTGATTCTAAACAAGCCGATCCGTTTGAACTCGCTGATGTTCTTCTTTCACTTCAAGATATTCAGGTGGCCTTTCTTGAGCGTGCAATTGGGCGTTCTCCACGCATTCTTCATGGCGCGCTGCGCCTCTGGAAAAAAATGATTTCCGAGCGCGGCAACATTCCACAACAGGGCAGTGTTGTTCAAAAATGGGCCAAACTGATTAGACTGCACGGCGGCGTTGTCTTGCTCGACGCTCTACCGGAGCAACAACTGCAAAATGTCATCTGGTTAAAGCTCGGCGACGCGCTTGACGAGAAATTTCCAGATTTGGAAGAAGTAGCGTAATCTTGCCCTGACACAAACGAATGACTCGCGTAGCATCGTCTGCTGATGCCAATTCCGGTCATAGATTTGTTCGCCGGCCCCGGCGGTTTGGGCGAAGGATTTTCTTCGCTGCTGACCGATGCGCGCGAGCGTGTTTTCAAAATCAGACTTTCCATCGAGAAAGACCCGCACGCGCACCGGACGTTGGAACTGCGTGCATTCTTCCGCGAATTCCCTCCGAAGAAAACGCCGGATGATTTCTACGAATATCTTCGCGGCAAAATCACACGGGAAGAACTTTTCAAGCGATTCCCCAAAGAGGCTACAAGCGCATCGAACGAAGCATGGCTTGCCGAACTCGGAAAGGAATCCAATGACGAAGTGGACAAGCGAATTCACAGCGCAATTGGGGACACACAAAAATGGGTTTTGATCGGTGGCCCCCCATGCCAAGCCTACTCGCTGGTTGGGCGGTCGCGCATCATCGGTCGCGAGGGAAGGGATGAAT
>JBEKMU010000127.1:0-7403 GCA_049523555.1 Verrucomicrobiota bacterium | reverse complement strand
ATCGTCGCCACGCATTTGGGATAAAGCTCGTGTTCTGCCGCATGAATGCGCTGATGCAACGTCTGCGGCGTGTCGTTGTCGAGCACCGGCACAGTTTGCTGGCCGATGATTGGCCCGGAATCCACGCCCGCGTCCACGAAATGCACCGTACAACCCGTCACCTTGACACCATGATCGAGCGCCTGTTTCCACGCCTCGAGTCCGGGAAACGACGGCAGCAGCGAGGGATGGATGTTCACGATGCAGCCTTCAAACGCGCTCAAAAATTCGCCCTTGAGCACGCGCATGAATCCCGCGAGGACGACCAAATCCACTTTTGCTCCTTGCAGCGCACTGACGAACGCCCGTTCCGCCTCCTCGTCCAGCTTCGTGCGGAATTTCCCCGGCGGTATGAATTGCGCCGGAATTTCCCGGTCGCGCGCGTGCGCCAAAATCCCCGCAGTCTCGACGTCGCTCACGACGAGGGCGACTTGCGCCGGAATTTTCCCTGCCGCCACGGCATCGGCAACGGCGGCAAAGTTCGAACCTTTGCCGGAACCGAGAACGCCTAGTCGAAATTGATTGTTCACTGCGCCTTGAATAACAGAGCGAACGCCTAAAACAAGTTTGAAAGGCGGAAAATGAGAATTGTATCTGGTCCGCCCTTATTTCAACTCACTGTCACCGGTCTTCGCACGGCTGGCAGGCAAACGTTCAAGTAGCGTCCGTTTGTATGTCCTCTCCTAGGGGAGAGGAATCAGGTGAGGGCGGGCGTAAGAAACCGATATGTGTCCCTCATTGTTCAGTTCACTGGATCGTGCACCATGCCCATAAACAAAATGGACTGGGTTTGGTCGTCACCAATCACAAAGAAAAATGGCCGGTCCACAATCATCTCAAACGGCTTTGTCGGCACTGCAATCGCTTGGCTCCGCATTGTGACCGTTGTTACTGCCGCTGCCTCGGTTCCTTCTTCGTTCACGTCCACAAAACTTTTCTGCTTCACCGCGCTGATATAAAGCGGCTCGTCGGCCATCGCGGAAAAATCGGCGGCGGGAGTGAAGGCGCTCCTCATTCCCAAAGCCTTGAGTGGATCATTGAGTGTCACATCGTATTCAATTTTGAACCGGGGCAAGACAAGCGTTCCTTCGCGTTCCATAAATCGTGGCACGATTTTGTCACGCCAGGTTTCACTGTTCAAATCGGCCAGGAGCTTTGTCGGACTGGAATTTGTACCGGGCAGAAAAAGATACATCTGCAGGCGTCCGCCGGCGTAAGGCAACCGCACGGCTTGATAGCCGTCACCCTCCTGGTAGCTGAAACGTCTGCGCTGCCACATCATCGGCACCTGCTTTTCGCCGCCTCTGGACAAATAAAAGGCGTGCGGTTTGGTTTCCTTCTTGTCGAACGGGCGGTCCCATTTACCTTTGAAATAGATGGCGTTGGCCAGAATCACCCGGGTGAGCGGTGGAAACGGCCATTGGACAACTTCCTTGATTTTTCCGCGCGTGCTTTTGTCCGCCCAATCGTTGATGGTTTGCGCCGACTCGGGGTTTTTGAAATCCACCCCTGCCAATTTCGCCGCGAAAAAGTTCTGGTCGTCGGAAACAAATCCGGGTTTCAGCCGGACCTCCTCTTGATACCAAATCGCATTGGCCATATCCAAAATCACGTTGGTCTGCGAATTCAGTGACTGGTTCAAGTCCTTGTACGCCGCGTTCAGCGATGCCGTCGGCAAACCGCCCGTTTTCAAGGCGCGCTGCATCTCCGTCCTGGTTTCGCCCGCCGCACCGTTGCCGGCCATTTGCAGCACACTCGAAACGCTGAACGGCGAAATGAAGACGTTGGTGTCCGGCTGTCCCCTGACGATTTGTTTCAGCAAATCGAAGGCAAAACCCGTGTTGGCCGCGGCCAGCTTTGCCTGATCCGCCGGTAAATCAGCCAGCGCTACGAGACTTGTGAAGCAGATCAAAAGACTGGCCCACACTTTGTGACGATTGAATTGCGCGAAACGTGCAAGGTTCATATATAACCGGTTTTACGCCAAGCTGCTCCTGTCTGGCCACGTCCGTCAAATCGAAATTCAGCCGGTTTTTTAACGTCATCGCAATGCACGACCTGCAAGAAGCCATATCGAATTTTCTGCGTGCTTTTTGTCCGTCAAATGGTTTTCATTAGAGGCATGACCATTTGGATACTGGCTCTGGTGTTGCTGGCGTCATTGGCTGCGCTTGGTTACCGGCAGGGCGCGATCCGCGTGGTGTTTTCATTTGCCGGCATTGTTTTTGGCGGGTTGCTGGCCGCGCCGCTGGGAGAACATTTCAAGCCACTGATGCCACACGCGGATATTCACAATCCGGCGTTGATCTGGATGCTGGGGCCGCTGGAAGCGTTCGCGTTGGTGCTGATTTTGTTCAAAATTGCGGGATCCTTCGCGCATCGCAAGACAGAGCTGCATTACCGATACCGTGCCGATGATGTGAAGTTCGCGATGTGGGAGCGGCTGAATCGCCGGCTTGGTCTCTGCCTCGGCGTGCTGAATGGCACAGCTTATTTTGTGCTGATTTGCTTTGTCCTTTTCAATCTCAGTTATTGGACGGTGCAAGTTGCGTCCTCCGACACCCAAACGAGGACGACACGGCTGATCAACCAGCTCGGGCGCGATATGGAAAGCACCGGCATGGACAAGGCCGCACGCGCCGTCGCCACGTTGCCGGAAAGTTATTACAAAACGGCCGACTTGGCCGGCTTGCTCTGCCAAAATCCCCAATTGGGCGACCGGTTAAAGCATTATCCGGCATTCCTCGCGTTGCTGGAGCGCGACGACCTCAAACAACTCGCGCAGGACAGCACCTTCACCAGCGCCTTTCAAGGAGGTGTACCGGTGGGGCAATTGTTGCACGACCCACAGATGAACGCAATTTTGCAAAACATTAGCTTGATCGACACCCTTTGGGAGAACTTGCAGACCAACATGGACGACTTGATAGTCTATCTCAAAACCGGCCAATCGCCCAAATACGATCCGGAAAGAATCCTGGGCTTCTGGAACTTTAACACCACCACGACAGCAGCCATGTTACCCATTGCGCAGCCGAAAATTTCGCCCGCCGAAATGAAGTTTGCACGCTTTTGGATGACCAATTATCTGCAGACCACTCTCGTGGTGGCGTCAGATCAACAGATATTCCTGCATAATCTGCCGCACCTGAAATCGCCGCTGGTGGGTGAAACAGCGACGCTGCATTTGTGGCCCATCATCGTTTACGGGCTTCGAAACGGTTTGTTGCCCAACACGGAAACTTCAACACTGACGGGCCGATGGGAAAAAGCCGATGGTGATTACAAATTGTCCTTCACCAACAATGGCAAACCCGACTCCCTTAAAATCCAAATCAAGAACGACCGGCTGACAATGACGACCTCCGATGGGGATACATTGGTCTTTGACCGCGAGGATTAGCTTCCGGCCGACCACTGCCTTTTTTTAGACACGGCGGCCTCTTAATCACCAGGCTGGCATGCGGTTCAGCCCGCCAACACTGTGTTGGCCTGCGTTGGCCTAAAACGGCCTGGCTTATGCTGCCTGATGTGGGCATGGGCGTATCGCATATTGCCGTCATCGCTGCCATCAGCCTTTCGGGGCTGCTGCCGTTCAGTTGTTCGAAGAGTTCAACTTCAACGACAGCGAAGCAACACGCCCCCATCCCCACCCCGGTGGTGACGAATTCAAAACCAGTGGTTTCCACGCCCTCAAACGCCAAAGACCTCGGCGAGCTTGAACTGACGAACCGCTTCGAAACCTGCATTAATCTTGGCGCGGGCCGGAGTTGCACCATCACACCAAAACTTCTCGACCACGACAGCGTTCAACTCACCATGGCGCTCCAATCCAGACAAGCCAACGGTAAAACCGCAGGTTTAATTATTACCCAGGTGACTACGCGCCCCGGCAAGCCTTTCGAAGTGGCGGTTGGCGACATGGACATTATTCTTACGCCGGAAATTGTGCAGGAATAAAGAGTTGCGCAGGCGTTAAAATCAGCACCACCTTGATTTTCCCAATTTCGTGGTCAATTCACGAATATCAGTCGCATTAAATTCAACACGCTCACGAACAGGACGGGCACAATTACACTGCCCCAGACATCAAGTTGAATGATTCTCGCATCGTTGGCGGGCCTTATGGTTGCTATCGTGTGGTAAAGTTTGCTGCGATTCATTTTGGCCGTAACTATGCTCATAACAATTGCCCTTAAGCATAGCCGGTGCCAAAATCAAAACTTATTGATAACCAGAAGATTTGTGTAAGAATGGTCGGGGCGGTGAGATTTGAACTCACGACCTCTTGCACCCCAAGCAAGCGCGCATACCAAACTACGCTACGCCCCGGGCCATCGGAAGGATTCTAACCAGTTCACCGCCGGGTTCAATCACGAAAACGTTACAAATAAAGCGCAATTGGGATTTTCCTCGACCTGCCGCTCTCCAAAGAGACGACGTGTTCATTCTGATTTAAAACTGCGGGCCGGAGTCGGCGCTCCACCAATGCCCGTCTCACCGTTTGTCTCGCGGTTGAATGATTTTTGGACGGATTGGCGGCGGCAACGGAATTTTCGGCGGCATGGGCGGCCGTTGCGACTGACCCGGCGGGCGCGCCCGATTTTTCTCGGCGAACGCGGCAACCTGCCCCGCGATTTCCTGCACTGATTCGGCAACTGGCGCAACTTTTTGCATCGTCTCGGCCACCCCCGCTCCGAGCTTTCCGGTCTCTTTTGACAGCCAGTCTTCGGCTTTCGTCGCAAATTCGCCAATCTTGGTCTCGGGAAATTTCATCTCGCCGATGTTGAAATTGCCGAGCGATTGCATCGCCTGACCGATGGGACCCGCTGGTTCACGCAACTGGCTGCCCGCCGTTTCCAAAGTCTGATAACCGTTCACTATCCAATCCAGCCTGCCAGATTCAATGTCCAGCAACAGTCCATGCACCGGTATTTTGGGGCCGATGAGCGGGCTGTGGCGAACGAGGTCGCAAGCTTTGATGACGTTCTGCCGTTCGCTGCCAAACATGCCGAAAAACTCGTTTATGTTGTCCGGCAACAGATGCCGCTCGACGCCCAGTGTTTTCAACTTGTCGAGCAACTGCATTGTGGTTGTCTTGCAGACCTGGCAATCCGTGTGGCCGATGATGGCGATTTCCCGGCCGCCCTTGACCGCGCACGCCAGCGCCAGCGACCGCATGGTGCTGCTCAACGGGCCGGTGATGATGTTGCCCGCGTTGCGGAGCCAGATGAACTCCTCCGCTGGCAACGCCAGCGCATTGGGAAAATACGCGTTCAACCGCGGGTCAACGCACGTCAACGCGATGACCGGCAGTTCGTCCGCGAAATCCGCCGGATGCAAGCCGGCTTCCTTGTCACCGGCAACCGCGCGGTGGTTCGCGTCAATGATGGCTTCAAAAAGGCGCATAATTAATGCTGCGCTTCGGAAATTTCGATGCCTGCCGGCGGCTTAAACAGTGACACATCGGGCTGTAAATCAGCCTGGTAGATATCGTATTGCAAATATGAAATCTGAGATTGGTCTTTGGACACTTTGAGTTGGTAGGGAATTTCAGTTCCAGTTTTTGCGAATAGCTCTATTGAGTAACCGTCAATTGTTAATTCATAGCGGTCACATGACACGCTGCCAATTGACACCGCCCCGGACTTCCTGGCTTTGTGCTTTTTTAGAAATTCCATCTCCTTGCCAAACTCAAACCCGCTAATGGAGCTGGTTTTGAAAGCTTGAAATTCGGCTTGTGATTTATTTGGCGGTGACACAATGCAGTCGTGAACTACATAAGTCGGCCCACTATCTACCATGTGAGTGCCGGTTTTATCCATCAGGTTAATCATCCATGCATCCGGTTCGTTGATGATGATAAGACCATGAATTCCCAAAACCGGGTCGGGGGCTTCTTCCGAGCGGTTATATTTTTCTCCCATTCGATAAAGCGTCCTTGGCTGTGCGGCGAACGAGCTCAACAAAAGATTGGTGGAAATATCCCGATAGACAATCTTTGTCATCGTCTCGTTCGTGCCCGCCCCAAAAACAAATTGGGACGCAGCAAATAGGTAAATTAGAGCTGAAATTGGTCGGGCTATGTGCATTTTTTGTGTTATAATGTTTTCTTCCACGGCTGCATCACGGGCGATTCAAAAGGCGGCGGAACGGGCGGCGCTTTTGACATTAGAAACCAGAGCGCGAGGTAAATGACCACCCCGGCAATCATCCGATTATTTTGCGAACGGCAGACGTTCATGATTTTCCTATTTGTCGGAGGGGCGAGTTCCACGAGCCCCCATTTTCAAAATCATTCACTCGGTCAGGGACTCGCAAAGCTCGTCCCTCCGAATTTTGGTAGGGACGCCGCACCGGCGACCCATTATTTGGGGACGGCGACACGCCGTCCCTCCCATTTTGGTAGGGCGCTTTCTCCGAAAGCGCCGCGGCGCGGTACGGAGACCGCGCCCTACCTGTTATTTGTCTTTGTCGTCGCCCTTGCTCATCGCCTTTTTGAGCGCGGGGACTTGTTCCAGCAATTTCTCGAATTTCACGCCAGTCAGGGCTTCCAGCACCGGCGGCAACTGGCTGATGATGGTGGTCACGTCGCCGGTCAATTTGCTCGCACCGCCGCCGGGACCATTGCCGCTGTTGATGATGACCATCTTTTCCATCTTGCTGAGTGGCTCGCTGATCTTGCCCGCGATTTCCGGCATGACCCGCACAATCATTTCAATGACCGCCGCCTCGTTGTATTGCTTGAAGCTCTCGGCCTTGGCCTGCATTGCGGACGCGGTCGCCTTGCCTTGGGCCTCGATGACGGTGGCTTGGGCCAGACCGCGCGCCTTGTTCGCATCGGCCTCGGCCATACCGGTGGCTTTAACCACGTCGGCACCCGCAAAACCGGTCACCTTGGTGGCGGAAGCGGCACCCGCCGCCTCAGTTTCGAGCTGGAACTTCTTGGCGTTGGCCAGCGTCTCGACCTTGTAACGCTCGGCGTCGGCGGGTTTCTGGACGGTGGCTTCGAGTTCGCGCTGTTTGCGCAGAATTTCCTGCTGCTGCAGTTCAATCTGTTTCTGCTTCTCAATGATGCTGACCTGGACCTCCTCGGCCTTCACGAGCTGGCCGGTCTTGAATTTCTGCAAATCGTACGCGAGGTCGGCCTGCGCTTTCTGCTGGTTTACCGTGGCCTGATATTGCGCCACGTTGGATTGATAATCGCGTTGCGCCTCAGCGATTTTCGTATCGGCGGCGAATTGCGCTTCCTGCCCGGCCTGCTTCGCCTGCGCGGAACGGATTTGCGAATCGCGGTCGGCCTCGGCCTGGGCGATGATGGCGTCGCGTTTGACCTGGGCGATGCGCGGTTTGCCGAGGGCGTC
>JBEKMU010000126.1:0-7420 GCA_049523555.1 Verrucomicrobiota bacterium | reverse complement strand
GAGGAATCCACCGCGTGGCCGCTCGTCACGCGCCCGCCCTATGTTGGCGGCCTCGGCTTTTCGTTCAAGTGGAACATGGGCTGGATGCACGATACGCTTGGCTATTTCAGCCGCGAACCGATTCACCGGAAATATCATCAAAACGATCTCACGTTCGCAACGCTTTATCATCACAGCGAAAATTTCATCCTGCCGCTCTCCCACGACGAAGTCGTTCACGGCAAGGGCTCGCTGATTGGCCGAATGCCCGGTGATGACTGGCAGAAATTCGCAAACCTCCGCGCACTGCTCGCGTATCAATGGCTTTTCCCCGGCAAAAAGCTTCTGTTCATGGGCGGCGAATTCGGCCAAACCGCGGAATGGAACGCGAATGGGCAACTCGATTGGTGGCTGCTGGACGCCGGGCTGTATCATCGCGGCCTCCAGCGTTTCGTCGAAGATTTGAACAAACTTTACGCCGCCTCCCCCGGACTGTGGCAGTCCGATTACGACCACGGCGGTTTTAACTGGATTGACTGCGCCGACCGCGACGACAGCGTGCTCTCCTTCGTCCGCCAGACCGCCGACGGCGCGAATCAACTCGCCGTCATTTTGAATCTCACGCCGGTTCCGCGTCCAAACTATCGTATCGGCCTGCCGCGCGCGGGCAGATGGCGTGAGGTCCTGAACAGCGACGCGGCCATTTACGGCGGCAGCAATCAGGGCAATCTCGGCGGTGTCACCGCTGAAAATGTTCCCTGCCACCGCCAGCCGCATTCCGCCGAATTTTGTCTGCCGCCGTTGAGCGTGATTGTGTTCCAGCCCGCATGAAATTGATTTCGTGGAACGTCAACGGCTTGCGCGCCGTGTTGAAGAAAAATTTTCTCGATTACCTCGACGCCGAGAAACCGGATGTGCTTTGCCTGCAGGAAACGAAGTGCAGCCCCGACGATGTCGAACAACTCTGGCCTGCGACCTACACGACTTACTGGAACAACGCGCAGAAAAAAGGTTATTCCGGCACGGCAATTTTCACTCGGGCGCGCCCGTTGAAAGTTGTGCCGCACATCGGCATTGCCGAGCACGACAAGGAAGGTCGCGTGCTCACCGCCGAGTTCGGCGATTTTTTTCTCGTGAACGTTTATGTGCCCAATTCCAAACGCGAACTCACGCGGCTCGCCTACCGCCAGCAATGGGATCGTGATTTTCTTCGTTACCTCAAAAAGCTGGAGAAGAAGAAGCCCGTCATTTTCTGCGGCGACCTCAACGTGGCCCATACGGAAATTGATTTGGCGAATCCGAAGGCCAATGTCCACAACCACGGCTTTACGCCGGAGGAACGCGCCGGCTTCAGCGCCTTCGTGCGGGCCGGTTTCTTCGACACCTTCCGCGAATTTGAGAAGGAGGGGGGACATTATACCTGGTGGAGTCAAATGGGTGGCGCGCGTTCCCGGAACGTAGGCTGGCGCATTGATTATTTTCTCATTTCAAAATCGCTGCGCCCGCGCCTCAAACGCGCCTTCATCCAACCCGACGTAATGGGCAGCGACCATTGTCCGGTGGGCATCGAGCTTGCGTGAACGGGGCGCTGCCCTTTCCCTCACGGACGACGCATTGACCGCAGGGTCAAATTGCATCCCGTAAACGGAAATTTTGAAAATTTTGCTCGTAAGTGGCTCATATCGTGCTTAAATTCACCCCGACGACTTAAAGTCGAGTCATGAAAATACTTCTCGTCAGTCCGCGAACGCCCGACACGTTTTGGAGTTTTAAACACGCCGTGCGTTTCGTTTCCCGCAAAGCGTCCATGGCGCCGCTGGGCTTGTTAACGGTGGCGGCCATGCTTCCGCCGGAGTGGGAACTCAAATTGGCGGACCTGAACGTGAAGCGGCTCAGGGACGAAGACCTGCGCTGGGCGGATTACGTGTTGCTGGGCGCAATGCTCGTGCAAAAGGAATCCGTGCGCGAAATCATGGCGCGGTGTGCAGCGCTGAAAAAAACCGTCATTGCGGGCGGACCGCTGTTCACCACCGGTCATGAGGCGTTTCCGGAAATCCAGCACTTCGTTCTCGGCGAGGCCGAGGAAGTGATGCCGCAGGTGGTGGAAGACCTGCGGAATGGCCGTTTGCAACCCGTTTATCGCGCCACCAACCGGCCGGAAATCACCCAAACTCCCGTCCCACGTTGGGACCTCATCAAGTTCCGGCATTACGTTACGATGTCCGTGCAGTTCTCGCGCGGCTGCCCGTTCGATTGCGAATTTTGCGACATCATCGTGATGAACGGGCGCGTGCCCCGCACGAAAACACCGGCGCAATTGATTGCCGAGCTGGACGCGCTCTGCCGGCGCGGGTGGAAGGACATGGTTTTTGTCGTGGACGATAATTTCATCGGCAACAAACAACGGACCAAAACGCTGCTGCACGCGCTGATTGAGTGGCGGCAACGCACGCGGCCCGGCATCGGATTTTTCACCGAGGCGTCCATGAATCTCGCCGATGATCCGGAATTGTGCGCGCTGATGGTCGAGGCCGGATTCAAGAAAGTCTTCGTCGGCATCGAAACGCCCTCAGTCGAGGCGCTGGAGGAATGTCACAAGCTCCAGAACCGGAATCGCGATCTCGTGGCCTCGGTGCAAACGCTCCAACGCGCCGGACTGGAAGTCATGGGTGGATTCATCGTGGGCTTCGACAGCGACAAGAGTGACATCTTCAAACGGCAGTTTGAATTCATCCAGCGCTCCGGTGTGGCCACGGCGATGGTGGGATTGCTGAACGCGCTGCCGCAGACGCGATTGTGGCAGCGGTTGAAACGCGAGGGACGGCTGGAAACCGAAAGCACCGGCAACAACACCGACGCTGCGTTGAACTTCAAACCCAAATTGAACCGGGACTTCCTGCAATCCGGTTACCGCGAACTGGTGAAGAAGCTTTACGAGCCGCGGCACTACTACCAGCGCATCCGGACGTTTCTCAAAAGCCATCGTCCGACCGGTCCGCGACTGCACCTGTCGCGGGCGGATTGCATTGCTTTCCTGAAATCCCTCTGGGTGCTGGGCGTGTGGCATCGGGGGCGCGTGGGTTATTGGCGGCTGTTCTGGGGCACACTCATCCGGCGTCCGCGCCAGTTCCCCCACGCCATCGAACTTGCCATCCTCGGTTACCACTTCCGCCGCGTGGCCAACTCGCTGCGCGCGCCTTCCTCCGGCAAACGGTGACAGGCAGGATCCTTGCCCGGTCGGAATTGAAATTGAATTGCAGCGTGAATGCGGTGACAATTCAGCGCGTGGCAGAATAAAGTTAGGGCAGTGACCAACACAATTCCGTCTAAATAAATATGAAATCTTTTCTTTTTCTGATTTTTTGTGCGATGGCGTTTGCCGAGCCATGCCTTTCACGAACGTTATTGATAGATCCACTTCTTTTTCCCGTTCTTATAACTCACGAAAAAGGCGCTGGCTCAGGGTGCTTTCTTCAATTGAGTAATTCAGTTTACCTTGTCACAGCACGACACGTCTTGTTTTCAGAGCCAGAAGGAACAAATCCGCCTGTTTTGCTTTCCTCGACAGCTGTCATAAAGTCGTTTTCCAGTGCGGGGACGACAAATGTAACGGAGCGCAATTTTATTTTAGATTTGACGCAACTGATGAGCTTTGGAGAAGTTCGCTATTCGACGAATGGTGATATTGCATTGGTGCGGATTGAAGACTGCGATCCCACAAATCGTAACCTTGTCACTCTCTTGCCAGGAGTCATGTTGGGGAATCCTTTTGTTGGTCTTCAGCCAATGAGTTCGAGTATGGTTTGCGTGCTTACAAATGTGGACGTTGGGGCAGATGTTTATATGTTTGGCTATCCAATGTCACTTACTGCCCCTATTCGGAACAAATTTGATCTCGCTCAACCTTTGTTAAGAAAAGGAATTGTTGCAGGGGTTAGCCTCTCTAAACGAACGATTGTCGTTGACTCCCCATCGTATCAAGGAAATAGCGGTGGTCCTGTTATTCAAGTGGAACATCCTGAGTTTGGCGCGACAGATTATAAGATTATTGGCGTCGTTAGCGCCTTTGTTCCATTTGAAGAAGAGTGGGAAAATAAAACATTGCGTTACTCACATGTAACAGTTTCTAACTCGGGTTATACGCTTGTAGAACCAATTGATTCAGCTCTTGAGTTAGTTTGGAAATGAGCAAGCAACCCAAATCGCAATGGGACTTCGGTGAACTGTTCCCGACTGGGACGGGACGGCGCGTGCTGTCGGTCAGCGAATTGACGGCGCAGGTCAAACGGTTGCTCGAGAAACAGGTCGGTTCGGTCTGGGTGACGGGCGAGGTCACCAACCTGCGTGCGCAATCTTCCGGCCACATTTATTTCACGCTCAAGGACGCCGCCGCGCAGTTGAGTTGTGTGCTGTTTCGTGGCGAAGCGGTCATGAACCGCAGCGTGCTGCAGGATGGCCAGAAGGTCTTACTGCAAGGTGACGTGACGGTCTATGAAGCGCGCGGGCAATATCAGCTCATCGTGCGCGCCGTGGAGTTGCAGGGGGTCGGCGCGCTGCAAATCGCGTTCGAGAAACTCAAGCAAAAGCTCGCGGCGGAAGGGCTATTCGCGCCGGAGCGAAAGCGTCCGCTCCCGAAATATCCGCAACGCATCGGCCTGGTCACGTCGCCCACCGGCGCGGTGATCCGCGACGTGCTGCATGTCGTGCAACGGCGGAATCCAGCGTTGGAAATCATCCTCGCGCCCTGCCGCGTTCAAGGCGAAGGCGCGGCAGAAGAAATCGCGGCGGCGATTCGGTTGTTGAATGAATTTTCGGAGGGTGGAGCTCCGCGACGCCCTGATCTGGAAATTGAAAAGGAATTAGGGTCTCGTGGAACTCGACCCTCCGAAAGATTGGACCTCATTTTGGTCACGCGAGGCGGTGGAAGCCTGGAAGATTTATGGGCGTTCAACGAAGAAGTCGTGGCGCGGGCGATTTTTGAATCGGTCGTTCCGGTCGTGTCGGCGGTCGGGCACGAGATTGATTTCACCATCAGCGATTTTGTGGCGGACGTGCGCGCGGCAACGCCGAGCGCGGCGGCGGAAATCATCACCGAAGGCGTCTTTGCCAGCCGACAACTGGTGGCGGATCTGACACAGCGCATGGCGCGGGCGCATCCGCGTCGGAGGCTCAATGAATCGTTGCAACGGCTCGATGATTTACAAACCGGTTTGTTGCGTTGCGCGAAGCAAGGCACGCGCGCCCGCGCAGTGGCGTGGCGCAATTTGACCGACCGGCTGTTGCGCGTTCGTCCGGCGCAGTTGTTGAATCAGCGGCGCGAGTCGTTGGTGATGAGCCGGCGGCGTTTGCGCGAGCTGATGCACGTTGGTTTGCGGAACGGGAAGAGCCGCTTTGGAACGCTGGAAGCGCGGTTGCGTTTGCTGGGGCCGGAGCAGGTGTTGGCCCGCGGTTATTCAATTACGATGGACGCGGCGACGGGGCGAATCATGCGCCGCGCCAAGGACGCAAAGTGCGGACAAAGTTTGAGGACGCGTTTGAAAGTCGGCGAAATTTTGAGTCGTGTGCAATCTACTTCAGGCGAGCCGCCCTAAAAAGGCGCTTAATCTGGCATTCCAGATAAATATTTGATTGACCTGTTTGGCCCGGTTTGGCAGGGATGCACGGCATGAGAAGGCACCTTCTGATGTTGATTAGCGGTGTTGTTCTCGTGGCATTGACGGGGAACCGTCTGGCCGCGCAGGACAGCAATAACCTCCCGACCTGTTTCGTCGCGCCGTTCAGTGGTGACACGACGGCGATTCAATACTGGCAGCCGGCGATGGGCGAGGGCTTGGGCGAGATGCTCACGACCGAGCTGGGCAAGATCAACAAGTTCCAGATGCTCGAAGTCAACCAGATTGGCGATTTGAAGAATGAGATCAACATGGGTGAGGACGGCTGGATTGACCAGGCGCAAAAGGTGGACAAGGGCGGTTTTGCCGCGGCGGATTTCATGTTCACGGCCAAGGTGACGCGGTTCGGCTCGAAACAATCGCATATCGGGCTGGGCGGGTTCGTGCCGGGAAATATCGGCAACTTGGGGGTCAAGCAGAGTGTTTCAGACGTGCGCATTGACTGGCGTCTGGTGGACGTGGCGACGCGCAAGATTATCAAAACCGGCTCGGCGTCGGCGGAACACAAGGGAACCAGCTTTGACGTCGGCGCCAACATCGGCGGCAGCGGCGGCAACGTCGGTTTCGACAACAAGGAATTCATGGACAGCGCGCTCGGCAAAGCCACGGAAGCGACGTTACAACAGATCATTTCCGACGTGCAGGGGACGACGCTGCCCGAATCCGGCCGCGTGAAACAAAAGGCTGCGCTCGCCGCCAAAGCCGGCGCGGCTACGGAGGCGCTCAAGCACACGCCGGGCAAGGTGCTCGCCGTGGCGAGCAAGAGCACCATCATCGTGTCGCTGGGCAGCAAGGAGGGGTTCAAGGAAGGTGACAAATTGGACCTTTACCAGGCCACCGACGTGAAGGATGACAAGGGTAACGTGGTTTTCACCGATGAGAAATTGGTGGGCGAAATCACCATCCAATCCGTGCAGGAAGACAAGAGCCGGGCGTCTTATTCCGGCGACCTCGAAGTCAAGCAAGGCTGGACGGTGAAGGCCAAATAGCCTCTGCCGGCTGCAAATTCGAGCGTTTTTTGGCGTTTGACTCCAAACTGGACGCCGTAGGATTTTTGTTTTAGCCTAGTTCCTGTGCCAAATCCATCAAAAGGCGCGGGTCACAATAATCCCGCCAAAAATCTGCCGTTTGAAGAGGCCTTGAAAAAACTCGAGGGCGTCGTCGAAGCAATGGAAACCGACGATTTGCCGCTGGAGACGCTTCTGGCTAAATACGAGGAAGGCACACGGCTGGTGAAAATTTGCCAGGAAAAACTGGCCGAGGCGGAATTGGAGATTCAGCAATTGGAAAAGAACGCGGCGGGCGAACTGAAACTGAAGCCGCTCCCGCCGGATTTATCCGAAGGCTGATTTCCCAGACCCTAGAACCCAGACCCGAGACCCAAAGTTTATGAGCCGTTATCTCGACATGGTGGCCGAACCGGCGCACGTCAAAAACCTGACCGCGTCGCAACTCCTGCAACTCGCGGATGAAATCCGGCAAGAGCTGATTACCGTGCTGGCCAAAAACGGCGGACACGTCGGACCCAACCTCGGCGTGGTGGAATTGACCATCGCACTGCACCGCGTTTTCAACACGCCCAAGGACAAATTTGTCTGGGACGTGAGCCATCAGGTCTATGTCCACAAGCTGCTCACCGGACGCAAGGACCGTTTTAACACCATCCGCACCACCGGCGGCTTGAACGGTTTCGCGGTGCGCACGGAAAGCCCGCATGATTGCTACGGCGCCGGACACGCGGGCACGGCGCTTTCGGCCGCGCTGGGCAT
>JBEKMU010000125.1:0-7470 GCA_049523555.1 Verrucomicrobiota bacterium | reverse complement strand
CTTTTTCGCAAAGCTCGAAACCGGTGATGCCGGGCATGCTGATGTCGAGCAAGACCGCGTCCACGCTGGTGGTTTGCAGCTTTTGCAGAGCGGCAACCGGGTCATTGATGGCCTCGGCGTCGAAGTTAGCTCTCCTCAGCGAGCTTACGGCGACCATGCTGCAGACGGGGTCGTCATCCACGGCCAGGACTTTGGCGCGGGCCATGGGCCTGGTCAGATCCACTTCATCGCTTTTCACCAACAGGGCGAGACAGTCGACCGCCTGCGCGATGGTTTGGAGGATGGAAGGTGTGATCACGGAAGGTTTGACCTTGATTTCCGAGAGCAGTGCCTCGAGCGCGTGGGCGAGCATGGCGATGCGCGCCCAGCCCGAACCTTCCGCACTCGTGCGAACCCAGTTGGCGCGCTGGTGCAGTTCGACGAGGTGCGGGATGTTGGCGGGTGAACCGGGCGCGCGGATGTAAGCGCAGCAATGTTCACGGATTTCGGGGATCTTTTGGAGAACGACCTTCAGAAACTCGCTCCGTTCCGGGGATCGACTGTACAGAGCGGTTGTGTCGCCGCCCGGTTTCGGCTGCCCGTTCCCGGAGGCTGGGGCTGTTCCCCCGGCGGCAGCGGGTTCAGCCTGGGTTGTTTGGTCGGAGGTGACCGCGAAGAGCTCCTGGATGGTCTGCATCAGCAGGGAAAACGGGCAATCGGTTTTGTGCAGGCGTCGCGTAGGGCCTGTGAGCATGGCGTCCTCGTCGAGTTCGGTCGACGCGGCATTAGAGAGGACGATGACGGGCACGTTCTGCAGGTGCGGGGTCGTGCGCATGTGCTTGAGCACGCTCGCCCCGTCCAGCTTCGGCAGGATCAGGTCCAGGATGACCAGGTCGACCGTGAGCTTCAACAGGGTCTTAAGGGCGATCAGTCCATCCGTCGCGGTTTCCACGTGAAAGCCCTCGCGTTCCAACCGGCTTTGATACGTCGTCGACGCGACCTGATCGTCCTCAACCAACAGAATTGTTTTTACCGCTACCATGATTCGTCATGCACGAGGAAAGCGGCGATTCGCCCAGGCCCACAGCCCTATATCCCTTTCCCGCGCTTGCCTGACGAGCAATGCCTGTGCCATTGGCTTTCTTGAGATCGTCGCACGATGCGGAGGAAATCCCATTCCTGCAACCACTTCGGCGTCACAAGACTGAGAGAGCCCGGGCCGACCCACCGGTCGGGATTGTCTCAGCAAATGCGTGACATTTTGGGCAACTGCGGCTTAACTTGCCTGCGGCCTTTGTGCCTTCCCAAGCCTGCCACTGGATGGATGCCCCGATTCGCATGGTTCGCTTGCGCGAAACGTGGTCAGGCGCGTGTACCGATGCGAATGGGGAAGCGGTGTGAACGCCGCGCTCCCTTTCCTTTTGGCCGTTTGATAACATCATCGCACGTGATGAACGCAAACGAACATTATATTTCACAGGTTTTGTTAAGGAGATTCACAGTTGCAGGACGTTTACAGTGTTACCGGGTGCAAACTGACAAATGGAAACGAGAGTCACCCCAAAATGTGTTTTCTGAATTTGGTTACAATCAATTACTAGTAGACGGACAGGTCGATAACACTCTTGAGCAAGCCTTTTCAAAGGTAGAAACTCACCTGCCCAAAACACTAGAAGCATTGGAGGTTGCTGCAAACAAGCCGTCAACTGAACTGTCCTCAGGCATTTACGAAAACCTATGTTGGTATTGTGCTTTTCTTAAACGCATTTCTCCTTATGCGAAGGCAGCGGCTCCCGCCGATTTTGTTGTTCAGATAGATCAAGAATTAAAAAATGGAAGAGTTGATACGCTTCGCGACGTATTAAATTTTCCCGAGACGATAATCCAACACTTCCAGAAACAATATGCCCTTGGACATCAGATTATTATTGATTCCGAGAATTTTTTGCAGTTGGTCTATAGGATTCAATTTCGACTTGGATACGCACGTGATTACAGCATGTTCCGGTACAATACCAAATGGACAATTTGTAACTCTCAGATTGAACTTCCGCTGTCGGATATGGGGTTGGTGCAACTTCAGATTAGTGTCCACAAAGCTGTTTTTTATGTTCTGCCGATTGGGCCAAAACTTTTGCTCAAAGGACAAATCAATTGGGGACAACAAACAAGCTCATCTCAAACCCTAATGACTGGTGCCAATCTCACTTCTGTAGAAGCTGAATACTGGTTTGATGCAATCTGCCTGTCGGCAGTCAACGAACTTGTCTCCTCTCGCGTTATTCCCGACATTTTAGCGGTTCGAGCACGGGCAAAGACTAAGGGAATCACTTTTATCAAAATTGTTGATCCTGACACTGTGATTTCGGCCGGGCTGAAAAATTTTACGGCGAATTTCGGCTTCCGATTTGTTTCAACCGAAGAATACGTAAAATTCGTCCACTCGTTTATTCAGCCCGCTGACAAATAGCGTTACAGCTTCAAATCTGCACCTGACACCGCGCCGTTGCGAACGGTGGAGCTGTCACTAGCTGGCTTTTGCAGGAGCGGGAGGTGGGGCAATCAAAAACTTCTGCCAGTCTGTGAACTGTGGATAGATGCCCACTGTTGACCACAAACTGTTCACCAAATCCACTCGCTTTGCTGGATGAGCTCGCGCTTCAAGCAACAACCCGAGCAATTGAGTCGTGGTCATCAAGCAATGGTCACGCTGTGTTGAGTATTTCAGCATTTGGTGTGGAAACGCTGGCTCAGTTCGTTCAGCGAGCGGGGTTTCACAATAAGCATTTACGAGAAGTATCCCTTTGGGGTCCACCCCTCTTTCTTCCTTAAATCCTGCGACCCATTTTTCCAACTGTGCCGCGTCTGATTCTGCCGCTGACCCTTTCTTGCCTTTGCCTTCGATGACAGCGTGCTTTCTTTCAAATTCCAAGATGACGTCATCCCGTCCGGGTTCACCGGCCGTGGCCTTTGCGCCAAGTTCCTTCAACACACCGATAACCGTATCAACGAGAACGTCTCCCCTGCCGACAAATAGAACTTTGAGTTTATCTTCGTTTTCTAACTCAAGAGTCTTTGTCTTGATATGGTTCGAGATTTCATCCGCCTTTTTTTGGAATGAGACTAAATCCGTTCTTAACTCGCACTCACGCTGCCATCCGTAATTTGTGCTCCAACTGGGCAGGTTCATGTTTGGTTTCTTAGGAGCAAGAACTTCATTCAACTTTTCAAAAGCAGCCGTGAACATTCTGCTTCTCTGATTGTCGTCGGCAGGATAATTACTCCACTTTAGCCACGGCAGGATTAACAAAGTTCCCCGCTCATGTTTAACTAATGTAGCCACAGGTTTATTGGTTGCGGACACAAACAAAAACGGTTGGCCTGGGGCAGTTCCAAAATAGGCCAGAAACTGCATTTCTGACTGCACGGACTGCCAAAATATTTTCAGATGATCTGGCCCTTTGAAATCGACTCGACTGCCTGAAATCGTCTTCAAGCCTGTCGGCTTGATCGGAAGATAAGTCTCAAGCCGCATAGGAGCCGTGAACACAACGATAGTCCGGCCAAGTGTAAGAAACTCCAAAAACTCCTCGCGGCGAAAAAGGATTGCCTCAGGGGGAATTCCTTGCTCTCGAAAAAGTCCAACGAAATCAATAAACACTGCATCGAAATCCAAAATGGTCTGAGACGAACTGAAATCGATTTGTTTGATCCCGTCAAAACCTCTGCCAATTGAGCAAATGTTCATACAGTCGCTTGTTTCCTACAACTTCAAATCCATATCCGTCACCGCGCCGAACGAGGCGCTGGTGATGTGCGCTGCATATTTCGCCAGCACGCCGCAGGTGTAACGCGGCTTCGGCGCTCTCAACGAATATTCCGCAAATAAAAAATCACCGTCAAGTTTGCAATCGCGTGACACGCCGTCCTTGCGCTGCTACATTGCCTGCCGATATTGAATTCGTAAATCGCCAATCGTAAATCGTAAATATATTTGCCATGCGCTCTGACATTATTAAAAAAGGATTTGAACGCGCGCCGCACCGTTCGCTGCTCCGCGCCACCGGCTCTATTGAATCCGAAGCCGACTGGGACAAGCCGTTCATCGCCATCTGCAACTCTTACACCGACTGCATCCCCGGCCACGCCCACCTCAACGAGGTCGGCGCCCTCGTCAAGCGCCTCGTGCGCGAGGCGGGCGGCGTGCCGTTCATTTTCAACACCATCGGCGTGGACGACGGCATCGCCATGGGCCACTCCGGCATGTTGTATTCGCTGCCGTCGCGTGAACTCATCGCCGATTGCGTCGAGACGATGCTCAAGGCGCACTGCTTCGACGGCATGGTTTGCATCCCGAACTGCGACAAGATTGTCCCCGGCATGTTGATGGCCGCCATGCGCGTCAACATCCCGACGGTGTTCGTCAGCGGCGGGCCGATGGCGGCGGGCATTGCCGAACAAAAGGCCACGCACGAAGACTTGGCGTCTTATCTCCAGCCCGCCACCGGCAAGTCGGACTTGATTTCCGTTTTCAAAGGCGTCGGCGAACTCAAGGCCGGTAAAATTACCGAGGAGCAATTGAAGAAGCTCGAGCAAACCGCCTGCCCGACGTGCGGTTCGTGTTCCGGCATGTTCACGGCGAACTCAATGAACTGCCTCTGCGAAGCGCTCGGCATGGCGTTGCCCGGCAACGGCACCATCCTTGCCGTCTCCAAGGAACGCGAAGCGCTCTACGCTCGCGCCGCTCGCGCCATACTCCAGCTCATCGCGCACGACATCAAACCGCGCGACATCGCCACGCTCGAGGCGTTTGACAACGCCCTCATGCTCGATGTCGCCATGGGCGGCTCGACCAATACCGTTCTTCACACGCTCGCCATCGCGCGTGAGGCGGGCATTGCGTACGACATCAAGCGCATTGACGACATCTCACGCCGCATCCCGTGCCTGTGCAAGGTCTCGCCGTCTTCGAATTACCACGTGCAGGACGTGCATCGCGCCGGCGGCATCCACACCATCCTCGGCGAACTCAAGCGCATGGGCGCGCTCAACACGTCGTGCAAAACCGTCACCGGCAAAACCATCGGCGAGAACATTGACGAATGGGACATCCGCTCCGAGAAATGCACCGCGTGGGCGAAAACCGCCCGCGTCTCCGGCGCGTCGGCGATTGTCGTGGACCCGAATGACAAGATGGGTCCGGCTGCCCGCACCGCGAGTGGCAACCTTGCGCCCAAGCCGATGCTCTTTTTTGCCGCTGATCCGCTGGCCATCACATTCTGGCGCGCCGCCGCCGCGTGGAACGCCGGCGACATCGAGGCGCTACTGGCTTTGCATGACAAGAAGGCAGTGGTGAAAATGCCCGGCGGTGTTGTGTTGAAAGGCCACGACCAGCTTCGTCCGGCCATCGAACAGCAACTCCAGGAATCGAAGGGCTTGGTTCGTGCCGAACTCGGCGAGTTCCGCAAGTTGCCCGTCCTGCTCATGTGGCGTTATGAGAAAGGCGGCACCCGCACGCCGTTCGCCATGGTGCGCGCCAAGAAAGTGAAAAACTGGGTCATCACCCGCGCCGAGTTCGACACCGACCCGAAGCATCTGGCCAAGGTCCAATCCAGCGGCCTCATGCCCTACGATTCGGTGTTCATGTTCGACGCGAATGATTGCATCCGCACCAAGGCGACCGCCTACACCGCCGACGGCGGGCTGGCGATTCTTTACGGCCAGCTCGCACCCGAAGGCAGCGTGGTCAAAACCGCCGGCATCAGTGACGAGTTCAAAAAGAGCTGCGGCCCGGGTTTCGTGTTTGAGGGTCCGTGTATGATTTTTGAAAGCCAGGACGACGCCTGTGCCGGCATTCTGGCCGGCAAAGTCAAGGCCGGCGACGTGGTCATCATCCGCAACGAAGGCCCGCGCGGCGGACCGGGCATGCAGGAGATGCTCTCGCCCACCAGCTACATCGCCGGCATGGGCTTGGGCGACAAAGTCGCGCTCATCACCGACGGCCGGTTCAGCGGCGGCACGGCGGGCGCATGCATCGGCCACGTCTCGCCTGAAGCGGCGGAAGGCGGCCCGATTGGTTTGCTTAAGGCCGGCGACCGCATCCGGATAGATTTCCCGAACCGTCGGATGGACATCCTCGTTTCCGAAACCGAGCTGGCCGAGCGAAAGAAGGCTTGGCAGCCGGTGAAGCACGACTTGGGTGGTTGGCTCGCGCGTTATCGGAAGCTGGTGACCAACGCGAGCCAGGGCGGCGTATTGCAGGCGTAGCAGCTTCGGATGGAGCGCCGGTTTCCGACCCGGCTGGTTTCTGATTCGGTGGTGCGAGACTCCGTCGAGCCCAAACCTGGCTTGGCTCCGTGGGAAACAATGCTCGAGAGACTCTCGCCCCACCGGAATTTTCAAACTCGGCTTCTGATTTACAATTCGAATGGTAGGGCCGCGCTGCTGCGCGGCCTCGGACGACCAGCAGGTCGTCCCTACCACCTTCGCCCCACCAAATAATGGTTGCGCGGCGCGGCGCGGCTGGTCAGATTTCGGGTTTGGTGGAGAGATGGCCGAGTGGCTGAAGGCACACGCCTGGAAAATGAGAAATGCACTTTCGCACACTTCCTCACACCTCTGAAAGGCTTGGCATTATTGAGTTTCCTGACTTCCGGCCTCCTCACAATTCAGCAGAAATCTGCGTAAAAATGGCAAACGATATCAGATTGCGGTATCAGATTTTACCTTAAAGAAGTGCCCCTAGCGCAAAGACTTTCGGGCTGACTCGCTTCACGGTCACACCAAAAGACTTTGCGCCGACCCGACAATGGCGTGACCGAAGCGGGGTTTCCATTCTCCGAAACACTGGCGCGATTTCTCCGAACAGAAACCCCGCTTCCGTCACGAAGGGCTAGCGCACACCCGCGCCAAAGTTCAGCAACTGTTGTGTAGCCGTTTCCCATTTGGTTTGAAGTTCCGCTAATCGAAAAAACCTGAAAGCTGAAAACTTATCGAGTGCGACAATCTCCGTTCGCGTTACCTCGTAGGAAGTCCGAATGAAGAATCAAGTTTGCTGACTGAAAATTCCGAACTGGCATCGATCAAATCCGCGGCAATATCTGGATGGTGCTTCTTTAGGAATTTGAGCCGTTCAATGAAATCATCCACGAAGGCCGGATCCGGCATCCTCCGAGCCTTGCGCGCGTCCCAAAGCTGGACTATTGCCTCAATTGCAGATGAAAAGTGGTCGGCCTTGGATGTAATCTCTGCAAGTTGACGCATCGACTCAACCAACAGAGCGACGTCCTGTCTGTACGGATACGCCGTAACGTGACTCACTTCACCCCATGCCTCCTGATACAATGTCCGAGCCTGTACCTCCACCCGGAAGGAACGCACACCAACTCGCTTGCGCATCTCGTAGTGAACTGACTGATAACCATGCTTACCAATTTTGACGCTGAGCCCAGCCGCAGTGAATGCAGAGCGGAGTCGGTCGGGAATTGGCTT
>JBEKMU010000124.1:0-7503 GCA_049523555.1 Verrucomicrobiota bacterium | reverse complement strand
CGAGGCCGAACATGAGCATCGGCCCGAACTGCGGGTCGCGCGTCATGCCCAGAATCACTTCGCGTCCGCGCTGCCCCATTTTCTCGACGTAAGCGCCGCGCAGATGCGCGTTGGGGGCGCGCTTCTGAATGCGCAGCATCATCAAATCAAATGCGTCGCGCACCTGCTCGGCGTTGGCGAGATTGATGCGCACGCCGCCGAAATCGGATTTGTGAATGATGTCCGGCGACGAAATTTTCAACACGACCGGATAACCGAGACGCTCGGCAATTTCCACCGCTTCGTCGCCGGTCCGGGCCAACTGGCCGCCAAGAATATTGAAATCGTAGGCGCGCAAAATCTCCTTCGCCTCGACTTCGCCCACCTGGACCGCGCCGTTTCGCACCTGCAGGTTGATGATGCGGTCCACGCGGCGGCGATTGACTGGAAAACGTGTAACGATGCGGGGCGGCCGGCGTTTCCATGCCGCGTAATCGCACATGGCCCGGAGTGCCGTCACCGCGCGATCCGGCGAAGGGTAGTTTGGAATGTCCATGGCCATCAGTTTTTCCTTGGCGTCGGCGACTTCCGTGCCGCCCATGAACGATGCCAGCACCGGCTTCTGGCTCCCGCCAATGCGGGACGCCGCGGCGAGTTTCTCCGCCAACTCCAGCGGGCGCGTCATGTTCTGCGGCGTCACCACCACGACAATCGCGTCAATCTTCTCATCCTCCTGCAAAACTTCAAACGCCCTGGCATAGCGGTCAGGATCGGCATCGCCAATCACGTCAATCGGATTGCCAAACGCCGCTGACGCCGGCAGGAAGGTGCGGAGCTTGACGTCGGTGGCCGGCGTTGGTGAAACCATTTTCAAACCCGACAACTCGGCCGCGTCCGCCGCCATGATGCCCGGACCGCCGGCATTGGTGATGATCGCCACGCGCTCTCCGTTGGGAAGCGGCTGCATGGCGAACGCCATTGAATAATCGAAGAGCGCCTCGAAGTTTTCCGCGCGAATGACGCCAGCGCGTTTGAACGCCGCGCCATAGGCGATGTCCGCGCCCGCCAGACTACCCGTATGCGACGACGCGGCCTTCGCGCCCGCCTGCGTGATGCCAACCTTCAGAATCACGACCGGTTTGATGGAAGCCGCCTGCTCCGCGATGCGCAAAAACTTGTTGCCTTCCTCAATGCTTTCCAAATATCCCGCGATGACCTTCGTCTCCTTGTCTTCCGCCAGCGCCTGGATAAAGTCCACTTCGTTCAGATCCGCCTTGTTGCCGAAACTGATGACTTTGTTCAGACCGAGCTTCTGGTTGGCCGCCCAGTCGAGAATGGCCCCGCACAACGCGCCGGATTGGGAGATGATGGAAATTTTTCCGGGCGGCGGTGCGGACGGCCCGAACGTGGCGTTCATGTGATGGTCGGTGTTGAGCACGCCCAGACAATTCGGGCCGACCATCCGCACGCCGCTCTGCCGGCAGATGGCGACGAGTTCCTCTTCGGCCTTGGCGCCCTCGGCGCCGACTTCGCGGAAACCGGCGGTGATGACGATGACCGATTTGGCGCCGGCGCTAATCAAGCTTTGGAGGGCATCTTTCACGTGTTTGCCCGCCACCGCGATGATGCCGAGGTCAAGCTGATCCCGGTAATCGTCAAGCGATTTGTAGCATTTGAGGCCGAGGATTTCACTGGCTTCCGGGTTGACGGGGACAATCGTCCCTTTGAACCCGCCGTTCACGAGATTGGCCAGCAGGGCGTGACCCACCTTGCCGGGGTTCCGCGAAGCGCCGATGACGGCCACGGCCTTGGGATATAAAAGCGTCTCCAGCATAACAATTTTCGTCGCACAGAAAGTCCACGTTTTTCAGGCGGGATGCTCGCCAAATGTTGTTAAAGACTTTCCGTTTTTTGTAAAGGTGATTCGGACAACAACCGCGGATTTCGCTGATGAGCGCGGATTCTCTACGACGCAAAGGCGCACAAGACACAAACCGGTTTGCTGCGGCAAAGCAACGCGACGGCGGGTGCCAGAGGCAGGCGGAAGGCACGGCCTAAAGGCATTGTGAATAAGTCTTACAAAATAGTTCTTGCCTTACATTTCGATTTATGCCATCCTTTCTCAAAATGACAGAAATTATATGAACACCGCCTACGTCACCTCCAAAGGCCAGTTGGTCGTCCCTTCGCGCATCCGGCGCCGGTTCGGCATCAAGCCGGGCACGCGCGTCAACTTCGTGGAAGAGGGCGACCGCATTATCTTCCAGCCCGTCACCCGCGAATACATTGATTCGTTCTGTGGCATCTTCAAACTGAAACCCGGCGAAAAATCCGTCGTGCAGGAACATCTGGAGGAACGCCGCGCCGAGCGCGAAAAGGAGAACAAGTGAAGCCCACCGTTCTGGATGCCTCGGCGCTGCTGGCCATGTTCTTTGGCGAACCGGGCATGGAAAAAATGCGCGAACTCTTCCACAAGGCTTCCGAGGCCGACCGCCCCGTCTTCATCAGCGCCGTCAACTGGGCCGAGGTCCTTTACCGGATGGAACGCAAGCACGGCAAGGCCGGCTACGACACCGCGCGCCAGTTTGAACACACCACGCCGCTGGATGCCGTGCCAGTGGACCGCGAACTGGCGGAAACCGCCGCGCTTTTGAAAAACGAACACGGCCTGGGCTTGGCCGACGCCTTCGCCGCCGCGCTGGCCAAAAGCAAGAAAGCCGAACTCGTCACCGCCGACACCGAATTCAAACCGCTGGAGAAGGAAATCAAAATCAATTGGCTGAAATGAACACCGGCGTTTAATGAACAACACTCAGAAGAAGGAGCTGTGTCTGACGCTCATGCGGGCGGACAGTGAAAAGGAAGTCGTTCAAACCCTCACAGGGGCGGGCTATTGGGAAAACAAGCGAGTCTGGCGGCTCTACGGTGACCGGGAGAACAATTTTAGCACAATCGGCAACCAACAGAATCGCCCCGACGCTGCGCTGGTTGAGAAGTTGATTAACTCGGTGGATGCACGGCTCATGCATGAGTGCTTGGCTCGTGGCATCAACCCGGAATCACCGGCTGCGCCGCAATCAATCCGCGGCGCTGTTGCCAGATTTTTTGAAGAGGGGCACAGGGCTGGAAGCATCTATGGTGGCCAAATAAAGGCTTGGGATAACGAAATGCGTCGGGAGGTTGCGAAAGGTATAACACTTGTCGCGACCGGAGCAAAACCACAGGACGGTGACCCCTGCCTGACAATCGCTGACCAAGGTGAAGGCCAAACACCTCGCAAGTTTCCCGACACGTTTCTTTCCCTAGAAAAGTCGAACAAGTTGCGCATTCCTTTTGTTCAGGGGAAATTCAATATGGGCGGAACAGGTGTTCTGGAGTTTTGCGGAAAACAGAATCTTCAATTGCTCCTCAGCCGTCGAAGTCCGCATATCTTGAATGGAAATTTCGACCATCCGACTGATGAAGAATGGGGATTTACAGTAGTTCGACGTGAAAACCCAACTGGCAACGAAAAGAGTTCCTGTTATACATTTCTCGCACCTGTTGGTTCGGATGAAGTTCCGAAGAAGGGGCACGTTCTAACTTTCGCGTCGAGCACAATGCCGATTTTTCCTGAACTTGCTGAACCTTACGCGCGCGAAGCCGGATGGGGTACACTTATCAAGCTCTACGAATATTCGCTGCCGGGGCATCGCTCACACATACTTCTCCCAACTGGTTTGCTGTCTCGTCTGGAGTTATTGCTGCCGGAACTCGCGCTTCCCGTTCGTCTGCACGAGTGTCGCGCGGGCTACAAAGGTCACAAGGGTATCCGACTTATTTCAAGTTCAAGGGCAAGGACTATGGTCAGATTTTGAATCGCGAGACGCACATTAACACGCGATGCCGCATTTCCTTCGAGACGGATGGCGTGAACAACTACCTCAGCCGCAGTATTGATCCAGGCGTTTTTTCGCTGTTCGTCTTGAACGGTGAAAGACGCCAAGAAGTGAAAGATGTCGGCTTCGCGAGCAACGTGAACCTTCAAAACGGCATCGCGAGTTTAAGCATCAAATTTCCCGAGACCTGCAAGGTCGGTGACAAACTTCAATTCGTTGCGGTCACCACTGACTCGACACGTTTTGAACCATTCGAGAACGAATTCTCAATCGTTGTGCAGAAAGCGATGGAATCGTCAGGAGGGAATGGCGAACGTCGAAAACCTCCGAAGGACGGGGAAGGCGACGAACGCGAGATGCCCGGAGGCATTGAAATTCCGAAACCAATTCAAGTTCGCCAGGATGATTGGGAGAAGCACGGGTTTGACCAATTCACGGCACTGAAAATCAAGGACAGCGGCGAAAGAGGCAATTCGGCCACGGGACAGAAAGACGTCGTGATTTACGACTTCTTCGTCAATGCGGACAACGCAGGCGCTGGGCGATATCACGCGTGCCCTTGCCTTATTCAGCGCACGAGTAATTGCGCCCGGTAATCGGTGGGTGACTGGCCGAGAAGTTTCTTGAACACGCGGTTGAAATGGGTCAGCGACTGGAAGCCGACTTCAAACGCGATTTCGCTCACGCGCAAATTGGGGTTGAGCAGCAGGTTTTTCGATTTTTCAATGCGCACCCGCGCGACGTAATCGGTGAAGTTGATGCCCGCAACCTTCTTGAACATTTTGCAAAAGTAAAATGTGCTCATGTTGACCGCTTTGGCCACCTGGTTCAGCGAAAGTTCCTCGGCCTGGTGCTCGTGAATGTATTCCCGGGCGCGCTTGATGACCGGCGGCTCGGCATTTTCCTGCTGGATGAAAACCTGATTACTCAATATGGCGAGGTGCTGGGCAAAAATGGTCAACAATTTGACCGAGGATTCGTACTGTTTTGGGGAGACAACCTTGCCGGAGAAAAAGGCCTTTCGCAGGGTCTCATGGTTCACTTCCAATCCCCACTTTTCCGTCAGTTTGACCGTTCGCTCAAACTGGGCCTCGGTCGGTTTTTTTCGGAACAATTGCCCGGTCTGGAGAAAGCCAATCAACCGGTCGCTCAATCGCACCGGCACGGCCGTGTCGCAAAGTCCAACGGGGCAGATGACCGTTTGCGGTTCGCTCATCGCCTTGGCGCAAAGGCGTTCCTGCACCTGCAAACACGCGGCGCAAGCGCGGCTCTTCTGCGACATCAACGCGCAGAACGGGTTTTCGTTCCGCTTGCCGTGGTGCGGCAACTGCCAGGTTTCCACCGGCTGCAACGCCACCGGCAGTCCGGTCATGTCGCTGAAGGCGCGTTCGTATTCCCGGTAAACCCGGGAACCGACCAGCGCGTCCACCAGCGCGCGGTTGCCGTTTCCATTGCCATTCCCGTTCGGAGCGGCCAGAGTGTTCGACCGAAGGTGAACCGCGTCAGTGGGATTGTCGGTATCCCGCTTCGCAAATATTGTTTGCATAGCAGCAAATTAAACGAACAAATAAAAATTGTCGAGTTTTTTTGCTTGTCGAATATTGCTTAGATGATAGCAAAATAAGTGAATAGCAATTGCCGTCATTGAGGTTCCGCTGGATTGCGTACCAGAGCGAAGCAGTGAATGTTTTTTGACAGAAGTTCGCCGACGAAAAGGTGGAAAAGCAACGCCGGGCGTGTCGCGTTTTGGCAGGTCAGCCGGACGTTACGAAAGTCGGGGCGGCTAACGGGACGGACGTGACTCCCTGACAGACTGTCCCGAAGCCCCCCGCATGGTAATCCGCCGTAATTGGGGCAATCGTTGATTGTGTGTCAAAAATCGGCATTGCCTTTCGGGCTGGCGGCGGGCAAATTCGTTCGCTTCAGAGTCGGGGCGTAGCGTAGCCTGGTAGCGCGCTTGTTTCGGGTACAAGAGGTCGTGAGTTCGAATCTCACCGCCCCGACCACTTCTGCGTTCCAATCACCGGTTTGGGATTTCCAGAAGGCAATTTCCTGGGTTCACAGGAACCGGGCGTAGGTCGCATTTCGCGGGTCGTGTTCGGAACGATGGCAGATGAAGGTCTGCACCCACTCGGACAAGCGCCGGCCCAGACGGCGGCAGGCTTCGCGTTCGCCCTCGTTACGCGGCTTGCCGGCGCAGACAGCGCCGTAGTGCAACGTTTGCCCCGGTGCGACGTAATCCGGGACGCCGAAGACGAGCAGGCCGTAGTTCATGAGAACGATTTGGAGCGCCAGGCACGTCAATTCGCCGCCACCGGCAAGCCCACCCGACGAAGTAAAGACACAGCCGATTTTGCCTTCCACTTTCGGCCAGAGTGGTTGGGCGACCACGTCCCACCATTGTTTCATTTCCCAGGCAATAGTGCCCATGTGCGTCGGCGACCCGACCGCAACACCGTCGCACCAGACGAGATCATCAGCGATGGCCTCGGCGACAGTTTTGAGCCGCACTTCCGTGTCGGGCACACTGGCGGCGCCTTCAGCGACCAGGTCAGCCATCATCTTCGTGTGACCGTCCCGGCTGTAATATAAAACCAGGATGCGGGCGGGGCGTGAGGGGTTGTTTTTCATGCTGACGATGATACACGCTTGTCAAGGTGGCCAAACGTGCAATTTACTTACGCCATGCCATCAGATGAAAATTTGTCAGCCAGTTTAATTTACCATCTGCTGTCCATCGTCGAACGAGTTGATCTCGCCGCGCTTTTTCTTAAAGCGCAACCGTTGGAAGTGGAACTGGGCTGCGGCGACGCGTCGTTTCTCGTGGATTACGCGAAGCTGCACCCGGAGCATAATTTTGTCGGCGTCGAGCGGCTTCTCGGCCGCATCCGTAAATTGGACCGCAAAGGCCGCCGCGCCGGGCTGACGAACCTGCGCGGCGTGCGCATTGAGTCATCGTATTTTCTGGAGTATCTGCTGCCCCCGCACTCGGTGTCCGCGTTGCACGTTTATTTTCCCGACCCTTGGCCGAAGAAAAGGCACCATAAAAAGCGGCTCATCAACGAACGGTTTCCGAAAATCGCCCGTGCCGTGCTCGCGCCGGAAGGCGTGGTTTATTTGCGCACGGACGACGAGGATTATTTCGCGCAAATGACCGAGGTTTTTGGGGCGGGCACGGAATTTCAAAAAATCGAAACTCCGTCCGAACTGGCGGAGTTACCCACGGATTTCGAGCGGGAATTTCGCGCGCACGGCGTTCAAACTTTGCGCGCGGCTTATCAGTTAAAATCGTTGCAGCCGATGTGAGTCGGTTCAAATTTTCGATTTACGTGGCGCATGGATTGAAGTTGGATTCGCAAATCGCAAATCGCAAATTGAGTCACACGTCAATCACCGGTCCATCATCATCATCGGATTTTGGCGGCGGACGCTGGCGGCGTTGAAACGTAATGCGCGTTTTGTCGGTGCCGGTCAAAATGTTCAGCGCGATGGACACGACGCTGATGATGAAGGCGCCGAGGAACGCCGACCAGAACGTGTCCACCGTGAATTGCAGTCCCCACAGTCCCATCAGCCAACCGACGCCATAAAGCAGCAGTGCGTTGATGACGAACGTGAACAGCCCGAGCGTGAAAATCAGCAGCGG
>JBEKMU010000123.1:0-7728 GCA_049523555.1 Verrucomicrobiota bacterium | reverse complement strand
CGGCGCAACTGGCCGACCAGCCGCGTCGCCTCGCTCAACGTGAACGTCAGCGCTCCCTCGTAATCCGGCTCGTCGTAAGGCAGCGTCGTGTTGCTGGAAATCGTCGTGCGGTCCTTGACCTGCAGCAGCAGCGGCTCGCTCCACAGGCCGTTGGCGAACAGCCAGAGTTGCTGGCCCCAGATGCCGAATTTTTTCCGGAGCAAAGTCGAAGGCAGCTTCGCCACGTGCCCAAACGTCTGCGCGCCCAGCGCCGCCAAAGCGCGCTGACGGTTTTTGCCGATGCCGGAAAGCTCGCGCACGGAACGGTCCTTTAAAAATTCCTTTTCGTCACCGGTCTTGATTTCAATGAAACCGGGCTTGGCCGCGTCTGTCGCCAGTTTCGCCAGCCGTGACGAATTCGCCAGACCGGCGGAAACCGGCAGTTTCACCTCGCGCGCAATGCGGTCACGAATTTCGCCGACGTATTTTTCCGGCGTCGTATCGCGCCAGACGTGACGGTCCATCGTGGTGAAATCCAGAAAGCCTTCGTCAATCGAGATGGGCACCAGCGTGGGCGAATATTCTTCGAGGATGCGGAACATCTGCCGCGAAAGTTCCCGGTAATCGTCGTAGTGCGGTTTGCACAGCACGCCGCGCGGACAAAGCCGCGCCGCCTCGAAACACGCCATGCCGGTCTTGATGCCGAATTTTTTGGCCACGCGATTGGCGGCGATGACGATGCCGTCGCCGCGCCGTCCGCCGCCGACCCAGACCGGGCGGCCCTGCAGTTTGGAATTACGGGCGATCTCGCAACTGGCGAAGAAACTGTCGCCGTCCACGTGCAGGATGCGAATGGGTGTGCTCATGCAGCCGCGTTGTTCAGGTTCGCCCAAAATCATGCGCTGTCAATCCTGACTTATGGCCTTGGACAAAGGCGGTCCAAGTGAAAAATTGTGGAGTTGTTGTTTGAGTAGGAGCGCGGACAGCTTGTCCGCGAGTTGAATTTGTTGATTCCATGAACACGCGGGCAAGCTGCCCGCGCTCCCATTACGGCTGCAAAATCACGCTTGTCGCCGATGCATTTGGAGCTACATTTTCAGCAGCCATGAAAACGCTTTCGGCCAAAGCGAAAACCAGCGGACTCACGCTGATTGAATTATTGGCGGTGATTTTTGTGATTGCTGTTTTGGCTGCGATGTTACTTCCGGCTTTGTTGGAGCATTCACGCCAGCCGACTTTAATTCTCCCGAAAATTGAAAATCTTGGGACAAATGCAGTTCCTGTTTTGATTGAATTTCTAACGACTAACAAATTCCATCCTCAACAAAATGCAACGAACCGGCTTCGCATTTCATATCGGAATGTCCGCGTCCTTCAGTTCGCAATGCAAACTTTAGGCAGCATGGGAACGAATGCGGAAAAGGCAGCGCCAATTTTGACGGAGTATTTGAGGAATGGTGACATTGGAGGTCAGGGTGCAGCGGCAGAAGCTTTGGCGAATGTTAGCCGCAACAAATTGGAAATTATTTTTCCAATTCTAATCAATGCGCTCACCAATTCATCGCCAGTGCATAATCGAGGCGGAATTTCTGGGGCAATCGCTTTATTGGGGACGAACTACGCAGACGTTTTTCTGCCGGTTTTAGCTGGTGTCATAAATGACAAACTTACCGGCGATGCAAACCGAAGGGCAATAGCCGGAGCTTTGGCAGTCGTAGGAAAAAATCAGCCGGAAGTGGTAGTTCCGATTTTGATGATTACATTCACAAACACGGCTACTGAATACCGTGACGGAATTGCCGATGCTCTGGCATCTCTTGGAAACGAATCACGCCCTGCGATACCGATTCTTTTAGTTGCCAGTCGAAGTCAAAATTTCTCGTTGCGAATGCACGCGGCTGTGGCCGTTAAGATAATTGCGCCCGAAACCCCAAATGCGCTCGTTCCTTTAATCAAAGATTTGGAAAGCCCAGAGATGTATGTCCGCCAGCAAACGATTTACACATTGGGCGGGTTGGGCACAAATGGCTACGAGGCCGTTCCTGCATTACTCAAATGTCTTTCTCATCCCGACACTCAAACTCGAATTGACGCCACGCGAGCACTCAACAAAATCGGGATAGCTTCTGATGAATTTATTTTCGCTTTAGGAAACAACATTACTTGCTCGAATGAATTTATGGTTCAAGAAGCTCAAGAAACCCTGGCAAACATGGCTGGCCATTCCGAGTTGGCTTTTATCACACTGGCTAAAAACGGTAATAGCACTGCAATATTTTTATTGGGAATGTCTATGCAGACAAATACAGCAGCTTTGTTGAAAGGTCTTGAGAACCCTGATGCTCAAGTGCGACTTGGAACCTTGGAGGTTTTTAACGAATTTCGATTTCCCATCATGCGCCCACACATTGTTCCCGAAGCTGTTCCCAAGCTTCGGGAACTCGCTGATAAAGACCCTGATTTAAAAGTTCGTAGCCGAGCGGCAGATATGTTGCAATTCCAAGCTCAATAGTTTTATTAAAAAGGATTATTTTCAAAATTGCCAAATGCCTGTCAAATCAGTTGAACGAAAGGCAGCGTCAAAGGTCGCCACACAGATGAAATTTTCTCGCCCACACGGCGTTTTGCGGATTTAATTCCCGTCGCATGAAACAAAAGGCTTACGCTGCCGCTGGCGTGGACATTGATTTGGGAAACAAGGTCAAATCCACCCTGCCGCAACTGCTCGCCGCCACGCATCGCTGCGAGGTGTTCGGCAAGGTCGGCGGCTTCGGCGGCCTGTTCGCCCTCGACCTCAAGAAATACCGCGAGCCGGTGCTCGTCTCGTCCGTGGACGGCGTCGGCACCAAACTCAAAATCGCCTTCGCCATGGACAAACACGACACCATCGGCGCCGACCTCGTGAACCATTGCGTCAATGACATCGCCGTCCTCGGCGCTGAGCCGTTGTTCTTCCTCGATTATCTCGGCACCGGCAAATTGCAACCGCACGTCTTCACCGAAATCATCAAGGGCTTCGCGCGCGCGTGCGCGGAAAATCATTGCGCGCTTATCGGCGGCGAAACGGCGCAGATGCCGGGCTTTTACCAGAAAGGCGAATACGATGTCAGCGGCACAATCGTCGGCGTCGTGGAAAAAAGCAAAATGCTCAACGGCCAGAAAACCGTGAAACGCGGTGACGCGGTCATCGGCATTGCATCGTCCGGCCTGCACACGAACGGCTATTCGCTCGCGCGCAAAATTTTCTTCGAGCAACTGAAGCTCAAACCGACGAGCCGCGTGCCAGGATTGAAAGGCACGATTGGTGATGAACTGTTGAAAGTCCACGTCAGTTACGGGCCGCTGGTGCAAAAGCTGTTGAAGCGTTTCAATCGGAGGGACGAGCTCTGCGAGTCCCAAACTTCAACGGCAAAAAAATCAGGGGCTCGTGGAACTCGCCCCTCCGAAAATATGGTAAAGGCGTTCGCCCACATCACCGGCGGCGGGTTTGTGGATAACATTCCGCGCGTGCTGCCGAAAAATTGCGACGTGGTCATCCGCAAAGGTTCGTGGGACATGTTGCCGATTTTCAAAATCATCGAAGCCAAAGGCGGCGTGCCGGACGCCGAGCTTTACCAAGTTTTCAACATGGGCATCGGCATGGTGGCCATCGTGTCAGGAGACACGGCGGACGCGATTTTGAAATTCATCCGCGCGCAGAAACACAAGGCGTGGCTCATCGGTGAAGTGGTGAAAGGCCACGGTAAGGCGCGGGTGGTGTAATCATTCTCCGAGGTTGTAGCAGCCGACGTGAGGAGGCTCCATATTTTCGATTTACGATATACGATTTACGCTGCGCACAGGATTTCTAAGAGGCTCGTAAATCTTCAATCGTAAATCGTAAATCCTCAGTAGCTCATCCGGTCGAGTTTCACCTTCCCCCGGAAAATCCAGTAGATGCAGACGGTGTAGGCAATCACCAGCGGCACGCCGATGCCCGCAATGATGAGCATGATGCCCAGCGTCTTCGGGGATGAAGCGGCATTGTAAATCGTCAGACTGTTTTCAGGATTGGGCTGGCTGAAAACCAAGTACGGATATTGATCAATGGCGAAGAGCGCCATCAGCGTGAGCATCGTTGCGCACGACGACAGGAAGGCGAACCAGTCGCGGCCGTGATAAAATTCGCGCGGGATGTTGGCGATGGCCAGCATGTTCGCCAGCGCGATACTGAAGAGCCACGGATTTTCCCGCACGCGCGCCGCCATGTGCGGCACATAAAGCAGCGTGGCCATGGTCGTAACCGCGGCACAAATCACGAAGAAAATGATGCTGTTCATGGCCCAGCGACGGAGTTTGTCGTGGAGCACACCCTCGGTTTTCATCAGACCGTAAATGGCGCCATGCATCATGAACAAAGCCACGGTGGTGACTCCGAGCAACAGCGGATACGGCTTCAGCAAACTCAAAAATGTCCCGGCGAATTCGCCACGCTCATCAAGCGGAACACCCCACGCGATATTACCCATCGCCACGCCGATGAGCAGGGCCGACACGAGGCTGCCAGCGGAAAAGCCGATATCCCACATCTGCCGCCACCAGTGCATCGGCTGCTTGCTGCGAAATTCAATGGCCACGGCGCGGAAAATCAATGCGACGAGCAGCAGAACGAACGCGAGATAAAAACCGGAGAACACCGTCGCATAGACGTTCGGGAACGCGGCGAACAATGCGCCGCCGCCGGTGACCAGCCAGACTTCGTTGCCGTCCCAGACCGGTCCGATGGCATTGAGCAACGTGCGCCGTTCGGCGTCGTCCTTCGTGAACAGGTGCAGCGCGCCGATGCCGAGGTCGAAGCCGTCGAGCATCGCGTAGCCGGTGAACAGCGCGCCGACGAGGATGAACCAGATGGTGTTGAGATCGAAATTCATTTTGTAAAAACGTAATTCGTTGAATCGTTGAATCGTTGAATCGTAGCGACTCCATGACGGCGAACCGATTCAACGGTGCAACGGTTTAACGATTCAACGATTTTATTTTTCATGTGTAAGTGATTCGGGCAGCGCCAGTTTGCCGGACGGCACAAGGTCGGCGTCATCCGGGCCGTGCTGGATTTTGTCGTTGAGCAGATAAATGAACACCGCGAGCAGCAGGAAATAAATGAAGGTGAACAGAATCAACGAGGTGAGAACGACATTTGCCTGCACAACTTTGGAAAGACCGTCAGACGTCCGCATCAGGCCATAGACGATCCACGGCTGCCGGCCGACTTCCGCCGCGAACCAACCGAGTTGGTTGGCGATTTGCGGGCCGAGCACGGAGAACACGAGAATCCACAGCAGCCAGCGCCGTTCAGGCAGCGAGCCGTGCCGGAAATAAAGAAAGCCCAGCGCCGCAATCAAAATCATCGCAAAACCAATCGCCACCATGCCGTGAAAAAACTGGAAGGACACCTGCACCGGCGGGCGGTCTTCGGGCCGAAAAGCGTCCAAGCCGGTCACCGGTGCACGGGTGTCGCCGTGGGCCAGCCAGCTAAGCATTCCCGGGATTTCGACGTTGAACAGAAACCGCTCGTTTTTCTCGTCCACCCAACCAACGAGCGTCAGCGGGGCGTTGGTACGTGTCTCATACCGCCCTTCAAACGCCGCGAGTTTGGCGGGTTGATTTTTAGCCACCCCGCGCGCGCTGCTGTGGCCGCTGATGAGTTGCAGCAACGAGGCGATCAGCGCGACGGTCAAGCCGACCCGCAACGAGGCGCGCGCAAAATCCAGGTGCCGCTTTTTCAGCAGATACCACGCGCTGACGCTCACAACGAGGAACGCGCCCGCCTGCCACGCGCCGCACAGCACGTGAAAGAGCCGGTCCATCGAAGACGGATTGAACACCAACTGCCAGAAATCGGTGATTTCCGCGCGCTCCACTCCGTTACGAACCACGAGGTGGTAGCCCGCCGGCGTTTGCATCCACGAATTGGCCACGACAATCCACACCGCGCTGAAATGCGCGCCAAGACAGACCATGCACGTGGAAAAGAAATGCACCTTGCGACTGACCCTGTCCCAGCCGAACAGCAGCACCGCCAAGAAACCGGATTCGAGGAAAAAGGCAAAAATACCTTCCGCTGCCAGCGCGCTGCCGAACACGTCGCCGACATAACGCGAATACGCCGCCCAGTTCGTGCCGAACTCGAATTCCATCACGATGCCGGTCGCCACGCCGATGGCGAAGGTGAGGGCGAAGACTTTCGTCCAGAACCGCGCCATCTGGTGATAAACCGGATTTTTGGTTTTGAGCCACAATCCCTCCATGCAGACGAGCAGGACGCCGAGGCCGATGCTCAACGGCGGGTAAAGATAATGAAACGCGATGGTGGCTCCGAACTGGATGCGGGCTAACGTAAGGACATCCATACGCGGCAAGTCTGTAACAGCGACTTCAAACGGTCAAGTTGTGAGCAGGTAAAACCAGAAACTTTCCATGGCCGCAAAAAAATATTTTCCTGATTTGTTGATTTCCTGATTCAATGCTCCCGTCAATGAGACTTCTGGTCATCGGTTCGGGCGGACGCGAGCACGCGCTGGTGTGGAAACTCGCGCAGTCGCCGCATGCCACGCAGTTGTGGTGCGCGCCGGGCAACGCCGGCATCGCCCAGGAACGGCTCGTGAAAAATTCCGCGCTCGTCGAGTGCGTGAACATCGGCGCGGAAGATTTGCCGAAACTGCTCGCGTTCGCACAGGAGAAAAAAATCGAATTAACCGTCGTTGGCCCGGACAATCCACTCGCGCTGGGCATCGTGGATTTGTTCCAGAAAAACGGCTTGCGGATTTGGGGGCCGAACCAAAAGGCGGCGCAATTTGAGTCGTCGAAAGTTTTCTCACAGCGGTTCATGGAGAAATACGGCATCCCGACGGCAAAAGCCGGGACGTTTGCGGATACAGCCGAAGCGAGGAAATTTGCCGCGTCGCTCGGCGGCAAATGCGCCGTGAAGGCCGACGGCCTCGCGCTCGGCAAGGGCGTTTTGATATGTGCCGGCGTCATTGAGGCGAACAAGGCGATTGACGAAATTCTGGTCAGCAAGGCCTTCGGCGCGGCGGGCGCAAAAATCGTGATTCAGGAATTTCTTGAAGGCATGGAAATTTCCTTGCACGCAATTTGCGATGGCAGGACGGCAAAACTGTTTCCGACCTCGCAGGACCACAAACGTGCGCTGGACGGCGATGCGGGCTTGAACACCGGCGGCATGGGGACTTACTGTCCAACGCCGTTTCTGAGCGAAACGGAATTGGCGGAAACCGGCCGCAAAATTCTTGAGCCGTTCATGCGCGGCTGCGCGGCGGAGGGGATTGATTTCCGCGGCATCCTCTATCCCGGCATCATGCTCACCAAGTCGGGACCGAAAGTTCTGGAATTCAACGCTCGTTTTGGTGACCCGGAAACGCAGGTTTATCTCACGCGATTGGAAAACGACCTCGTCGAACTGCTCGACGCCAGCGTGGATGGAACGCTCGACAAAGTGGAATTGAAGTGGAGCCCGATGGCGTCTGTTTGTGTGGTGATGGCCAGCGGCGGTTATCCCGGCAGTTACCCGAAGGGCAAGCCAATCTTTGGCTTGGCCGACGCGGCAAAATTGCCGGACACGAAGGTTTTTCATGCCGGCACGGTTGCCCGCGGGAACGAAATCGTCACGAATGGCGGACGCGTCCTTGGTGTGACCGCCTGGGCGAAGGATTTGAAATCCGCGCAAGCTGCCGCCTATGCCGCCGTGGAGAA
>JBEKMU010000122.1:0-8177 GCA_049523555.1 Verrucomicrobiota bacterium | reverse complement strand
CCGATCGCCTCCGCAAGAAAGTCAAAACCGCCCTGATGTATCCGTCGGCGGTGACCGTGGTGGCCATCTGCATCACGACCTTTCTTTTGGTGAAAGTGATTCCCACCTTCAAGGAAATTTACTCTGGCTTCGGCGCGCAATTGCCCGGACCGACGCAGTTCATGATCGATCTGAGCGACATCGTGAAGAAACAACTGCTTCTCCTTATCGCGGGCGCAGTCTTGCTGATCTGGGGATGGTTCTATTTCATCAAAACCAAATCCGGCCGTGAATTCTGGGATGCACGCCGGATAAAGCTTCCTGTCTTCGGCGTCATTGCGCATAAAATTTGTCTGGCGCGTTTTACCCGGACGCTCGCCTCGCTGGTTCGCAGCGGCGTGCCTATTCTTGAAGTGCTGCAAATCGTTTCCCAAACCGTTGGCAACGTCATCATGGAAAAGGCCATCAAGACCGCCGCCATTGACATCGAACGCGGCGAAGGCATTTCCGCCGCGCTCGGCAAAAACCCGATTTTCCCCAGCATGGTCATCCGCATGTTGAACGCCGGCGAACAGACCGGCAACATTGACAACATGCTCGAACGCGTTGCGAACTTCCTCGACGAGGAAATTGAATCCACACTCTCCGGCCTCATGTCACTGATCGAGCCGATGTTGATTTGCTTTCTGGGAATTGTGATTGGCAGCATGGTCATCTGCATGTTTCTGCCCATATTCAACCTCGCCAACATCGTCAATGGCAACGGACATTAAACTTGAAAGGCAAAACGAACAGACCGCCGGCTCAATTCGCCGGCGGTTTGTTTTTACACCGCCGCGGTTTTGCCCGGCGGCAGTTGAACGATTTTGATTTTCGGATGGCGCGCGCGGATTTGTTCCTCAAACCATTGGCGTGAATCGTCGCCGCCATGGCCGAGCAGAATCGCGCGTGGCAAAACCTGCCCGGCAAAATCCAGCAAATCCCTGCGGTTCGCGTGCGCCGTCAAGTCGAAATCCTGCACCTCGCAACGCCGTGTGACCCGCCCGGCGCTGGGGCTGAATACAAACGTCTCGCCGGGCTTCGACGCCTTCAACCGCCCGCCCGGCGTGTCCGGGTCGGCGTAACCGACAAAGAAAATCGCCTGCCGCTCGTCCTCAATCATTCGCGCCGCCAAGTCATGCGCCGCCGTGTTTTCGCTCATCATGCCGGCGGTCAGGACAAAAATTTTTCCGCCGGTGAGTTTCATTTTTTCCGCCTGATCTTTTTCGAGCACAACGAGATTCAGCGCTTCGTGCAACTGCAAATTGGTGTGTTGCCGATGCGTCCGGTGCGCCTCCAGGTCGTAGATTTCCGTGAACACGCGTCCCAGCCCGCCGATGTAAACCGGCTGCGGTTTCAATTTTCCCGCGCGCATCAGCAACGCCAGCAGCGCCAGCATCTCCTGCGTGCGGCCCAGCGCGAAGGACGGAATCAGCACGCAGCCCTTGCGCTTGAGCGCGCCGTGAATCGCCGCCACGAGCCGTTCGATTTCAGTCTCACGCGAAAAACCCGGGGGCACGACGCGATTGCCGCGCGTGGTTTCCATGATCATCACGTCGGCCTCCACGTCCTCGAATCGTGCCGCGCGCGCAAGGGTCTGGTCGTGAAAGCAAACGTCGCCGGTGTAAAACAGCGTTTCCTTTTTGCCGCGAAGCAGGATGCCCGCCGAACCGAGCGTGTGGCCGGCGTCGAAAAATTCCAGCGTCGGCGAGGGCCGCCCCGCGCGCATCTTGTGGAACGCCGCCCATTCGATTTCGCGATTGTATTTGAAGCCCTGAAACTGCGGCGCGAGGTCGTCCACTTCATCGTGCGAGTAAAGCGGATATTCCCGGATGCCCAACTCATCGCGCTGGCGCACCATCACGTTCACTGAATTGTGCAGCACGCGCTCGACGAGGAAGTAACTCAGTTCGCTCATCAACACGTGCGCCCTGGGAAAATGCCGGCACGCCACCGGCAGCGCGCCGACGTGATCGTGATGACAATGTGAAATCGCAATCGCGTCCACCTCGGCATGGCCCGCCTTGCCGAACATCGGCAGCCCCGCGCGCCCCTCGCGTTTCGGGTGCATCCCCGCGTCGAGCAGGATGCGATGGTCATCAATCTCAACGAGCCACGCGCTCGCGCCGATGTCCGTGTCGGGGTTCAGGTTTGTAATCTGCACGAAAGGATTTCACCACAAACGCGCTGAGCCACAAAGCAGAAAGAAATTAAGAAAATATCACATCGAACGCCCACCATCCAACGTCGAATGGTCAGCCATTCACCGCGGCTTCCACCCACGCCATGGCGAGGGCATAGAGGAAGACGACGAACCAACTGGACTGGAAGTGACCATTGGATGCGTTCATAGGGGGTTATTGGTGATAATGGTGCCGCCCATTCTGATTCTGAATGCCAGACGTCCAGCCATTCGAGAGCACCAATACTGCATCACAAAGAGCAGAACACAGAGAAACCCGACCAGAATGAAACCGCCACCACCCTGGAGGCTGTTTCGGTTTAGTCCGCATGTGTTTTCGAGCCATCTGAGAATTTCCTGTTCGCTCTGCAGAGCAAGGATTCCGATCAGCAGGGCCGCCGCCGTCGTGACGGATGCCGCAAAAACTGCGACCCGGCGGAAAGCAGCAGCCGCCCGCGCCCCGTCGGCCTGGCGATGATGCTCCCTGCGACCGATGTAAATGCCGGCGGCAATGCCCAGCGAGAAAGTGCCGACGGGGATCCCCATGCAAAACGCGACCGCAACAACGCCGAGAGCGAGATAGACCATGACCATCAACCACCAATTCGCTGTGTAGAACCTTCCCACCCAGCGCCGGAGAAAGATCACGTCCAAGAGGCACCCCAACCCGAGTCCTGCCAGGGCAGCTATAATTATCATGCCGGGCGTCAAATGGAACCCGGATAAGTAAAGCCCAGCCGCTGTCCACCAGCAGAACACGAAGGTCAGCAGGGGACAGGTCATTCCGACAAAAAGCCCGACGATTATGGATTCCAATTTGTTCATTTCCCGAACGGGTGGTTTTTGAATGACCTTGGAGTTGTCACCGGTTTGGTCCCTTTCAGGCTGCATGCAGCGTCACGCTGCCTTCGTGCTCTTGCTTAGTGCGGGCGGGATTGGTCGCCGCCATTTCCGCCAGCCCGGCCAGCGTTTTCAGGCGATTTTCCACCTCCGTGATGACTTCATCCGGGGTGGAGGTGCCGGCGGTGATGCCGACGGTTTGTGCGCCGTCAAACCATCCGCGTTGCAAGTCATCCGCGGTTTGCACGTGATGCACCTGCGCGCAAAAGTGGGAACAGGTTTTAACGAGTTCGTACGTGTTATTGCTGTGCGCCCCGCCGATGACGACGACCACGTCACATTTCTGCGCCAGTTCAATGGCCGCGTTCTGCCGCTGTTTTGTCGGTTGGCAGACAGTGTCAACGAAGCGCACTTCCGATTTGGGAAAGCGCTCCCGAATCAGCCCCACGAGCCGCCGGACCCGATCAATCGGCTGGGTGGTTTGGGCAACCACGCCGAAGCGCGGCCGCTCGCAAAGTTTGACCACGTCCTCTTCGCAAAGCACCACGTCAAACGCATCAAGGTCCCCAGTCATGCCGCGCACTTCCACGTGGTCACTTTTGCCGATGATGACTGGATGAAAACCCTCGCGCACGAGCCGCGTCACCGCGCGATGCGCCGCATGCACCAACGGGCAGGTCGCTTCGACCACGCTCAGGCCGCGCCCGCGTGTTTCGTCCATCGCGCGTTCCGAAGCGCCGTGCGCCGTGACCATCACCGTCCGCGTGTTTACATCACCAGGTTGCTGTGCCACGTGAATGCCCTTCGCCCGCAATTCCGCCACCACCGTTTCGTTGTGGACGAGATCGCCCAGAATGGTCAGCGGTTCGCGGCGCGCGGTTTCCAAGGCCAGGGTGACGGCATCTTTCACCCCGAAACACATGCCCAGATGTTCAGCGCGGATGATTTTCATGTTCGGTCCGGCAAATTAACTTTGTGATACAAAGTAAAAGACCACGGCGGTTTCAATTTGTTCAAAAGATTTTTACTTGAACCTGTTTTGCCGGACGATTTGTTCCAGCAGATTGATGTAATCAGCGAACGCCTTGCGGCCCGACGCGGTGAGCGAGCAGGTGGTGAGCGGGCGGTTGTTTTGATACGACTTGGCCACGGCCACGTAGCCTTCCTGCTGCAACGCGCGGATGTGGGTGGTGAGGTTGCCGTCGGTCATTTCTAGCGCGTCGCGCAATTCGGTAAACGACAGTTCCGGCGAGGCGGCGAGCATGGACATGATCGCCAGCCGGCCTTTCTCGTGAATCACGCGGTCGAGCTGTAGAAAAGGTTCCGGATTCACGCCGCATTCTTTCCCCTTTCGGTCAGATACAAGTACGCGCCGTAGGCCAGATGCAGCACACCAAAGAAAAAGCCCATGAGCCAGTGCGCGCTAAAATCAGCCTCCGGCCGAAACTCCGTCAAGAAATACAAGCTTCCGCAAGCTAATCCAATGTAAATCCAGCCGAACCACCTCACGCCGCGCGACATAAAAAATCCAGCTGCATGCAGCGCGCAGCCGTAAAACAATGCCCAAAGAAAAGGCAGTAAGAGCGTGAAATCAATGTAATTGCCCGACGATCCCAGTCCGAACACCACGCCAAGAATCATACCGGCGATCAAGGGCGGCAGCAAAGCCTGTGTCACTCGACGTGTTGGTGGCGACCAAAAAGGTTCACGATCTTTGAATGCCTGTTTTCGCGCGATAAGCAGTGCACCAACAATCGCCACAACCGCAGCAGCAAGCCAGAGCCCGCTAAAGTCCTTTGGCGAATCCAGATGAAAAGACAGCCCAACCACTGCGGCGAGCACGCCGATAAAACCGACAAAAAGCATGATAGGTGCGAGCGCGCGCCGATACACGGCGGAACGTTCCATCAAAGTGCGGATGGTTTGAAGATGTTCAACAGCCCAGTTTGGTTCCATGCGATGCCTTTGCATTACAAAGTCAATTTTGGCAAGCGTAAAATCGCCACAAATCCTGCCTGCTTGCTTTCCCCGCCGGTTCCGCCGATGCTTTTCCCTCGATGCCGCCGACCAAATACATTCCGCCCTTGGGAGCAGGCAAAATGACCGGCCGTCAGCGCGTGCTGGCGCAGTGGCGCGGCGTGGATTTGTCGCCTCTGGAAACCGCGCAAGCCATGCGTGCCCGGCGTGTCGGCGATGTGCTGCCGAAAGTGGCGGCGGAGTTGCGCATGGATGACCGCCGCGCCGAGGCCGAGGTCGTCAAGGTGTGGAACTCACTGCTCGACCCAAACATCGTCGCACACGCCCAACCGGTCGGCCTGCGCAAGGGCACGCTGTTCGTGAACGTGGACAGCAACGTATGGCTCGCCGAAATCGTCCGCTATCGCCGGAAGGAAATTCTCGACCGGTTGCAACACGGCTTCGGAAAGAATTTGATTCAGCGAATTTCGTTCCGCGTCGGTTGAATTCGTCTTGGGCAAACTCTGGTGGGGCGAGCGTCCTCGCGAGTCGTCAACCACTTTGGAGCCGGCTCGCCGGGAGTCTCGCCCCACCCAAAACGGCCTCTGTCACACCATCAACTTCATCTGCCGCGGCGTGAGCAGCCACACGAGCGTCGCGCACCGGTCATGACTTAACTTCCCGATTTCCAATTTGCACAGGCCGCCCTTTTTGAAATCCATCGTCAGGTCCATACCGCCTGTTGTCAGCAACGAAATCAGGCAACTCAAATAAGGTTCGTGGCCGACAAGCAAAACGTTTTCCGGCAGGGGTTTTGATTCGTTCAACTGCCTGATCAGATTTTTCGGGCTGCCGTCCGGCACAAGGGCATCGGAAAATTTGAGCTGCTTTATCAATTTCAAGGATTCGGCGACGATTTCGGCGGTTTGCTTCGCCCGCAAATACGGGCTGGAAAGAATCAGGTCGAAGCGCAAACCCATTTTCTTCATGGCGGCGGCGGTCTGCCGGAGCTGGCGTTTGCCCTTGGGCGTGAGCGGACGTTTGGCATCGTTTTTAAAGTCCAGATCGTCGCGCATCACCGCGATGCCGTGCCGTAAAATGTAGAGTTTCATGCCGGGAAAATACACCCGGGCCGTTTCGGCGCAACGTTCATGGGGTGCATCTTGACACTACCACTGGAGCGCCGGACTCCGTTCCGGCACTTCGAGCGCAATTCCACCCTCTGCCAATGCCGATTTGGAAATCGGCGCTCCGATTTGCAATGGCATGTTTAGTGGCAGTGTCAAGATGCAACAGCGTTCGTGGAATGTGACATTTTTCAGTTGGGTTTCCGCGCCGGCGCCTTGTAGCTTTCCGCCTCATGGAACCCGTCCGCCGCGCCTGCGGCGCCGAAGCCCCGGCAACAGCGTCTGGGCGAAGGCGCGCTGTCATTGATGTCGGCACCAACTCGATCAAGTTGCTGGTCGCCGACGTATCGGGACGCGACGTGCGGCCGGTGCACGAGGAAAGCCGCCAGACGCGGCTGGGCCGGGGCTTCTACGAAACACACCGGCTCCAGCCGGAAGCGGTCGCCTGTACCGCCGAAGCCGTCTGGGAATTCGCCCAAATCGCACGCGAGAGAAATTCCGATTCCATCCGCGTCATCGCCACCAGCGCCGCGCGCGACGCGGTGAATCCCGGCGACCTCACCTCGGCCATCCAGCGCGCGTCCGATCTCAAAGTCGAAATCATTTCCGGCGAACGGGAGGCCGAATGGGCGTTTCAGGGTGTGACCACGGACGCGGAACTGGCGAAGGCGCCGTTGCTGTTGCTGGATGTTGGCGGCGGGAGCACGGAATTCATTCTCGGCCAGGGCGAGCACAAGCATTTTGCGCGCAGTTTTCCGCTGGGCACGGTGCGGCTCATGGAAAAATTTCCGCACAGCGACCCGCCCACGCGCGGCGAATTCAACGCCTGCCGCGATTGGATAAGGGATTTTCTGGAAAACGAAGTCCGCCCCAAACTGGATCCGGCCTTGCGGCGCGAGGCCCGTTCATCCTCCGGGGAAATTCAACTCGTCGGCACGGGCGGCACGACGAGCATTCTCGCGCGCATCGAGGCGAAACTGGATCGCTACGACCGCGAGCGGATTGAGGCCACGCGGCTCAGCCTGGAGCGGGTAAAGTCGCATCGGCGGCGCTTGTGGCGCCTGCCGCTGGCCGAGCGCAAGGAAATCGTGGGCCTGCCCAAATTGCGCGCCGACGTGATTCTGACCGGCGTCGTGATTTACGAGATGGTGATGGCGGAATTCGGCTTCCAACAACTCCGCGTCAGCACGCGCGGTCTGCGTTTCGCCGCCGTGATGGACTGAGGTGAGGACGCGCGGCCCGCGCATCCGAACATATCCAAGGGAGTATCTTCCACTTTACGGCGAACTGGCCGAACGATGTGCCAAGGCCAAAGTCCCGCTGGTTGCTGTCATGTGTGGTCAAACGTACTTGCCGGAAATTTTGGCGCTGATGACACCACATCTCAAGTATTTGTGGACCATGGCATATCTGACACCTGGCGGCCAAGCTGTCCAGCAATGGGAATCCGATTGGCCTCTCGTGAGCCTTTGTTAGGTCAGTTGAAACGACATAGAATCCGACTTGAGAGCGATGAGCCAAAAAGGATTGTAATGGTTGACTAATTACATCAAAACGCGGGAGATGGGGGACATTTAATTGTTTATGGAACGGCAGGGGGAATTAGTCTGATAAAGTCCAATCTCCGTCTGTAATACATTTGTCAACCCCGTGTTCGATTGAGTCACCGCTAATGCCAACGCCTGTTTTGCGGTCACTACCGCTTCGGGGAATCGCCCCGCTTCCGCATAAGCCGCCGCCAGAGTGCGAAGAATTAGCGGGTCTTTATCCTTGGAAAACTGGTTGGCCTGCTCGGCCAAGGCGACGGCCTTACCGCCATTGCGCACCGACGGCTCCGGCCAGGTCGCCAGCATCCAAGCCAGGTCTATTTGTGCCGGTATAAATTGGGGCTGAAGTTCAACGGCTTTTTCATAACAGGCCATTGCTTCGGCCGCCATCCTTTTTTGACGAAAAGCACGGCCGAGGTTGTAATATGCTGAGTAATTTTGCTGAATTTCCAGCGATCTTTGGAACTGAGTAATTGCCTCGTCCAGCCGCCCTATCTGGAGAAGACT
>JBEKMU010000121.1:0-8429 GCA_049523555.1 Verrucomicrobiota bacterium | reverse complement strand
CTACGCATTCTTGCCGTTCACCATCCGCCGGTGTTTGTAATGGAAAACGTCAAAGGACTTCTTTCTGCAACAGTAAAAAAGGAACGAATCTTTGAACGAATTCTTGACGACTTGAAGCACCCACTTTTTGCCACTGACTCTGGCAAAACAGACGATTTGGAATATCAGTTATTTCCACTGGTTGCGACTTCCGGCGAACTTGATGGGCGCTTTGAGCCTGAAGATTTTGTGATTCATTCGGAGGATTTTCGAGTGCCTCAAGCCCGTCATCGAATCATTATACTTGGCATCCGGTCAGATTGGCCAAGCGAACCCGATCTTTTGCAGCCATCCGAGACGCAAGTTGCGATTGAGCATGTCATTGGCGACCTTCCAAAGCTGCGCAGCGGCCTGTCGAAAGAATTGGATTCGGCAGAGGCATGGCGTGATGCAGTGCATGATATCGCAACCGCCAAATGGCTCGTAAACGGCGAGATGCCTGCTGATTTGCGGGAGGCATTGACCAGTGCAGTCAAAAGGGTTGGAGCAGGTTTAAGCCGTGGTAATCATTTTCTGGCTGAAAGCGTGAAGCCGGAATGTCACAAGCGCTGGTTTGTGGATGCGAGGCTCAAGGGTGTTTGCAATCACGAAACGCGCGGCCACATTCGCGCAGACCTCCACCGTTACTTTTTTGCTGCCGTCTTCGCGCGCAAGTTCGGGCGTTCACCGTTGCTGGAGGATTTACCAACAGCTTTGTTGCCGGAGCACGAGAACGTGAAGGAGGCGTTGAAGGAAACCAAGTTTAACGACCGGTTTCGTGTCCAACTGGCAGGTCGCCCATCTACAACCGTCGTTTCACACATCTCCAAAGACGGGCATTACTACATTCACTACGACCCGTCGCAATGCCGGAGCCTGACTGTGCGGGAAGCGGCAAGATTGCAAACTTTCCCTGACAACTATTTTTTTGAAGGTCCACGCACGGAGCAATACAAGCAGGTCGGCAACGCCGTGCCGCCGTTGCTGGCGAAGCAGATTGCAGAAATCGTGGCGGAACTACTTTTATGAAAATTTCTCCTGGCAAACAGCGGGAAACTTGGTAAAGCAGATGGTGGTATGAACGATTCCATTTACATTCCAAATCGTCTGCGTTCCGCCGCTCGCGAACTGCGGCAGGCGATGAAACAACCACTGAATGAACTCCCGCACGAAACCTTTATTCGCGCATGGTGCTGCGTCGCGTATCTTTTTCCCGGCCTGCACCCGGACGGATTTGCAGAAACGGACAGCGGCTGGCCGCGCGTGTTGAAGCGCTTTGCCGCCGAAGCATGGCATCGCGCAGACGCGGGTGAACTGGCGGACGAGGAATTATATCCGAGCGACGCGCAATGGAGCGGCCTTTATGACCGGATGTTTCCGCATACGGCGGATGAAATAGAACGGCGTCTGGCACTAGCCGCTGATTACGGTGAATCCAACGCAGCGGATGTTCCAAACTAGAACGAGACAGCGGCTGGCGTTCTGGTAGTCTGTCGGTTGAATCTAAACCGGAAAATGGCTATGACTTGGTTTGTGCGGCATGTGAATCGAGACTGCTGGGTTTGTCAGCGGAAAACGCAACAGGTAATTTCACAGGAGAAGATGGACATGCGCGGCGTCAGCATGTGTTACAGAACATGCACGGTGTGCAATCGCAGGTTGAATGAATGGGTCGCGGCGCGCATGTCGCTTGCCGAAACGCAGCCTGTTACGTCCGCTTAATCCGTGGTTAAACCATGCCTGACGTTTTCACCAAGGCGAAGCGGGAAAACGAAGGCGAAATTCTAAAGGCTAAATGCTGAAGGCCGGACCAAGTGCGGAATGCGGAGTGCAGAGTGCGGACGGGTGACGAGTGACCGGTCTTCGCTGCGCTTCGACCCGGCAAGCGCAGTGACATGATACGCGAAGCCACTTGACAGCGGGAGGCGCGAATTTAGCATCCGCGACGTGCCGGGTTTTCGTTACCGATTCAATGTTCCCGATGATCAGCCAGGTGATCCGAAGATTCTGCTGCATCGGATTTTGTTGCTTGCCGGATTGCTCCTGCTGGGCTTCGGTTCGTGGGCCGGCTGGCGGTATTTCCACCTCAAACCGCCGGCCGACGCCGACCTGCATGAATTGCCGCTGCAAAAGGTTCTCTCCTTTACCGAAGTCCGCGATCCCCACGCCACGAATAATATCCGGGCTCTCGAATTGCATTCCGCCGATCACCGGGTGGTTCGTTACAACGAATTCTGGCCATGCTTCGACCGCGTATGTCATCGTGATACCAATCTCACGCTTCTGGTCAACGCCACCAATCAGGTCTGGCTGGTCAAAGATTCCAGCGGCCACGAGTTCGGGCGGGACTCCTTTCGGAAGCGCAACCTCCAGGTCAAGATGGTTTCTGCGATGGTCGCGATTTTGTTCATTCCTCTCGGCGCTTTGATGTTTTTCCCAGCCGTGATACTGGAATATTGCTTGCACCGGGACGGCAAATTGCCCAAGGACGGCACGCCTGTCAGCGCAAGGAAATTCACTTTGTTTGCCGGTCTGGTGGGATACCTGTATTTCTTCGGTTTTGTGATCAGCCCTTGGCTCTGCAAAATACTGCCCGGTATGGTGGTGGCGCTGATCTGGGTGCTCAGCGCCGGCGCACTAGGCAACTTAATCCTCCGGCACTTCAAGCAAAAGCCCCGGAAACCTGTTGATACCACCGATGCGTCCCGCCCGGATGGCCCGACTGACCCGGGCGTTTGAAATTGAAGAATGGGAATGCAGATACGGTCAGAACCCGAAATCTTGCGGTGTCAGGCCGGATTGGCGGACACTACAATTACCGTTTGTGACGAGTGACAGGTGGCGGGTGACAAGAAAACTGCGGGCTTTAGGCCTCAAAATAAAGTTCGACCGCCTCCTTCAGGTTGGCCACGGCTTCCTCCCGCGTGGATCCAAAACTGGACACGTCCACGTTGAGGCATTGGGCGACAAAAAATTCGTCCTCTCGGTAAATGACGTAGTTCATTTGTTTCACAGAATGAATCTATCAGCCATGACGGAGAATTGCAACCATGCCTGACGTTTTCACCAGGGCGAAGCGGTCGGAGGCCGTTGAAATGCGGAGTTGGCACAACAGTTGAGAGTTGAAGGTTGAGAGTTGAGAGTTTTACAACAGCTCGACGGAGTCTCGCCCCCCCTTTTGCGTTCTCTGCGTTCTTTGTGGTTAAAGTTTGGGCGTCGCGGAGCTCCGCCCTCCGAAATTTCGCGGTTCAGAATCTCTTGAAGTAAAAGTCGTCGCGGCTGATGCCGAGGTCTTCGACGATGTCGGCGATGATGCCGCGGGGCACGTCGCCCGGATGCCACGCAAACGTGATGAGCCGGTCGGGGCGGAAGGGATTCGAGTAATGCCGGTGGCTCCCGGTGGTGCGAAGAAGTTCACAGCCAATCTCTCGCAGACGACGGTCAAGTTGACGGCAGTTCCAAGAGGGATATTTGCCCACAGGTCAGGCGGCGAGGACGAATTTGTCGCGGAAGGCGGACGGTATGGGGCGTCCGGTTTCGAGCAAAGCTTCCAGATGCGCCTTGGCAGCCTGTTGGAATCGCAAGGTGGCTTCGCCACGGTCGCGCCCGTGTGCATGGCAGCCGGGCAGCAGGGCGGATTTGGCAATCCACACGCCGTCTTCGTCCTGACGAAGTTGCACTTTCGAGAGTGGAACGATCATAACAGACATAAAGTAACCTGTTTTGCGTTGGACGTAAAGGAGGATGGTTGACGGCTGACGTTTTCACCAAGGCGAAGCGGGCGGGCCGGGTCAGCCAATCAGTTTCGAGAGCTTTCGACTGAGACGATCCAGTGTCTTTGGCTTTTCGGTCTGACACTCCCAAATCACAATCGAGCGCCAGCCGAGTTTGCGCAGTGCGCGTTGATGCAGCTTGTCGCGCGTGGCGTTGCCTTCAAGTTTGGCGAGCCACCATTCGCGCCGGTGCATGGGCGTCGTGCAGTTCTTGCAGCCGCGATGCCGATGCCAGAAACAGCCGTGGACGAAGATCACCGTTTTGTGCTTGGGCAGGACGATGTCAGGGCAAACTACGAGAGATCGGAGCGTGGACTTTTTCGACACCTCGCCCTGACCCTCTCCCCGTTCGAGGCGGAGAGGGAATCGTTTTTGTGTTCTTTGCGTTCCTTTGCGGCCAACAAGTTTATTGTGCTCTGCGTCTTTCGCGGTTATCGGGATTCGGATATGCAAACGGAAGCGGTAGCCCATCCGATGCAGCAGGGAACGCACGATGCGTTCAGGCGTCGTGTTCTTGCCGCGAATTCGACTCATGTTCCAACTGCGGCGCGCTTTCGTCAGTTGGTCTCGGTTCACGTCGCCAGTTTAGCGCGATGGGAATCCGTGTCCATCCGCGTATAGCCATGTAAAGCTACGCCACGCGGCTGCGCAGCTTCAATAGCCAAGGATCAACATTGTTGACACTCCCCCCAATTGACCAGGATTGCGCCGGCGTAACGAGCCGGTTTTACGTTCAACACGAATGCTGTCTAGTTGGTTATTCTCCCCGCCTTCACACTTGATGTGAACCCGGACCATGTCGCTTCGATTTGCTTTTGCGCTTCCTTTTTTTGCTGTTCTGTCATTTCCTTTTGCGCCGTTTTTCCCTGCTGTTCGAGTTCTTCCTTTTTCTGCTGTTCGAGCGCGTCTTGCTCGGCTCGCTGGGTTGCGGCCCGTTTTGCAGCTTCGGTTTCTTTCTCACGTTGGGCGCGCCATGCCGCCATTCCTTGCGCTTGCCGTGCTTCGTATGCAGCCGCTTTGTCAGGATCGTATTTATATTGTCGCTGCAGGTCGTCAGGCAGATTTTTAAATTTAATTTTCACCGCACCGGTTCCGCCGCCGGCTGGCGTGTATCCAATCGTCAATCCATCAGGGTCAACCCTTTGCACGGTCGCGCTTTTGTAGGTTTTCCCGTTGAGGGTTGTTATCTCGCCTGGTTGCGCAAGGTTGGTTTTTTCAGGTTCCAAAGAATTTGGTGGAGGCGGAGTGAGTCGTGACGAAGCATTATCCAGCAGTTTATTTGTGGTGGCTGGCACCGTTGTTTCGGGTTGGGGTTTGAGTTCCTGTGGATAAACTGTCCACGCATTGAGACACAACAAACCTACCCCAAAACGCAACCATGGAATCTTTGCAGATTTTTTCATCGGTTCAATTCGCCCCTATTTCCGTTTGCGGAAAGGCCTGTTCGCGGGCTTCCAGCCCTGCGGCCGCATTCGGCTCAATTCGGGCATGACGGCAGGTTAATCGGTTTCAACCGGCTGGCAAGCCTGGCGGGTGGTGCGAATCTGGGAACACCAGCTATCAAGGCGCAAGGCAAAAGGCATAAGGGCCGTGTAAAAAGGCTTTCAGCCTCACGCGGTGGGAAACATTGAACATTCACCAGTCTTCGCTCCGCTTCGCCTCGGCAAGACATTCAACATCCAATGTGGACAGGCTCGTGAAGCGGATTGAGGGGCACTTGAAATGGCCGCGAAAGAACACATAGAAAAAGGAATTCACAGGCTCTTCTCTTTGCGATCTCCGTGTTCTTTGTGGTTAAAGTTGGGGCTTCGCGGAGCTCCGCCCTCCGAACTTTCGCATGGTTGGCGAGTTTCGCGGTTAAAGTTTTGCGCCGTTTGTGCCTCTTCGTGGCAAATAATCCGTGTCCATCTGTGTCCATCCGTGGTTAAAAAACGAGCCGGCTGGCGGGCAGCGTAAAAGGCGTTGCCTCACGCGGTTGGTGGTGCGTTTGTTCTCCCGAAACGGGACACGGCAACATACCCAAAAGCGATGGCCGACGCCCAAGCCAGGCGGTCAAAAAAAACAAAAGAACTGGCACGGAAATTGCCTTTTTGTGGCGATGATGAACGAACGCACTGGCCAGCAAAGACACATACTGGTCGTGGACGACGAACCTCTCGTCTGCCTCAGCCTCCAGATACTGCTCGCGAGTGACGGTCATGTCGTTGACGCGGCCAAAAGCGGCGCCGAGGCGCTGGCCCTGTTTAAGCCCGGCAAGTTCGACATGATTTTCACCGACTACCTTATGCCGGAAATGAAAGGCGATCAGTTGGCCGCGGCCATCAAAAGGCGCTCACCCGAGCAGCCCGTCGTGATGCTGACGGCCTATCCTGAAAAACTTCAGTCTTCCGACTGCCCCTTGGGTGGCGTTGATTCCTTCATCTGCAAACCTTTCGAACTTGAGACCCTGCGGACGGCGATCGCCCGGTACGCTCCCCGCTAAAACCTGGAGTCCACCATCTAATAAGTAGATAGAAGCGCGACATGGTGGCGGGTGGTCCGGATTTGGGAGCACGAGTTGAGTTTTCCAGAATCCTGTATCCGGAGGATTCTGGAAAGGTTGAGGGTTGAGCGTTGAGTGTTTCTTCCGCCTTCGTCGGACTTCGGCGCGACAAGTTGTGTTCTCTGCGTTCTCTGTGGTTAACGTTTTGCGCCTTTTGCGCTTTTTCCGCCTTCGTCCGACTACGGCGTGACAAGTTGCGGCCAGAAATATCAGCGGCATCCGTGAAATCCGCGGTTCGTCTGGGGTATGGTGTCCAAGATTTTGCGTCTGGGGCGTCGCGGAGCTCCGCCCTCCGAAATTTCGTGTGGTTGGCGTCTTTGCGTCGTTGCGTTAAATTTCAGCGGTCACGCCGGGGAGATTTTTTCCCATTCGCTGGCGCTGGCTTCCCGGGAATCGCTGAGCCGGCCTTTCTTGAGGGAGCCGGCCGGGAGCTTCAACGTAATCTCCGGCGGCCAGCCGTCCCGGGCTTCAGTCACACTTTCCACGACGCCCACGGCGCGGGTGATTTTGTGGACCATGGTTTCGCCGAGATAACCTTTTACGGTCCCTGCTATTTGGGATTTGCCCATGGAATCAAGGGGTTAGCGGTTTGCCTTCGAGAATGCGGCAGGCAAACTCCTGTGCCTGCGTGGCGTCATTCTTTTCCACCGCGAACTGGTAGGCCAACGATGCCTTGACTTTTTCGCGTTCCTTTTCGGAGAAACAATTGCGCGCGAAAAACTGGTTCATTTCTGTTTCGCATGTCATATCTTTGTCCATTTCCGGTAATCCACCCGCTTCAATCCCGGCGGCGAGGGGAGGGTCGAGCACTCCGTTTGAGCGCGTCCTCAAGCTTCATGGGGCGCGCAAAAAATTCCGGGTGCTTCTGGCACTGAATCATTATAGCAGAAAAGGAATGCCTCCGCCAGCCCAAAGACGATCTTATCGCCCTGGCAGGCAAGTGGCAGGTGACAAGTGACAATTGACGAGTGACCCGCCTTCGCTCAGAAGCTTCGGCCCGGCAGGCAAGTGACAGGTGACAAGTGGCATGAAACGGATCGGATCATCTGTGTCCATCCGTGGTTAACGTTTTGCGCCTTTTGTGCTTTTTCCGCCTTCGTCCGACTACGGCGTGACAAGTTGCGGCCAGAAATATCAGCGGCATCCGTGAAATCCGCGGTTTTTTATTTGGGTCTGGCATTTGAGTTTTGCGCATCCGAAGCAACGGATGTTGTTTCTTTGACAAAAAAGGTGGGGGTCGCCGCAGCGCCCCGACTTACCTTGATTTGAGAGCCGTCGGCGATGCGCAAGGCCGGTTGAATTTCGCCGTCGTAACGGCCGTTTCAGTGTCGCAATGACTTTGAATTTTTCATCAAAATGAACACAAGACCGAAACTAACGCTGGACGCCAATGAAGGCGTCGCCCACGTCGCCTACCGCCTCAACGAGGTCATGGCCATCTACCCCATCACCCCGTCATCGCCCATGGCCGAGTTCTGCGATCAATGGACATCCGAAAACAAAAAGAATCTCTGGGGCACCATCCCGTCCATCATAACGTTGCAGAGCGAAGGCGGCGCCGTCGGCACGGTCCACGGCGCGCTGCAAACCGGTTCCATGGCCACCACGTTCACGGCCTCACAAGGGCTGCTGCTGATGATTCCGAACATGTTCAAAATCGCGGGTGAGCTGCTGCCCACGGTTTTCCACGTCACCGCCCGTGCCATCGCGACCCACGCCCTCTCCATTTTCGGCGATCACAGTGACATCATGGCCATGCGCTCGACCGGCTGGGCCATGCTCGGGTCGGCCAGCGTGCAGGAAGCCCCGGACTTCGCCCTGATTGCGCAGGCGGCCACGCTGCGCTCGCGGATTCCGTTCGTGCATTTCTTTGACGGCTTCCGCACGTCGCACGAGGTGCAGAAGATTGAGATGCTCACCGAAGCCGACTTGCGCGCGTTGATTGACGACAAACTCATCGCCGAACATCGCGCGCGGGCGATGTCGCCCGATCATCCGGTGCTGCGCGGCACGGCCCAGAACCCGGACGCTTTCTTCCAGGCCCGCGAAGCCTGCAACCCGTTTTACGCCGCCTGCCCGGACATCGTGCAACAGGT
>JBEKMU010000120.1:0-8511 GCA_049523555.1 Verrucomicrobiota bacterium | reverse complement strand
GGATTGATGGCGCTGGAGCGCTGCTGGATGGACACAAAGCAGATTGAGGCCGCGCGCGTGGCCATCGCCCGCAACCTGAAACGGCGCGGAAAAATGTGGATTCGCATCTTTCCGCAAAAGTCGTTCACGAAGAAGCCGCTGGAGACCCGCATGGGCAAGGGCAAAGGCCCGCTGGAATCGTGGGTGGCGGTGATTCGCCCGGCGAACGTGCTGTTTGAGGTGGACGGCGTGACGGAAGTGGAGGCGCGCGAGTCGTTGCGCCTGGCGGCGACGAAGCTGCCGGTCAGAACCAAGTTTATTTCGCGGCATCACCTGAGCCGGTAGGCGGAAATTTTATGAAGTTTGCGGAAATGAAAGACATGACGCTGGTGGAGTTGTCGGCCAAGAGCCGCGACCTGCGCCACGAAACGTTCAACCTGCGTTTGCAGCAGGCGAGCGCCCAACTGGAAAAGTCGGCGCGCCTGCGCACGCTGCGCCGCGACATCGCGCGGCTCGAAACGCGCATCTCGCAATTACGCAACAAAGCGGCTTAATCGTATGGCTGACACTGTGAATCCAACGGAAACGGCGCGCGGACAACGCAAACAGCGCGTCGGCGAAGTCATCGCGAACAAGATGGCCAAGACCATCGTCGTGCGTGTCGAACGCCGGTTTCCGCATCGGCGGTTCCACAAGGTGGTGACCGCTTACAAGAAATTTTACGCCCATGACGAAAAGGGCGAGGCCAAGCCGGGCGACCGCGTGCGCATTGAGGAAACGCGCCCGATTTCCAGGACGAAACGGTGGCGGTTGCTGGAAGTGGTGGAACGCAATCAAGGCGTCGCGCCGGTGGCGGAGTAACGAGATTTTATGTTGCAAATTCGTTCCCATTTGGACGTGGCGGACAACACGGGCGCGAAGATCGCCTGGGCGATCGGCGTGCTGGGCCGCAACCAGCGTTATGCGCACGTGGGCGACATTATCAAGGTCCACATCAAGGATGCCGCGCCGGACGGCCAGGTGAAGAAGGGCGAGGTTCACAACGCGGTGGTCGTCCGCACGAGACAGCCGATCCGCCGCAGCGACGGTTCGTATCTGCGCTTTGACAGCAACGCGGTCGTTATCATTGACCCGGAATTGAACCCGAAAGGCACGCGCATCTTCGGGCCGGTGGCGCGCGAGTTGCGCGACAAGAAGTTTATGAAAATCATCTCGCTCGCGCCGGAAGTGATTTGAAAATGAATTTGACTGTCAATGTAGCCGCAGCCTTCAGGCTGCGAATCGCAAGCTGAAGCTTGCGGCTACAGCAGGTAGGATGATTTGAAAATTTTATGAAGTGTCATGTGAAAAAGGGCGACGAAGTGGTGGTGCTGGCCGGAAAGGAAAAAGGCAAGCGCGGTAAAATCATCGCCGTGTCCCCCAAAAAAGCGCGCGTCATCGTCGAAGGCTTGCAATTGATCAAGCGCCACATGCGCAAGAGCCAGCAACATCCGCAGGGCGCCATCGTCGAGCGCGAAGGGACCATCCACATTTCCAATGTGATGAAGGCGGAGCTTTTTGACGCGCGCGCGCAACAGCCCGCGCCGGCGGCAAATGCCTGATTGAGCCATGAAAACCAGACTTTACAACAAATACGTGAACGAAGTGGCGCCGGCGCTGAAGGAAAAGCACAAATACGCCAACGTCCACCAGATTCCCCGCATGGTGAAAATCGTGGTGAACATGGGCGTCAGCGCGTCGCTGGAAAAAAACGCGGTCGAAGACGCGGCGAAAGACCTCGCGCTCATCACCGGCCGCAAACCGGCCATCAGCAAGTCGCGTCACAACATCGCGAACTTCAAATTGCGCGAAGGCCAGCCCATCGGCTGCCACGTGACGTTGCGCCGTGACGCGATGTACGAATTTTTCGACCGGCTCGTCGCCACCGCGCTGCCGCGCATACGAGACTTTCGTGGCTTGTCGCCGCGTAAATTCGACGGGCGCGGCAATTACACGTTCGGCGTCGCCGAACAGACGATTTTCCCGGAAATTGAACTGGACAAAATCAAACGCACGCAGGGCATGGACATCACGATTGTGACCAGTGCGCGGAACGACGCTGAGGCGCAGGATTTGCTGAAGCTGATGGGTTTTCCACTGGCGGAAGCGAAGGAAACGCCGGCCAAAGCCGCCGCCGAGGCAAAACCGGAAGCCAAATGAAGAATTTATCGTCCTCGTAATCGTCATCGAGGACGAGAACGAAAGAAATTATGGCCAAAAAAGCATGGAGAGAGCGCAACAAGCGCAAAGCTGAAACGGTGAAGAAATACGCCGCGATTCGCGCGGAACTGAAGGCCAGGCACGATTACGCCGGCCTCGCCAAGTTGCCGCGCGACGCCAGCCCGTCGCGGCTGGTGAATCGCTGCGCGATGAGCGGCCGCCGCCACGGTTATCTGCGCAAATTCGGTGTTTCACGCCTCACATTTCGTGAAGCGGCGTTGAATGGTTTGATTCCCGGCGTTGTGAAAGCCAGTTGGTAAATTTATGACCGATCCGATTTCTGACATGTTGACCCGCATCCGCAACGCCGGCCGCGCATTGCTGCCGACGGTGGAAATGCCGCACTCGCGGATGAAGGAAAGTCTGGCGAACATCCTCAAAAAGGAAGGCTACGTTGCGGACGTGTCCGTTGAGGCCGGCATGCCCAAAACGATCAAGCTCAAGCTCAAGTATCAGGGCAAAAAAAACGTGATTGAAGGGTTGCGCCGCATCAGCAAGCCGGGTCTGCGCCATTATGTCGGCGCGACGGAAATCCCGCGCGTGCTCGGCGGTATGGGTGTGTCGGTGATTTCCACGCCGGAAGGCGTGATGACCGGCACACAGGCGCGCAAGAAAAACCTGGGCGGCGAATTGCTTTGTTACGTCTGGTGAAAATTTGATTTATGTCGCGTATTGGAAAACAACCGATTGCCATCCCTCCAAAGGTGAAAGTGGAGGTGAAGGGGCAGAAAATTTTTGTCGAAGGCCCGAAGGGCAAGCTCGACTGGGAATTGCCGCGCCGCACCAGTCTCAAGGTGCAGGACGGCAAAATCGTCGTGAGCCGCGCAGGCGACGACGCCCAGGCGAAGGCGCTCCACGGTTTGAGCCGCGCGCTCGTCAACAACATGGTCAGGGGGGTGACCGAAGGCTTCGTCAAGAAACTTGAAATCCAGGGCGTCGGCTTCAAGGCCGCCGTTCAGGGCAAAAACGTGAACCTCGTGCTGGGCTTTTCACATCCCATCAACTACGCGATTCCCGACCAGATCAAAGTGACGGTCGAGGAGAACACGAAACTTACGATTGAAGGCCCGGACCGGCGGCTCGTCGGCCAGGTCGCCTCCGAACTCCGCAGCTTCTATCCGCCGGAGCCTTACAAGGGCAAGGGCGTGCGCTACGCGGGCGAATATGTCCAGCGCAAGGAAGGCAAGACGGTACAGTAAAAATTTTGGTTCACGGCAAAATCCGTGACGCAATGAAATGAGAACGGAACAGAAACAAAAGCTTGCGCAACTCCGCCACTGGCGTGTGCGCCGGAAAATCCGCGGCACCAAGGAACGCCCGCGCATGAGCGTTCGCTTCACGAACGAGAACATTTATGTGCAGTTCATTGACGACAACGCCGGCACGACGCTGGCGGCGGCTTCGACAACGAGCAAGAGTGCGCCCGGCCGCGACCAGCTCGCGGCGAACGTGGCCAGCGCAAAGGTCATCGGCAAATTGGCGGCGGAGGCCGCGCTCGCCAAGGGCATCAAGATCGTTGTTTTTGACCGCGGCGGCGCGCGCTATCATTGGTCCAAGGGCAAAGGCAAGGACGGCAAGCCGGTGACGGTGCTCGGCAAGCTGGCGGCGCTGGCCGGCGCGGCGCGCGAGGCCGGATTGAAATTTTAACCTGAAACCAGAAAAATATTGTGGCTGATATCAAAAAAATTGCAGGTGTTGCAGGTGAACAGCAACGCGGCCCGCGTGGACGCGGTCGCCGCGCCAAGTCCATTTCCGAAGCGCCCGAAATGAGTTTTGAAGGTGGCGCGTCGGAAGAGCTCACGGAAAAAGTCGTTTACATCAACCGCTCCGCAAAGGTCGTCAAAGGCGGACGCCGGTTCAATTTCAGCGCGCTGGTCGTCGTCGGCGACAAGAGAGGGCGCGTGGGGGTTGGGTTGGGCAAGGCGGGCGAAGTGGCCGATGCCATCCGGCGCGGCGGCGAACTGGCCCGCAATCAAATGGTTTCCGTGTCGTTGAAAGACGCGACGATTCCACACGAGGTTTTTTCCGAATTCGGCGGCGCCAAGGTTTTGCTGCGTCCGGCATCGCCGGGCACCGGCATCATCGCCGGCAAGACCGTCCGCGCGGTTTTGGAATCGGCGGGCGTGAAGGACGTTTTGAGCAAATCGCTCGGCTCGAAGAATGCGGCGAACGTCGTCAAGGCCACGCTCAAAGCGCTGTTGAGCCTTCGCACGCGCGAGAATATTTACAAGGGCCGCGGTCTGGAGATCAGGAAAGTTGAAGCGCCGAAACCGGCGGAAGCAACTGCGGTTTGAGTTAAAGAAGTTTATGAATTGGACATGGTCAGTAGTCAGTGGTCAGTGGTCAGTAGAAAACTCACCACGGACGGGCAGCGCATTGCTACTGACAGGTGACTGTTGACTACTGACTACGTTATGCGATTACATGATTTGAAACCCCGTCCCGGTGCGAAGCATCGCCGCAAGCGGCTCGGCCAGGGTGAATCCAGCGGTCATGGCAAGACGAGCGGTCGCGGCGGCAAGGGCCAGACGGCGCGTTCCGGCAGTTCGATTCGCATCGGTTTTGAAGGCGGCCAGATGCCGCTCATCCGCCGCATCCCCAAGCGCGGGTTCAACAACGCGCGGTTTGCCACGCGTTATGTCGCGGTGAACGTCGGCGATTTGGACCGGTTTGACAACGGCGCGCGAGTGGATGAAACGACCTTGCGCTCGTCCGGCCTGGCCAATGGCCGCGCCAGCGGCGTGAAAATTCTCGGCGAAGGCGAATTGTCCAGGAAGCTCGTGGTGAGCGCGAGCGCGTTCAGCGCCTCGGCTCGCGCCAAAATCGAAGCCAAGGGTGGGACGTGCGAAATCATCAACCGCAAACTCGCCGGGCCGGCAAAGGCTTGATGGTGTTTAACGCATGTTCCGCAACATCTTCAACACGTTTGCCAACTGCTTCAAAATCCCGGAGCTGAAGTCCCGGATTTTGTTCACGCTTGGCTTGTTGGCGGTGTGCCGGCTGATCGCGTTTATCCGCATTCCGGGTTTGAACGGCACGGCGTTGACGGAGTATTTCAGCCGCGCCCAGGGCAGCGGCGGATTGCTGGGGATGTATAACACGTTCGCCGGCGGCGCGTTTGAGCATTGCGCCATCGGGGCGTTGGGCATCATGCCTTATATCAGCGCGACGATCATCGTTCAATTGCTCACGGCGGTCTGGCCGAAACTCAGCAAGCTGGCGCGCGAGGAGGGCGGCCGGGCAAAAATAATCCAATACGGCCGTTATCTGACGGTGCTGATATGCCTCGGGCAGGGTTTGTATTTTGCCGGCAACTGGGAAAATCCCGAGAAGGTTTTTCAAGGGTTTCAAGGCCGGCTCGTGCTCATTGACAATCAGTTTTTGTATCTCTTTCAAACCGTGCTGGTCATGACGACGGGCACGATGCTGCTGATGTGGCTCGGTGAACAAATCAGCGAGCGCGGCGTCGGCAACGGCGTGTCGCTGGTCATCACCATTGGCATTGTGGCGCGGCTGCCGCGGGCGGTGACGGCGCTGGTTGACATGTTTCATCCTGCCGGTGGCGTTGAGTCGAATTATCATTTCATGGGCACGGGGGTGATGCTGCTGCTCCTGCTGGCTTTGGTGATTGGCGGTGTCATTGCCGTGACGCAGGCGCAGCGGAAAATTCCCGTGCAATACGCGCAACGCGCCGTCGGGCGCAAACTCTATTCGGGCGGCACGTCGTTCATGCCGCTGCGCGTGAATTATTCCGGCGTCATGCCAATCATTTTTGCGCAATCCATCCTGTTGTTCCCGCAGCCGATTTGCTCGAAACTGGCCGAAATTTTTGCCAAAACCCCGTTTTTGAATGATTTCTTCCACGGACTGGCGGTGTTGCTCGGCGAGCGTTCGGTTTTTTACATGGCCCTTTACGGGCTGATGATTTTGTTCTTCTCGTATTTCTGGGTGGCGACGCAGTTCAACGAAATCCAGATTGCCGACGATTTGAAAAAAAACGGCGGCTACATTCCCGGCGTGCGCCCCGGCCAGGGCACGAGTGATTATCTGCACAAGGCGATGAGCCGCATCACGCTCGCCGGCGCTATTTTCCTGACGATCATCGCGGTAATTCCAATCATCCTGTCGCGCGAGATGAGCATTCCCTATGACGTGTCCCAATTTTTCGGCGGCACCAGCATGCTGATCACCGTCGGCGTTTTGCTGGACACGATGCGCCAGGTCGAATCGCATTTGATGATGCGCCATTACGACGGGTTTTTGAAAAGAGGCCGGTTGCGCGGACGATTCTGATATTTCTTGATCCTGGTGGCGATTGGATGGGGAACAGGATTCGGATTACGATTGAAATTTGAAAGACGCCATTCTGAAAAGCGAGCGCGACCTGGAGTTGATGCGGCCGGCCTGTGCCGTGGCCGGTGCGGTGCGGGAAGCCGTCGCCGCGTTCATCAAACCGGGATTGACAACGCGCGAGGTGGACGAATTCGCGGCGGCACAAATCAAGGCGCGCGGTGCGAAGAGCGCGTTTTTGGGCTATCGCAAATATCCGTGCCATACGTGCCTGTCGGTAAATGACGAGGTCGTGCACGGATTGGCTGGCAACCGCGAACTGCGCTTTGGCGACATCGTGAGCGTGGACGTGGGCGTGTTTTACAAAGGCTTTGTCGGCGACACGGCGCGCACGGTCGCGGTGGGCGGTTGCGGCGTGCTGGCGCAACGGTTGATGGACGTGACGGAACACGCGCTTTATGAGGGCATTGCGGCGGCGGTTCCGGGGAATCGCGTGACGGACATTTCGCGCGCGATTCAAAATTATGTCGAGGGCAACGGATTCAGTGTCGTTCGCGAGTTTGTCGGCCATGGCGTCGGGCGCGTGATGCACGAGGAACCGCAAGTGCCGAACTTTGTGGATCCGAAGAGCGACCAGAAGCTCCGGCCGGGCATGACACTGGCCATTGAGCCGATGGTGAATGCCGGCCAGCCCGCCGTAAAAATTTTGAAAGACGGCTGGACAGTGGTCACGCAAGATGGTTCACTGTCCGCTCATTTTGAGCATACGGTTTTGATCACCGAGGGTGAACCGGAGATTTTGACATGCCCGGAAACGAAGCCTTCCAGGTTGAAGGTCGCGTGATTGAGACGTTGCCGAACGGCACGTATCGCGCGGAACTGGCCAATGGACACCGGTTGACGGCGTTCGTGGCCGGCCGGGCAAAAAAGAGTTTCGCCGGGTTGAAAGCCGGCGACCGGATGAAGTTGCAATTGACGCCCTACGATTTGTCGGCGGGGCGGATTTTGATTGAGCCAAAAACGATTTGAACATGAAAGTTCGCGCGTCAGTTAAAAAATTGTGCGAGCACTGCAAAATTGTGCGTCGGCGCGGTGTCATCCGCGTCATTTGCACGAACAAACGGCACAAACAACGACAAGGTTGACGATTTAACAAAATATGGCACGTATCATTGGTGTTGAAGTTCCGCCGAACAAGCGCATTGACGTAGCGCTGCGCTACATTTACGGCATTGGCCCGTCCAACTCGAAGGAGATTCTGGAGCGGGCAAACATTGATTCAAGCATCCGCGCAAAGGATCTGACCGAGCAACAGCTTTCGCAAATCGTCCATGCGATCCAGGAAGGCAAGTATGTCATCGAAGGCGATTTGCGCCGCGAAATTGGCATGAACCTCAAGCGACTGCAGGGCATCAAATGTTATCGGGGCGTACGTCACATGCGCGGCTTGCCGGTGCGCGGCCAGCGCACACAAACCAATGCCCGCACACGCAAAGGCCCGCGCAAGACCGTTGGCGTGCAGCGCAACCCGAACGCCAAGACCGGCATCCACTAAGACCATCAACTCTTAACTTTCAACCATTCACCAGTCCATGGCCGACGAGAAGAAAAAATCCGCCCCCAAGAAGGAAAAGGAAGCGAAGCCTGAAATGGCGGCTGCGGAGAAATCCGCCGCCAAGCTGGCCGGAGAAAAGCCGGCGGCAGCCAGGGATAAAACGGCGAAGAAGACCGCGCCGACGGACGGAGCCCCGGCTGCGGCCGAAGCTCCAACGGCTGAAGCGACCAAACCGGCGGGCACGCCGGTGGCCGGTTCCGCACCGAGCGCCGCCGAACTTTTGGGCGAAGACGCTGCGGCCAAAAAAATCATCAAGGCCAAGCACGCCAAGAACATTGTTTCCGGCGTCGCGAACATTCTGGCCACGTTCAACAACACGCTTGTCAGCATCACTGACGCGCATGGAAATCTCATCGGCTGGTCGAGCG
>JBEKMU010000119.1:0-9113 GCA_049523555.1 Verrucomicrobiota bacterium | reverse complement strand
AAGGAAGGCTCAAGGAAATCTACCGGTTCTCCACGCTCACCAGCGGCTCTTCAACATCTGGCGCAACGTTCGCCGCCGCCATGTTGCGCCGCGGCGACCTGCCCCCTGCAACCGCACCACCGTTGCCGGCGTCATAAGCAGCCGGACGATTCGACGCGGCCAGCACAACCCCAGCCGCGCCAGCAATTGCGCGCACGCCGGTTCGTTCAAGGAACGCGCCGTCAAATCCAATGCGGTTGCCAGAGACAGGCCGGCGCCGGTTTTTGCCGCGTACGCCCGCAGCGATTCCTCATCAATCGGCCCGGCCCGGCCCCGCACCACTTGCGCGATGTCGCACAGATGCTGCACTTTTTCAAAACCATGACTGGCCGCGCGCGCCATGCACCGCCGCAATGATCAACAAACCCGCCGGCGCGGCGCGGAGCCGTCCGTCAGGCCCGCGTTCCAACGGCAAATCCTCCAGCGGCACGGACACGCCGCGCCGGACGGTGGGGGAATTCACCAGATTGTCATGCACTTCGACCACCGCTCCGGGCATCGCCGGATGTTCCCACTTGCGTTCTGCATAACCATCCTTGTGCTTCATCGGCTTCTCCGGCAATTCGCGGTATTCCAGCCGCGCCATCGCCGCGCCCACACGTTTCCAGTCACTCGCGCGAACCAGCAAATCAATGTCGCCAAACAGCCGCAACGCGGGCTGTGCATAAAGGCGGGATGCAAAATCCACTCCCTTGAGCACGATCGCATCCGCGCCCGCCCCGGCCAGTTCGCCCGCCAGCCGCCGCGCCTCCGCGCCGAGGAACATGGCCATTGCCGAGCGCTGCGCCAGACGGTCTTTCACCTCCCCAACGGCCTGCAACGCATCGGAAACAGTCTTCCTGTCGGCAAGCAATTGTGCCGGCTCATGGCGCAGAAGACGTTCCAACTCCCGCCGCACAGCGGGCAAAACCCCGTGCCGGTTCGCCAGCAGACAGAGCGACGCGACACCCGGGGCATCCAGCCGGTGTCCGGGCAACGGGCTTCGCGGCCCCTCGGGATCGGCCAGAACCAGCAGCCATTCCTCCTCAGATTTCATAAAGGTTTTCCAGGACAGGGACGAACGGGAGGCCACGTTTCCGAATTTCAATGCCCACGACTAATTTCGCGGATGGAATCGCGATTCGCGCGCGAGCTGCTCCCACAATTTTCTCTCCGCCTCCGAAACCTTGGCCGGCACGGCGATTTGCGTGACCACCATCAAGTCGCCGCGCGGGCCGCCGCGGGTCGGCAGGCCGCGCCCGCGCACGCGGAGTTTTTGCCCGCTTTGAGTTCCCGCGGGAATTTTGATGTTCACCCGCCCGTCGAGCGTCGGCACGGAAATTTCCGCGCCGAGCACGGCTTCCCACGGCGCCAGTTCCGCTTCGTAAATCAAATTGTGGTCTTGGACCTCGAAGTCGGGATGCTTGGCCAGCCGCACGCGCAAATACAAATCGCCGGCCTCACCCCCGCTGCTGCCGGCTTCACCGCGACCGGCCACGCGCAATTTCTGGCCTTCGGTCACGCCGGCTGGAATCCTGACCTGATACGTTTCGGTTTTCACCGAGCGGCCGGAGGGACGGCGCACGTTGACCGACCGCACCGAACCGTGCATTGCTTCCTCGAGTGTGACCATGATGTCGCCTTCGATGTCGCGTCCGCGCTCGGCAAATTCCTCTTCTTCGGCGAACCCGCCGCGCGAACCGAAGCCCGCGCCGCGCATCCGTGAACCGAAAAGCTGCTCGAAGAAATCGCTGAAGCCGGTGCCGCCAAATTGAAATTCATATTCCCGGTCGCCCGCGCCGCGTCCGCGAAAAGCCTGGCCGCCGGAAAAACCCTCCCATCCGGGCGGCGGACGAAAGTCCGCGCCGGATTTCCAGTTGGCGCCCAATTCATCGTATTTTTTCCGCTTGGCCGGGTCGCTTAAAACTTCGTAGGCCTCGTTGATTTCCTTGAATTTCTCCTCGGCGCGCTTTTTGTCCTTGGCGACATCGGGATGGAATTCGCGCGCGAGCTTGCGGAAAGATTTCTTGATTTCCGCGTCGCTCGCGCCGCGCGGCACCCCGAGAATTTCGTAGTAATCTTTGTATTGAACGGGCATATCCCTCGCCGCCGGTCATGGCAACGATGCGGAAGCATGTGCCCGCACAGGGATTTTGTCAAAATTTTGCCGGCGATGACAAAACCAGCGGCTATTTCGCATTCGCCGTATTGTCCACGCTCAGGTAGCGCGTGACCGCCATGTTGCCGATCCGCCGCCAGATTTTGAGGAGAATCCAGTTGCCTTTGGCTTGGGTGCAGAGTTTGACGGCGGTATTGGCGTCTTTGACGGGCTGGTGGTTGATTTCCACGATAACGTCGTTGGGCTGCAAACCGGCCTCGGCGGAATTTGAATCCGGACCAACCTCCGTGACCACCACGCCCTGAATGTTGTCAGGGAGCTGCAATTGCTGACGGGCCTGCTGATCCAGATCCGCGACCGTCACGCCTTCGAGCGTGTCCATTCTTGAATTGTCAGCACCGGAATTTTTTCCATCGTTGCCGTTGTCCGCGGTTTTATCCGGCAATTCGGCAAGGGCGAAAGACACGGTCTTTTCCTGGCCGTTACGGAGGAGCTTTACCGTAGCGCTTGTTCCCGGTGCCATTTCGGAAATCATCAAGCGCAGGCTGTTGGCATCATTTATTTTTTTGCCGTTAATTTCGATGATAACGTCACCGGATTTGATGCCGGCCTTTTGCGCAGGCGTTTCGGGTTCCACTTCATCGACCAACGCGCCGGTTTGATTTGGCAGGTGGAACGCCTCGGCCAAGCCCGGTGTGATGTCTTCAGGAAGAATACCGATATAGCCGCGTGTTACCCTGCCACCGGCGATGAGGCGCTCCACGACGTGACGCGCCATGTTGATGGGGACGGCAAAACCTATGCCTTGATTGCCGCCGTTCTCATTTGGAATAATCCCGGTGTTGATACCGACGAGCCGGCCTTCGGCATCCACCAGCGCGCCGCCAGAATTGCCGGGGTTGATGGCCGCGTCGGTCTGAATGAAATCCTGGTATTGGTTGAAACCCGAAAGGCCGCTGCGCCCCAGCCCGCTGACAATGCCCATCGTCACGGTCTGGCCGACGCCAAACGGGTCGCCGATGGCGAGCACCATGTCGCCAATTTCCAACTGGTCACTGTCGCCCAGTGTGATGGCGGGCAGATCTTTCGCGTCAATCTTCAACACGGCCACGTCCGTCGGCGGGTCGGTGCCGACGACTTTGGCGGTGAATTTTTTGCTGTCATTGTCCCCAATGGCGACTTTGATTTCGACCGCGCCCTTCACGACATGATTGGCCGTCAAAATGTAACCATCGGGCGATATGATGACACCGGAGCCAAGGCTTTGTTGTCTTCGGGTGATTTCACGGTCGTCATTCGGCCTGAACTGGTCGCCGAAGAATTGCCGGAACATCGGGTCGTTAAAAAACGGATTTGGAAACAGACGCTTGTGAACGATGGTCGTCGAATAAATATTCACCACGCTCGGCGCGGCTTTTTTGACGACCGGGGCGAAACTCGTGCCGAGTTGCGGGCTGCGTTCGATCGTCGTGGTGTCAACTTTGACGGCCGGGCCGGTGTCTTTGCCCCAGGAAGTCAGATGAAAGACGGCAATGATTGCCGACGCGACCGCGAGCGCTGAAAAAAAACCGACCAGCGACCTGGAAATCAATTTCATAACTCTCCAAAAGTTGACACCCCGGCGGCGCAAACGTTCAAAGAGCGGACGGCAGCGGTGGCTATGGTTGCTGCGTTTTGTTCATGTCCTCCGGCTTGATGACTTCGACCTTCGCGCCTTTCTTCAGTTCTTCGGCGGAGGGCACTTTGATGATGTCGCTGGTGAGCGGCGGATTGTTGGAAACCGACGGCGGCGGCGGACTTTTCGTTGAAAGCAAATCAACTTCAAAAATCAAAACGGAATTGGGCGCGATAGCGGGGGGCCGGCCCTGTTCGCCGTAGGCCAGTTCCGGGGGCACGAACAACTGCCACTTGGAGCCGACTTTCATTTTCAAGAGCGCCTCTGTCCAGCCGGGAATGACGCCTTCGACGGGAAATCGCGCAGGCTGGCCACGTTTGAAGGAACTGTCGAATTCCGTGCCATCCAACAGCGTGCCGCGATAATTCACTGTCACGGCGTCAGTGGGCGCGGGCATGGCGCCGGTGCCGTTGGTGATGACTTTGTATTGCAGGCCGTCCGGCAACGTGACGACGCCGGGGTTGTTTTTGTTTGTGGCCAAAAAAACTTCGCCTTCGGCCTTGTCCTTCGCGGCGAGTTCCTCGTGTATTTTTTGCTGCCTGGCGGCAAACTCTTTTTGGAATGCCATCAACGTCTGCTGCGCCTGTTCCGACGTGAGCAGCGTGGGGCCAGACAGCACCTCTTTGACGCCGCGCGCGACCAGGTCGGCGTCAACCTCGACCCCCTGGCGCTGCAAGGTGTGGCCCATTGACATGCCGATGGCGTAGCTGACCCGCGCCTTTTCATCTTTCAAAACGTTGGTGCCGTCGGCAAACAGCGGTGCGGCGGCTCCCAGACAAATAATCACAGTCCAAACGGTGGTTTTCATAGTTTGATTTTTCGGGGGAAGATTCTCTTCCAATCAAATCCAAAAAGCAATCCGATTTTGCAACGGGAAACCCCGGCTTTAACACGCTCAAAATGGTTTCACCGCTGAACGATTTCCATTATGATTGGTCGAAGTTGTGCAAATCATCATGCGCCATTTGAAAATAAAAAACATTGGTTCCATCGCGCTCGCGGCGGCCCTTTGTTTTCTCATTGTTGCCGGTTGCGTTACCACCCGGAAAACTCCGCCGCCGTCACCACCCACCGCGCAGGCGCCGGCCAGGCTGAAGCCCGGTCCGAACGACGGCCACATTGCCTATTGGACGGCGCGGTTTCTGGAGGAGTATCATTACTCGCAGCAGCCGCTGGACACGGGGATGTCCGAGAAATTTTTCGTTGGCTACGTGGAATCCCTCGACCCGCGCCGTGAAAATTTCCTGCAATCGGACCTCGCCGAGTTCGCGCATTACCGGACCAATCTCGACACGCTCACGCTTGGCCGCCACGACACCGCCGACCTGACGCCCGCTTTCGCCATTTACCAGCGATTCGTCGAGCGCTTCGAACAGCACATCGCTTACGTGGACGAGTTGCTCAAGCAGGACAAATTCAAATTCAACACCGACGAACACTTCTTGCTCGACCGTCGCCACGCGCCTTATCCCAAGGACCTCGACGAGGCCCGGCAGCTCTGGCGGCAGCGCCTGCGCTACGAATACTTGCAGGAAAAACTCAGCCGCGAAATTTCGCCGACCAATGACAACGTGATTTTGAACCTGCCGAAGTCCGCCACCGACGAAATCACCGACACGCTCGCGAAGCATTACCGCTGGACTTTGCAAATGGTCACAAACTGGGACAGCGACAACGTCCTGCAGGCCTACCTCAACGCCCTCGCGCACGCCTACGACCCGCACTCGGATTACCTCAACAACGAGCACGCGCAGGATTTTTCCATCAACATGAGCCTCTCGCTTTTCGGCATCGGCGCGCAACTGACCGAGGACGACGGCTATTGCACCATCAGCCAGCTTATTCGCGGCGGCCCAGCCTACAAAAGCAAGCTGCTCAAGGAAAAAGACCGCATCATCGCCGTCGCGCAGAGCAATCAGCCGCCCGTCAACGTTGTAGACATGGAACTTCCCAAGGTCGTCCAGCTTATTCGCGGACCCAAAGGCACCGAAGTCCGGTTGACCATCAGCCCGGCGGATGACCGCGCCGCGCGCCGGGTTGTGACCTTGATTCGCGACGAAATCAAACTGGAAGACCAGGAGGCCAAAGCCCGATTGATTGAATTGCCGGACAGTCACGGCGGCACCAACCGCATCGGCGTCATTGATCTGCCGTCGTTTTACGCACCGGTTAACCTGTCAGGCAACGGCGGACACGCCAAGCAGAATTTCGTATCCGTGGATGTCGCCCGGCTGATCAAAAAACTCGAACAGGAAAAAGTCGCCGGTCTCATTCTCGATTTGCGCAACAACCCGGGCGGCTCGCTGGACGAGGTTATCAAATTCACCGGCTTGTTCATCAAGGACGGGCCCGTCGTGCTGGCGCGCAATTTCGACGGCCGCGTCTCCGTTGATTCGGACACCGACCCCGGCGTGCTTTACGATGGCCCGCTGGTGGTGCTGGTCAACCGTTTCAGCGCGTCCGCTTCGGAAATCGTTGCCGCCGCGTTGCAGGATTACGGACGCGCGCTCGTCGTCGGCGATACTTCCACGTTCGGAAAGGGCACGGTGCAAAATTTGGACCCGTTGCGACCGTTTATCTGGCCGGCCACCGCATCCGCGACCAACGACCCCGGCACGCTCAAAATCACCATCTGCAAATTTTATCGCGTTACCGGCGCTTCGACGCAGAAGCGGGGCGTGATCCCGGACATCATCCTGCCGGACACGTTGAGTTACCGGACGGATGTGGTCAGTGAACGCACCCTGGAGAACGCCCTGCCGTGGGACACGATTCAGCCGGTGAACTACAACAAACTGAACCTGGTGCAACCCTATCTGTCCCTGTTGCGCGAATGTTCGGACGCGCGCGTTGCCACCAACCAGGATTTTATCTACATCCGGCAGGACATCGCCGAACTCAAAAAACTGCAAAGCGACAAGCCACTCGTCGGCATGCAAAATCACACGCCCGGCGTGGACGGACTTCCGGAACTGCAGGCTGACAATATTGCCACGCTCAACGAACGCGAAACGCTGAAGGAACGTGAAAGGGTTGCCGCCCAAAGCAAGGCGCGCGACGCGGAGCACGCCGCGCGCAAGGCACCCGACGAAAAAGTTTACGAACTGACCGTTGAGAATGCGGACCAGCCCGGGCTGCCCCCGCTACTCGGCCAGACGAACGAAGTCGCCGCAGCCGGCGTGACCAACGTGGTCACCGCGACTGCCGGGAAAAAACCGCCGCCGCAGATTGATCCGATGCTCGATGAAACTGAAAACATTCTTGAGGATTACGTTTCATTGCTGTCAAAAAGCAACATTCTGATAGCGAACCATCCCGATTTGTGAAGACGTTCATCGCTTTTTCCTGCGCGTTGTGCGTGGCAAACAGCGTCCTTGCCGATTCTTATTCGGCGGCGATACGACAGGCCAAAGATGTCTCCGCCAAAGTGACCAAGGCGGAAGAGGGAAACCCGCCGTCAACTGCGCCAGCGCCCGCGGCAACGCCGCAAACCAACCCGCAGCCTGATCCGGTGCTCGAAGCCACACTGCGCAACATCGCCAATTTGCGCGCCGATTTTGCCGCCCTCGGCAACCTGGCCGGCACCAATTCCACCGCCACGCAAAAGCAATTGTTGATGAATGATCTGGCAACGGCGGCCCAGGGCGCGAAACCGTCGCCCGCTTCCATTTCCAAGCTGGCCGATGACCTGGTAACGGCAACCGCCGGGAAGGTAAAAGCGGACGCAACGCGACAAAAACTGGCACAGGACGTTCACGCCATTTTCAACAGCTTGCACCTTTCGCCGGTGCAACAACAGACGATTTTTGACGACGTCCAAAAGATTTTGCAGAGCGGCGGCGCATCGCCGGAAGCTGCCACTAATGTCGTCAACGACATCAAAACGATTGCAACGGAAACCAAGTAAGCGCATTCACCGGGTCAAATGTCCGGTTTGCAAAAAATCCGGGGACTGGTTTGCGGGAAAATACGGGCCGTTCTGCTCGCATTGGTGCCAGTTGATTGATCTTGGCAAATGGCTCGGCGAGGAGCACGCGATTTCCGAACCGCTGCGGCCGGAGCATTTGGAGAAACTTGCCGGCGCGTCACCGGGTGAAATACCGGACAAGCGGGAAATTAATTGAAAGGGGTGGCGGCGGACATCCGCACCGCTAAAATTTTACAGGCGGGAAGCCTGTGCTACCTTCGGGAACTGCGAAACAGTATGAAACTGCCGATTTATCCTTTGCTGGCCGCCGGCGCGCTGAATTCAGCCGCCCTGGCGCAACCCACCCATTCTATGAACACGACCAACAAGACTGAAACCGCCACGCTCGGCGGCGGCTGCTTCTGGTGCATGGAAGCCGTTTACGAACGATTGCCCGGCGTCGTCTCCATCACCAGCGGCTTTGCGGGCGGCTACGCGGCAAATCCGACCTATCAGCAGGTTTGCGCCGGCGGCACCGGCCATGCCGAGGTCACGCAGATCGTGTTTGATCCGGCGAAAATTTCCTACGAGAAACTGCTCGATGTGTTCTGGCAGGCGCATGACCCGACCACGTTGAACCGCCAAGGCGCGGATGAAGGCACACAGTACCGCTCCATCATTCTTTACCACAGCGAAGTGCAAAAGGTGGCGGCGGAAAAATCAAAATCCGAAGCGCAGAAAAATTTCAAGCGCCCTATTGTCACGGAAATCGTGCCCTTCACGAAATTCTACCCGGCCGAGGATTATCACCAGAATTTTTACGATAACAATCTCAACTACGGTTACTGCCGGGTGGTGATTGCGCCCAAGCTTGAAAAGTTGGAAAAAGAAAAAGTGATTCAGGAGAAGCCGGTTCGGTAGGGCCGGGCTGCTGCCCGGCAAATTTTGAAGGCGAGGCGAGGATCGTTTTGAACTTGTAGCAGTCCCGCGAGGCGGGATTGGTCCGCTCAGTTTTTAGAAAAATGGGTCTTGGCCCATTTGGTTTTGGTAGGGACGACCTGCTGGTCGTCCGAGGCCGCGCAGCAGCGCGGCCCTACCATTCAAGTCGTGAATCAGAAATTCATAGTAGCCCATTGCCGAAAAATGGGCCGACTTGCGTCGGCTGCTACTCAGGCGAATTTTGCTTCCATCCGTGCCATCCGCGTAATCCGCGGTTAAAAAAGGCGATCCGCAGCCGGATTACCCTTCAGATTTCACACTCCGCCAAATCTGCGATGGCGGCGGGTGTATTCCTCCAGCGCGGCGTAAAATTGCGGCCTGCGAAAATCCGGCCAGAGCGTCGGCGTGATGACGAGTTCGGCGTAGGAAATCTGCCAGAGCAGAAAATTGCTCAC
>JBEKMU010000118.1:0-8790 GCA_049523555.1 Verrucomicrobiota bacterium | reverse complement strand
GCGCATCATCTGGATTTGATCAAGGTCGTGTTGAACAGCTACGACGGCCGGGCGACGGCGGACCAGATTCAACAGGTGCTTGTGCCCGATGTCATCCGCGACGACTGGAAGAAATGGTGGGAAACGACGCGCCGCGAAATGAAAAAGGACGGTCATTTCATCGTGCCGCTGAAAAAAACCGAGCCGGTCGTTTATCAGGCGCAGGAAACGTCGCTGCAGGAACGTTTGCTGGCCGATTTTCGCAAGGCCAAGGGATTGAAAGCGCGGGTGGCCGTGGCCGGGGAAGTGTTCAAGAATGCGTCCGATTTGACTGACAAAGCGGCTGCGGCCAACGAAATCATTGCCGCACTCAACACCGAGATTGCATCACATCAGCGCACCCAACCCGCCGTCGCGCTTGAAGCGGTCTTTGCCCGCGATGATTTGCGCGCCATGGCCGGCCTTTCCGCCGTCGAGGGCGAAATCACCACCGCGCAAATCTGGGCGCAGGACGGTGTCAAATTCGGCCCGGTGCTGGAATTGATTCCGGCGGCCAAGCATCATCGCACGCTGGAATCGTTCAGGGCGGCGAACCCCGACCGCTGGATCGAAGTCCTGCGCGGGTCGCTCAATGTCGTTTCCGCCAAGCTCTGCCGCGAGTTCGCCAATCTGCTGATTCAGGAGGGCAAAATGGAGGCGCTCAAGGAAACCCTCGCGCGCCTCATCAACCAGCACACCGCGGGCAGTGAACTGTTGCTCTGGCTCGGGCGCGACCGCAGCGACGCCTACGCCGACATTCTCAGTCCGGAAGTTTTTCGCGCGATGCTCACCGCCATGGAACGCGATCAATTCAACGAGAAACGCTCCAACCGCCTGCGCGAATTCATCCTCGACGATCACGAACTGCTCGCCGAGTTGACCGCGTCCGCCGACATCGAAATTATCAAAGACCTCACGCGCGCGCTGCAATTTTCACCCGTGTTTGACGACATGGACAAACGCTCGCTTCTTGCGCGGCTCGTCAAGGCGCATCCCGCCGTGCAATCTCTTGTCAGTGGCGAACAGATCCGGCAGGACACCACGCTGCTCGTTTCGTGGGAAAGTCTCGAACGCCGCAAGCTCGAATACGAGGAACTGGTGCAGAAGAAAATTCCCGCCAACTCGAAGGAAATTGCCCTCGCGCGCAGTTACGGCGACCTCAGCGAAAACCACGAATACAAGGCCGCCAAGGAAATGCAGAAGATCCTCATGCGCCGCAAGGACGAACTGGAAGCCCAGCTCACCCGCGCCCGTGGCACGGATTTCTCCAACGCACGCACCGACGTCGCCGGCATCGGTACCGTTGTGCGGGCCGCCGATCTCAACACGAATGAACCGGAAACCTTCACCATCCTCGGCGCTTGGGATTCCGAGCCGGACAAGGGTATCATCAGCTATCTTTCACCCGTCGCGCAGGCGCTGTTGAATCACAAGGTCGGCGACGAAGTGGAATTTGAAGTGCACGGCGCGAAACACCGGCATCGCATCGAAAAAATCGAGCCGTGGAAACTGGGAAATGCCAACGGGCCATCCGTGCTACCGGCCCAAGCGCAGGCGCAAGTTTGATATTTCCGATTTATGATACATGATTTACGCGACGCGCTGGATTTTCAGAGAGCGCGTCAATCGTAAATCGCACATCGTAAATTTTTTCAGGCTTTGCCGCCAAAGCTCACGTAATCGTCCAGGTCAAGCAGATCAAACCACGTCACAATGTCCGTGCGCTTGGGCGCGCCGTTTTTGTGCAGGCCGTTGAAAAACTCACGCGCATCCGGGTTGTCCGGCGCGCGCTGTTCCTGCCACGCCGACCAGGCGACGATTTCCGGCGTGGTGCGTTTGTGTTTCGCATGCTTCTGAATCCATTCGAGAATTTCGCCGTCGCTCTTGTTCAATTCCTTCTTCAATGCTCCGGGGTCAATGCCCGCGAATTCAAGGAACTGCTGGTCCAGCGGACAGGCGTAATGGTATTCGCCGTGTTTGCCCGCGAGGGTCGCGCGGCCTTTGTCCAACATGCGTGGTAGAATCACGTAGCCGCCGAGCCGCACGCGCGGACTGCGCGGCGGGAACTTCGTCAAATCAGGTGTGTGTAATGACATAATCGTTTTGAATTTGGTTTTTGTTTCATTGTGTTTTTACGACCGTCTAAATTGCCTCGAAAATACCGAATTGCAAGTGGCGTCCAGAATTTTTATTTTGGTGGCGTGAAAAACTCGGGCAAAGCCCTGCTTGCCGCGCTCCGCCTCATCGGCCTGGCTGGCGCGGCAGTGCTCGTGCTGCTGGCCGTCGCATTTCTGGCCAAGGTCATTGGGGCGTTTGTGTTGCATTATTTGACGTGGGCGCTGTTTGGACTCTGGGTGCTGTTCACCGGCTTTGCCTTTTATTTTTTTCGTGACCCTAACCCGCTGGTGCCGACGGCCGCAAACCTTGTCGTCTCGCCCGGCCACGGCAAGGTGGATGCGATTGACACGGCGAACGAGCCGGAATTCATGGGCGGCGAGTGCCAGCGGATTTCGATTTTTCTTTCGGTGATTAGCGTGCACGTGCAATGCGCGCCCGTGGCGGGCCGCGTCGCCTGTTTCAAACACACGCCCGGTCAGTATCTCAGCGCGCTGAAGGCCGAGTCGGCACAGTTCAACGAAAACGTGCTCATCGGCCTGGATGCCGCTGAACCGCCTGGCGAAAAAATCGGCGTGCGCCTCATCGCCGGCGTGATTGCCCGCCGCATCGTGCCGTGGATCAAGGAAAACGACACCGTTCAGCGCGGCGAACGCATCAGCCTGATTCAATTCGGCTCGCGGGTGGACGTTTACCTGCCGCGCCGCGCAAAAATCAAGGTGAAGCTCGGCGACAAGGTGGCCGGTGGTGAAACCATGATTGCCTCTTTCGATCAAATATGACCGAACCGATTACCCCCAAACCGCCGCTGGATGATTCGGACGACAGCCGGCTGAAAATTTATTTTCTGCCGAATCTGCTGACGGCGGGCAATCTGTTCTGTGGCTTTGTGGCGCTGACGAAAATCGTCGAGGCCAATCCCTTGAGCGATGAATACTTCGGTCAAATCAAGCTCGCGCTGGCCTTTATTTTGCTTGCGTGTATTTTCGATTTGCTCGACGGGCGCGTGGCGCGTCTGGGCGGCGCGGACAGCCCGTTCGGGCGAGAATTCGATTCACTGGCGGATCTGATTTCGTTCGGCGTCGCGCCGGCGTTTCTGGTGCAACGCGTCGTGCTGGCCAATGTGTTCGGCGAATACCGGCAAATCAGTTGGTTCATCGCGTCCATTTATCTGCTCTGCGGCGCGTTCCGGCTCGCGCGTTTCAACTGCCTGTCCGCGATGGCCGGGAGCGGCGGCGGCAAGGACTTTCTGGGCTTTCCCATTCCCTCGGCGGCAGGTTTGGTTTCGTCGCTCACCTTGCTCATCATCCATTTCAACGAAAAGGAAAAGGATTTCGGCAAATGGAATTATCTGCTGGCGGTCGTGCTGGTGTTTTTGTCGGCCATGATGGTCAGCACGGTGCGGTATCCGAGCTTCAAATCACTCGGCCTGCGCTCCCGGAGCACGTTCTCGAAGGCCATCGGTACGGCACTCTTTCTTGGCTGTCTGCTGATTTTGCGTGAAAAAGTCCTTTATTACGTGCTGCCGGCGTTCTTCACGCTCTATCTCGTCTATGGTTTCGTGCGACCGAGCATCTCGCGCGCATGGCGCCGGGAAATCGAGGAGGAAGACGAGGACGAACCAGACGCGGCGCACTGAAAACCATGCTGGAACTCGAGCCCATTTTGCTTTCCGCCCTGACCGGCTTCATCAGCGGCCTGTTGCTCTCGATGCCCGTCGGCCCGGTGAACCTCACCATCATCAACGGTGGTGCCCAGCGTGGTTTTAAATACGCGATGCTCATCGGCCTCGGCGCGGCGACGATGGATGTGATTTACTGCACGATTGCCTTCACCGGGTTTTCGTCGTTCTTCGGCATTCGCATCGTCAAGACCTCGATGGAGGTGTTCACCTTTGTGTTCATGCTGTTTCTCGGCGTGAAGTTTCTCTCGGCCAAAACGGTGATGGCGCCCACGCACCTCGGCGCGGCGGCCAGCCGGATTGAACAACGCATTGACGAAAAACTGCATCCGCGCTCGGCGTTTATGACCGGCCTCGTGCGCGTGATGGGCAATCTGGGCGTGCTGCTGTTCTGGATTGTGCTCGCGCTCAACTTCCTGTCGCGCGACTGGGTGGACGACACGCTGGCCGGCAAATCCGCATGCATTGCGGGCGTCGCGCTGGGAGCGAACCTGTGGTTTTTTGCGGTGAGCTGGCTGTCGTCGCGCGGCCAGGGACGGTTGAGCGAGCGAACGCTTTTGCGCATGGAACATTTCTCGGGCATTTGCCTGCTCGCGCTCGGACTGATTAACGGCGGACACATCGCGTGGCAGTTGGCCAAACATAAAATGTGAGCAAACAAAAAACCTTTCTGCCCCGGCGGCATCGTGGTAATTCTCGCTTCTCTGCGCCGGTGCGGTAAAAATTTGATATGCTCAAAGCCGGTATCGTCGGTCTGCCCAACGTGGGCAAATCCACGTTGTTCAACGCTGTCACCCGTTCGCACAAGGCGCCGGCGGAAAACTATCCCTTTTGCACCATCGAACCGAACCTCGGCGTCGTCACCGTGCCGGACACGCGGCTTGAACCGCTCGCCAAAATCGCCAGGGTGGACACGCTTATTCCGGCGACGATTGAATTTGTGGACATCGCCGGCCTCGTGAAAGGCTCGTCGCACGGCGAAGGTCTGGGCAACAAGTTTCTGAGCCACATCCGCGAAGTGGACGCCATCATGCACGTCGTGCGCTGCTTTGAAGACCCCGACATCGTCCATGTCACCGGTGGCATTGATCCCGTGCGCGACATCGAAATCGTCACCACCGAACTGGTGCTGGCCGACATCGAAACCGTCAAAAAACGGCGGGAGAAGATTTCCAAGGATGTGAAGCGCGGGGACAAACACGCGCTGCTGGAGGAACACCTGCTGGAACAGCTTGGCGCCCATCTGAACACGGGCAAGCCGGCCAACACCCTGGCGCTCCCGCTGGCGCCTGATGAAAAAACCATCGTCCGGAGTTTCTTTCTGTTGACTGACAAACCGACCATCTTCGCCTGCAATGTCAAGGAATCCGACCTTGCCACGGCGGATCAAAATCCGTTCGTCCAAAAAGTGCGCGACTATGTGAAGACGCATCTCGCGTGCGAAGCCGTCGTCGTCAGCGCGCAGATTGAAAGCGACCTCATTGATCTGTCGCTGGAGGAGGGCAGGGCATATTTGAAGGAACTGGGCGTGGCGGAATCCGGTCTCGGGCAGCTCATCCGCGCCACGTATCATGTGCTTGGGTTGCGGACGTTTTTCACGTTCAACGAAAAGGAGGTCCGGGCGTGGACGATTCACGCCGGCGACACGGCGGCGAAGGCCGCGGGCACCATCCACACCGACTTCGAGCGCGGGTTCATCAAGGCGGAAACGGTGAACTATGAGGATTTGGTGAAGTGCGGCTCAGTCGGCCACGCCCGCGAGACCGGTCATTACCGCATCGAAGGCCGCGATTACGTCGTGAAAGACGGCGACGTGCTACTGTTCAAGTTCAACGTCTAAGTCCAGTCGGAGGGCGGAGCTCCGCGACGCCCAAATCTGTCGGAGGGTCGAGCGCCGCGAGACCCAAACTTTGCGAAAAGATCAAGGTGTCGTGGAACTCCGCCCTCCGAGAATGAGCTCGCCAAGCAGTGGAAGTTTTGTCAGTAAATCGCCGTGAATTCTCCCGACTGCGAACCCGGCCGCAAACACCTGCCACACTTCGCGCCTTTGGAATTTCACGATCAAACCATCCTTCAGTTCGTCACTGTCTGCGTGGACAAACGCCGTCCTTTGCTTGCTCGTCCAGAAATCGTGGAACTGTTGCTCGGTTGCTGGCGCAAGGCTGATCGTTGGCTTGTGGGTCGTGGGGTGGTGATGCCCGATCACCTGCACGTGTTCTGCGCACCTGCGTCGTCTCCTTCAACCCCCTTGAAGTCGTGGCTGCAATTCTGGCGCAACGAAAGTACGCGGCGATGGCCGCATCCCGCCGAAAAACCCATCTGGCAGCGAGATTTCTTTGATCGCCAGCTTCGCAGCGGGGAAAGCTATCACCAGAAATGGCTTTATCTCTGGGAAAATCCGATCAAGGACGGATTGGTGAAGCAACCGGAGGATTGGCCATATCAGGGTGAATTGAACATCCTGCCTTGGCACGATTCCAGTTCCTGAATCGGAGGGTCGAGCTCCGCGAGACCCTGAATAAAATCCTAATAAGATCGGGGCGTCGCAGAGCTCCGCCCTCCGAAAGCTGACAACGCCCGCTGCGCGCCGGGAAAAACTTCCAGCACCTCGCGTATTGTTGACTGAAAAGTTACATCAATTTCTGTCACGACAATTTAGTTTGATTCTGGTTTTGCCTCAATTTTGCCTTGGCGCTATTTTGCATAACAAATTCGGTAAACAAATTTGTATAACTTTCAAGCCATGCCCATAATTCCTCAACATCCATTGACTGAAATTGCTGTTCCGTTTGCTTGGGGTAGAGGAAGCCAGATGCCATTGATACTTTTCCATCAATCTGCCAATTCAACCCGCGAAGAAGTCGAGGGGTTTTTTGGTGGATAATTTTTTTGTCGCGAAATTCAATGACTACCTTCATCAACTTTTCGATCACCTCACGGAGTTTGGGTTGAATTTGAAATTGGTAATCAGATTCCAAAATTTGCAATTGTTCAACGGAAAGTTTTGAGAACGACTCAAACGAACAATTCTGAAGTCGGCCAAAATAGGTTTCAAGAAAGTGAACCGTTTTATCCAAATAGACTTTGGAAAAAAGATAGAAGCTTTCAATTTCAAGTTGCAGCTTTAATCCAAATTGGTCAAAGCGAGCTAACCGTTCTTCTCTTTCCTTGCCAGCGGGCATTCCAACACAACAGCGGAGCGATTCGTTGCATTTAATTGATACTTCTGTCGCTCTTTCTTTCACCAAACTCAAAAACGCCGCATATCGTTTGATTTCACGTGCAGCATTCTCCACGAGACAAGCGCGTTCAATTGGGAATTGATTTTGTTCCGCGCGTAAAAACTCTTCGAGTTTGTCTGTAATATATGGCACAAAATCAGCCTCCAAAAAATTTCTGAATCTCTTTCACCACTTCCACAAACCGGTCCACTTCGGCCTTGGTGTTGTAAAAATAAAAACTGGCGCGGGCCGTGGATTCGACGCCGAGCCGGTGCATGAGCGGTTGCGTGCAGTGATGGCCGCCACGCAACGCCACACCCGCCTGGTCCGCCAGTGTCACCACGTCGTGCGCATGAACGTCCTTGAGCAGAAAGCTCACGAGGCCGGCGCGGCCGGTTTTCGGGCCGAAGAGCCGGATGTTTTGCATCGCGGCGAGTTGTGCGTAAGCGTAATTCGCGAGTTCCTGGTCATGTTTCCAGATGTTTTCGCGACCGATTCCATCAAGATAATTCATCGCGGCGTGCAAGCCGATGGGGCCGGAGATGTCCGGCGTGCCGGCCTCGAACCGGTGCGGCGCCTTCTTGAATTCGGTCTTTTGGTATTCGACGGACAAAATCATTTCACCGCCGCCTTGATACGGCGGCATCGCATCGAGCATTTCCTGCCGGCCATACAAAATGCCGATGCCCGTTGGTCCGCATATTTTGTGACCGGAGAACGCGAGGAAATCGCAGCCCATCTGCTGCACATCCACCGGCATGTGACCGGCGCTTTGCGCGGCGTCCACGAGGGTGGTGATGCCCAGCTTGCGCGCGCGGGCGCAAAGATCAGCAACCGGATTGACCGTGCCGAGCGAATTCGAGATGTGGACCATCGAAAAGATTTTCACCTGCGGCGTGAGCAGCGAGCCGAGCCTGGACAAATCGAGAATGCCTTCGTCGCCGGTGACGGGCACGTAGGCGAGCTTCGCGCCGGTGCGTTGCGCCAGCAATTGCCACGGAACAAGGTTGCTGTGATGTTCCATCTCCGTGAGCAAGATAATGTCATTGGCTTCGAGATTTTTCGCGCCCCAGGAACTCGCAACCAGGTTGATGCCTTCGGTCGTGCCGCGGGTGAACACGATTTCTTCGGCGCTGCGGGCGTTGATGAATTTGGCGGCGCGCGTCCGGGCAGCTTCGTAACCCGCCGTGGCGCGGTTGCTCAATTCGTGGATGCCGCGATGGACATTGGCGTTGTCGTGTTCGTAATAATGCACCAACGCGTTAATCACCACACGCGGCTTTTGTGAAGTTGCGGCATTGTCGAAATAAATCAGCGGCTTGCCGTGGACCTGCTGGTCGAGGATGGGAAAATCCTTTCGCAGCGCGGCCCAGTCAGGAGAATTACTCATATTTTTAGACACGAATTACACAGATTGACACGGATTTAAAAAATAAATCTGTGAAAATCCGTAAAATCGGTGTCTCACATTAAACCGAGTTGCAGCTTGGCCGCCTCGGTCATCATGCCTTGGTTCCATGGCGGGTCCCAGACCAGCTCGACGTTGGCCTCGTCAATCGGTTCGAGCGAGAGCAGTTTGTTTTGCACGTCCTGCGCGAGGGTCGGGCCCATGCCGCAACCGGGCGCGGTCAACGTCATTTTCACGTCGGCCTTGAAACTGTTCTCGCCGGCGGGCGTGAGGTGACAATCGTAAATCAGGCCGAGGTCAACAATGTTGACGGGGATTTCCGGGTCATAACACGTCTTGAGCGCCTC
>JBEKMU010000117.1:0-8874 GCA_049523555.1 Verrucomicrobiota bacterium | reverse complement strand
CACCGTGCCCCGCCGGTCTTCGTTGCCAACCTTTAGGGGGAACTTTGGGTAACACCACTTTTGAGTCAACCGGAGCCCTCTCCGGCCTCATCCACGGTAACACCTACTTTTGAGTCAAGTCGTGGGGAAGGACGGGCACGGCAACAGGGACGGGCTGGCACGCACAATTCGCTGTCCGATTTCAAAATGTTACAAACGGGGGCGTTTGTCGCAGAAATGTAACAATTCCGCCACGTGGTTGTCACAATGCGCCGCCATGCTGCGCCGCGATTGAAATCAAATCCATGAAAAAAACCAGAACAACCAAAACCACCCGGGCGGCGCTGTTTGCCGGCGCTGCGGCGTTCATGTCAATTGCCCCCGTCACCTACGCGCAATCTTCCGACGCGCTCATCAACAAACTGGAGCAGAAGGGCGTTCTTTCGGCGGAGGAAGCGAAGGAGTTGCGCGAGGAGAGCCGGCAGGATTTCAACAACAATTTCACCAACAGTTTTGACAGGGCCTTCGGCAAAATAACCGGCATGCCGGATTGGGTGACGGGTTACAAGTTAAGCGGCGATTTTCGCGGGCGGTTTGATGATTTTACGGGGGACAATCCCGATTTCCCCGATCGTATCCGTCTTCGTTACCGCCTGCGGGTGGGGTTGGCGGTGAACATGAGGGACGATTTGCAGGTCGGTTTTCGCGTGAGTTCGGGCGACCCGGCCCCGGGAACGGGATACGGCGGCAACCCGAATTCAAACAATTCCACGTTCCAGGACAACTTCACCAAAAAGTTCCTTTACATTGACGCCGCCTACGGCAGGTGGACACCCATCAACGATGGCACTTGGATGGTCGCGACCACCATCGGCAAGATGGACAATCCATTCCCGCTTTCGCCCATGGTGTTCGACCCCGATTTGACGCCGGAAGGCGCCGCGTTGCAGGCGGGTTACAAATTCAACGACAGCCAATCGCTTGCGCTCATCGGGGCGGCGTTCGTGTTGGATGAACAAAAATTGTCCAGTCAGGACCCCTTCATGTACGGCGCACAGTTGCTCTGGAACGCCAAATGGGCGCCCAAGCTGGAAAGCTCGCTCGGCGTCGCCGTGTTTGACATCGTCAATGGCGGCATGCTGACCATTGATAGCGTGCCCACCGTCAATCTGGGCAACACGCGCGTTCTGACTGTCCCGCTCACCGGCGGCCTGAACGCCACCACTTATGGTCTGGCCTATAACTACAACCCGGTCATTGGCGATGCCAGTGTCACCTACACGCTGGACAGCTTCCCGCTCTACAAGGGCAAGTTCCCCATCAAACTTGCCGCCGAATTCATGGAAAATCCCGGCGCGCCGAACAACAACGAAGGTTACTGGGGCGGTGTCATGTTCGGCAAATCCGGCAAGAAGGGCACCTGGGACATTTCCTACCGTTACCAGTACCTGGAAGCCGACGCCTGGTATGATCAAATGGTGGACGACGACAATGTCGCCTTTTATTCCAATCCGGTTAATGGCGGCCCCGGTCTTTCAACCTCCGGCTCGGGCGCGCCCATCCCCCTCGGCGTCTATGGCGGCACGAACATCAAAGGTCACCTGGTCAAGTTCGACTACTCGATTACCGACGCGCTGACTTTCTCGATTACTTGCTACGTCAACGACCTGATCAACCCGGCATTGAATGTTGCTCCCGGCTCGCCCTTTGGAACCGGGCAACCCCAAAACAACATGATTCACGCCATGGCCGACATCATGTGGAAATTCTGAACGTAACGAAAATGTAACTAACCATTCGTTCAAAAATCAATCAACCTGACTGGAATATGAAAAAACTGATTCTCTTGCTCATCGGCGGCGGCTGTCTGCTCACCACGCAAACCGGCGCGCAGGCGCAAATGCTCATCAACGGCGCGGGCGCGACCTTCCCTTATCCGATCTACTCGAAATGGTTTGACGAATACGCGAAAGTGGACCCGTCGGTCCGCTTCAATTACCAATCCATCGGTTCCGGTGGCGGTCAAAAGCAAATCATCGCCCAGACCGTGAACTTCGGCGCTTCTGACGGTCCGATGAGCGATGAAAATCTTGCCAAAGCACCGGGCAAAATCCTGCACATTCCAACCGTCGCCGGTGCGGTGGTCATCACCTACAACCTGCCGGACAATCCGAAACTCAAATTCGACAGCGACACGCTGGTCAATATTTATCTCGGCAACATCACCAAATGGAATGATCCCAAAATCGCTGCGCTCAATCCTGACGTGAAGCTGCCCGCCACCGACATCATTGTGGTGCATCGTTCCGATGGTAGCGGCACAAGCTACATCTTCACCGATTATCTGAGCGGCGTGAACCGGGCGTGGGCGGACACAGTTGGCAAAGGCACTTCCGTAAAATGGCCCGCCGGTATCGGCGTGGGCGCCAAAGGCAATGAAGGCGTCGCCGGCCAAGTCAAGCAACTTCCCGGCGCCATTGGTTATGTCGAACTGATCTACGCGAACCAGAACAAACTGCCGTTCGCCGATCTCAAAAACGCGGCGGGCAATTTCATCACCCCGTCGCTCGACTCGGTCACCGCGGCGCTGGCCACGGCGAAGATTCCCGATGACTTTCGCTTTTCGATGGTCAACGCGCCGGGCGACCAGGCGTATCCGATTTCCGGCACGACTTGGCTGTTGGTTTATCAACACCAAAAGGACGCTGCCAAGGGGAAAAAACTGGTCGAGTTTTTGAATTGGGCCATGACCAAGGGGGAAACCATCGCGCCCTCGCTCGACTACGCGCCGTTGCCGGAAAGCGTTCAACAGCGCGTCCAGGATTTGATCGGCACAATTAAATACTGACTTCGCTCCGCTGCCCCGTAGTTTTATGGGCGTGAGCGGGACGAAGAGCGTTGTTCCTCCCGCTCTTCGTCCTTTTGGTTTTGTATGAAGACGTATGAACGGAATGCTGGAGTGCTGAAGTGTTGGAGTGTTGAATCATTACTCCATTGCTTCATCACTCCATTTCGCCTGAAAGTATCATGAATGAGTCCGCGCCAGTTCGACCGGTGACCATGCAAGCGCGTGGCGGCTCCCATTTTGGCGACCGCGCCTTCAAATGGCTGACGCTGTTCATGGCGCTGGTTGTTTTCGCGCTCATCATTCTGATCGGCTACGAACTGACGCAAGGTTCACGGCTGGCGCTGCAAAAATTCGGCTGGCACTTTCTGGTCAGCAGCGATTGGGACCCGGTCAACGACGTGTTCGGGGCGTTGCCGTTCATTTTTGGCACACTCGTTTCCTCGGCCATCGCACTCATCATTGCCGTGCCCATCAGCATCGCCACCGCCGTTTATCTCACCGAACTGGCGCCGCTGTGGCTGCGGCAACCGCTCACGATGTTTATCGAACTGCTTGCCGCCGTGCCCAGTGTCATTCTCGGTTTGTGGGGCATTTTTGTGATGGTGCCGTGGTTGCGTGACCATTTGTTTCCGTGGCTGCAAAAGGCCTTTGGCTTTTTGCCATTTTTCAAAGGCCCGATTTATGGCGTCAGTATGCTCGCCGGCGGCATCATTATTGCCATCATGATCATCCCCATCATAACCTCCGTCTCACGCGAAATCCTGCGTTCCGTGCCCGGTTTGCAGCGCGAAGCCGCCTACGCGCTCGGCGCGACGCGCTGGGAAGTCACGCGTATTGCCGTGTTGAGCTACGCTAAAAAAGGTTTGTTTGGCGCGGTGATTCTGGGGCTGGGGCGCGCCCTGGGCGAAACGATGGCCGTGACCATGGTCATCGGCAACCGTCCCGAAATCGCCAAATCTCTCTTTGCACCCGGCTACACGCTGGCCAGCGTCATTGCCAACGAATTCACCGAGGCCACGACTGACATCTATTTGAGCGCGCTGTTTGAAATCGGCCTCGTGCTGCTCGGCGTGACCGTGCTGGTCAACATCTTCGCGCAACTGCTGTTGAAAACGTTCGCCGGTCCCGGCGTCAAACCGTAGCAATGACCAAAATAATGAAACCACGGATGCGAAAAAGTTTTCAGTTTTCAGTTTCAAGTTTTCAGATTCTGAAAACTGAACACTTGAAACTTGAAACCCTGTAAAACATGACCGCCCCCAACCATCGCTGGCGTAATTTTAAGAACGCCGTCGTCCAGACGCTGACGTTCGCGTGCGCGATCCTGGTCGTCGCGCCGCTGGTGCTGGTTTTCTATCATCTGCTCCGGGAAGGCTTCGGCTCCCTCAACGTGGCTTTCTTCACCCAACTGCCGAAACCCGTCGGCGAAATCGGCGGCGGCATGGCCAATGCCATTGTTGGCACGTTCGTTTTGCTGGCGCAGGCCGCCGTGCTCGGTGTGCCGATTGGCGTGCTCGGCGGCGTGTTCCTTTCCGAATACGGCTCGTCACGCCTCAACTGGTGGATTCGGTTCGCCGCTGACGTTCTCAACGGCGTCCCTTCGATCACTTGGGGCATGGTCGTCTATGCGCTCGTCGTCATACCGATGAAGGGATTTTCCGCGCTGGCCGGCGGCTTTGTGCTCGGCATGATGATGATTCCGCTCGTCATGCGGACGACGGAAGAAGTTTTGCAACTTGTGCCCGGCGGCTACCGCGAGGCCGCGCTCGCGCTGGGCATCACTAAATGGCGCGCGATTGTGCAAATCGTCGTGCGCACCGCGCTCAAGGGCATCGTCACCGGCGTCCTGCTCGCGCTGGCGCGCGTGGCCGGCGAAACCGCGCCGCTGCTGTTCACCGCGTTCGGCAACCACTTTTGGACGCACAAACTGACCGACCCCATCTCCGCGCTGCCGCTGCAAATTTTCACCTACGCCATCTCGCCCTACGACGACTGGCACCGGCAGGCGTGGGCGGGCGCGCTGGTGCTGCTCCTGTTCGTTTTGTTCATCAACGTCGGCGTGCGCGTGTTCACGCGCGACCGGCTCCAGCGCAACTTTTAATCTTCCCATGGCTGCCAACGCGAACAACTTGATCAACGCACCGTCACCGCCAATCACCCCGAACGCCACGGCCTTGACCGTGCGCAATCTCTCGGTTTTTTTCGGTGAAAATCAGGCCATCAAAAACGTTTCGCTCGACATCGCTGCCAGAGCCGTCACCGCCATCATCGGCCCCAGCGGTTGCGGTAAATCCACTTTTCTGCGCGCGATCAATCGGATGCACGAACTTGTCCCCGAAGCCCGGATGACGGGTGAAATCCGCCTGTTCGGCGAGGACATTTACGCGCGCAACGTCGAGCCGGTCGTTGTGCGCCGTCGCGTCGGGATGGTGTTCCAAAAATCGAATCCGTTCCCGACGATGTCCATCACCGACAACGTCACCGTCGGCCTGCGCTTGAACGGCATCCGCAATCGCAAGCTGCTCGCCGAACGCGTCGAACAATCGCTGCGCATGGCGGCGCTATGGGACGAGGTCAAAGACCGCCTGCACGCGCCCGCCATCAGTTTGTCCGGCGGACAGCAGCAGCGCCTGTGCATCGCGCGTGCGCTGGCGGTGCAGCCGGAGGTGCTGCTCATGGACGAACCGGCGTCGGCGCTCGATCCGCTTGCCACGTCGAAGATCGAGGACCTGATCCTGGAATTGAAAAAGGACTACACGATTGTGATTGTCACGCATAACATGCAGCAGGCCGCGCGCATGTCGGATTTCACCGCGTTCTTTTACCTGGGCGAACTGGTGGAATTTGACACCACCACAAAAATTTTCACCAGCCCGGCGAAAAAACAGACGGAAGATTATGTGACCGGGCGGTTTGGTTGAAAGCTGACGGCATGATAAGGTTAAAACTATGGAACATCATTTCGACACCGAGTTGGACGTTCTGAAACAAAAGCTGCTGACGATGGCAAGCCACGCCGAAACCGCCGTCAACCGCGCCGTCGAGGCGCTCGTCACCCGCAACCACGACCTGGCCATCCGGGTTAAGGACGAGGACACCGTAATTGACCAATTCGAGATCGAGGTGGACGACCTAGCCATTCAACTGCTGGCCAAGGCACCGCTGGCCAGCGACCTGCGCCTCGTCACCGTGGCCATGAAAATCTCCCAAAACCTCGAACGCGTCGGCGATGAGGCCGCCAAGATCGCCAAACGCGCCCGCGACCTTTCCAAGGAACCGCCATTGAAACTCAACCTGGAACTGCCCCAAATGGCCGCCCTCGCCCTTGAACTGCTCAAGGCCGCGCTCAACTCGTTTGTGAACCACGATTCCGCCGCCGCCCGCGCTGTGATTCCGCGCGACAAGGCGGTGGACGCCCTCAACAAAAAAATCAACGGCGAGCTGACCCAACACATGATGGAGAACCGCAACAGCATCCCGCGTTGTCTAAATCTGATCGTCGCGGCGCGCAGCCTCGAACGCATCGCCGACCACGCCAAAAACGTGGCCGAGGAGGTCGTCTATCTCTACGAAGCGCAGGACATCCGGCACACCGGCGCGAAAGGGCAGGCCGCGCCTCCGACTGGCGCGTAACGAAACGCGTGTGGGTTTGAAGCAATGGTAGGGCTGCGGTGCTGCCCAATATCAGAGCGGCGCGGCAGCGACGCGAACTTGCCAGCCGGTTGAAAACTATTATTCTCGCCGCATGGCAAAGAAACCCGCTGCCAACGTAGGACAGGCGTCGCGCCTGTCTCCAAAATCAGAAAAGAATGAGACCGGCAGGATGCCCGTCCTGCGTTCTTCCTCCCTCCTCGACACGCGCGTCATTTACTGCGGCGACAACATCGAGCAACTCAAGAAACTGCCCGACGCCTGCGTGGATTTGATTTACATTGACCCGCCCTTCAACTCCAACCGCAACTACGAAGTCTTCTGGGGCGAATCCAAGGAGAAGCGCGCCTTTGAAGACCGCCACGAGAACACCAAGGCATACATTGACTACATGCGCCCGCGCTGCGTCCAACTCGCCCGCGTCCTCAAAAAGACCGGCAGCTTTTATTACCACTGCGACTGGCACGCCAGCCACTACGTCAAAGTCATGCTCGACCAGATTTTCACAAATAGATTCGTTGCAAACTAGAAATATGAGACCAAATTTATGTGAAGACGGAACTAATGTTGCCATCGGCACGAAGTTCCTTATGGAGCATGGTAGAAGGATTCTTCCTTGGTATAACCCTGCGGAAGGAATAGCACCATCAGGTTGGAAAGATAGATGGAAGAAATTGCGCGATCGTTTTGAAAAAATAATTGACGAAGGTTGCAAGATGGAATGCTTTCTAATCCAACGGCGAATCCCACAATCAAAACCAAATCACCAAGAATATCCAGGTGTTCTACAAGGCAGACAAACTTTTAGAGCATGCAATGGGTTGTGGATTCAGCCATCAAATATATTCGCACCAACTGGAGAACTGCTCATTGGACTTTTTGCTTTCAACAACGTCCGAGGTGAACCAATGCTTAATAAGCACGAACAACCTATTGCATTTCGACTGGGCCTATTTCATCACTTCATCATTTGTCATGACATCGGATTGGAGTCCGAGGCAAGTTTTCAGACAATGTCTCGACTGATAGAACTGGCTAAGGATGCGACCAACCTAGTTTATCAACTCCCTTCTGAAATAGCCTGCTCGTTATGGCGAAATGTTCCTTCAGGATTTTCTAAAACTGAAAACGCGGATGATTCACTTTGGTATGATGCTCTTTTCCAACTCGCGCTACAACAACATCCCGGCAGCCCCCTCTTCACGACACGTTACGACTGGATTGATAATGGTTATATTGGACTCGTTGGAAATGGATTGTTTCCATGTTTGCCCGATTTCGGTTTCTCGACTTCCCTTGATGCCCCGAAAATTCCGAAGGATGAAGACTATCCGATGGCCTATTACGCAAAACTTCCAGATTTGGCTAGAGCGTCAGTAGCAGCGATTGATGAAATTCTTCAACTCGAAAATGTTTTTGTGAGCGCAGCCAAAAATAAAGACCTACAACAACTACTAGAGGCAAAAAATAAGGCCAATACAGCCGATGAAAAGGGCCGAACGCTGGAAGAACTTGTTGCAGAGCTCTTTGACAGCATCGCCGGATTTACGATAGAGGACAGGCGCGTTAAAACCGAAACAGAAGAAATTGATTTGTATATCGTAAATGGTAGTAATGATCCCAAATTGCAACGCGAAGAGGCAATCATTCTTGCTGAATGTAAAAATTGGTCATCGAAGTGTGGCAAAAATGAGTTTGTTGAATTCAAAAGCAAAATGGAAAATCGCAGGGGAAGATGTTCGCTGGGATTTCTTATCTCATGGAATGGTTTTGCCGACACAATTACAAAAGAAATACTTCGAGGATCACATGAGCGGCTTTTAATTGTTCCTATTGACGGAAAACAAATTCAAGATGCGGTGAGAAATGGTTCGTTTTTCAATGTGATTATGTCGGCGTGGAATAAGGCAACAATGGTTTAGCTCCCTCAACCCGGCCTTCACCCATCCGTCTTTGCTCCCGTCTTCACTTCGTTACGACGTGGCAAGTCGCTACGGCGCGACAAGCGGGAGAAGGAGAATCGTTCGCCGTCCCATTGAAAATTCACGCGACTGGATTTGCCGGACAGTCAGCTGCAAAACCAGCGCCGTAGGCGCGGCATCTTTGTAGATTATATCCGCAAATCATCTTCAAGCTCCGTAGGAGCGGCATATTCTGATGATGCCGCTCCTGAACGGAGCTTTTGGAAAATTAATTTCACAAGCTACAAAGATTTCGCACCTACGGTGCTGGCAGATTTGCGCCACGCCCTTACGTCTCCGGCAGATGTTTCTCCGGCAGTTCGTTTGACGCCTTGATCATTTCATCCAGCAACTTTTGGAATTCGGCCAGGCCGGTGGAGGGAATGATGATGGCGTTCCGACGCCCTCCGGCATCTTCAGAGATGCGGAGAAACC
>JBEKMU010000116.1:0-9225 GCA_049523555.1 Verrucomicrobiota bacterium | reverse complement strand
TTACGTTTTTGTTGGTTGAATTTTCCCCAAGTTTAAAAACGGAAAGCATCGCCGCCGAGTTAACTAATTCAAACTTATTAGTGCTTTCAAAATTAAAAATTACGTGCGCTGCAGTGACGAGAAAAATCTTATTCGATTCATTAAGAAAAACCCCTGTTCCAATTCCAGTATGAATGTTATCTTTCATAGGAATCTCAATTAGAACTGGCAAACAGTGCAATTCGTTAGGAAGAATTTGCTCCGCTAAAACGGTCAATGTTCCGGACAAAAACACCGATAAAAATAAAATTAATCTACGCATAGAGAGTTAGACGTAAATGGTCTGAATTTGCTCCCGCTGAAATTTTCTCTGTGGTTTCCATTGCTGGTATTCAATCACTACGGCTGGTCAGCGCAAGTGAATAATCAGAGTGATAAAATTAGGGTTTTGATTACGTCAGATTGCGGCCAAGGCGTTTTTCCTTGGGGTTTGACCGTGGATTGGGTAATTAGTGACCGTATGCTCAAAGTAGGAGACAAAGCACCGGAATTTGAAGGAAAAGACCAAAACGGAAACACGGTCAAACTTGCAGATTTATGTAGAGATTACAAAAATGTCGTGCTTTATTTTTACCCCAAGGACGACACGCCCGGCTGCACCAGGGAGGCGTGCGCCTTCCGCGACCATTTCGCCGAATTCAAAAAGAAAGGCGCAGTCGTGCTCGGCGTCAGCACCGACTCGACCGGTTCGCACGACAAGTTTGCTGGGAAATACAGGCTGCCCTTCACGTTGCTGGCTGACGAGGACAAAAAGATTGTCGCGGCCTACGGCGTATGGGGCGATAAAAGTTTCATGGGCCGGAAATACCTGGGTACGCATCGCGTGACGTTCCTCATCGGCCCGGACGGCCGCATCAAAAAAATCTGGCCGAAGGTGAAACCGGAGGAACACGCGGCGGAAGTGCTGGCGGCGCTGTAGCGTCGGGCCTGTGGCCCGACAATCGAGCCGCAAGCTCGACACTACCCCAATTGAAGCATTTGGCTGAAAAGCAGCACGCTCAAGCGTGAGCTCCAACTTCGGCCCTTCCACTGAACTCATCATTTGACAGACACGTTGTGAAAGCGGAAAATTTGGTCGTAATAAAAACGAATTAACTGAATAACCAAAAACGATTATGCCAATTCCCACCGGTTCAAAAGCCCCCGATTTCACTTTGAAATCCAAACAGGCGTCCGGGCTCGTGGACGTGAAACTCAGCAACAATTTCGGCAAAAAGAAGACCGTGCTGCTCTTTTTCCCGCTCGCCTTCACGAGCGTTTGCACGAAGGAAATGTGCGACCTCACCGCCGGCCTCAACGCCTATTCCGGCCTGAATGCCGAGGTCATCGGCGTGAGCGTGGACAGCCCGTTCGCGCAGGAGGCGTGGGCGCAAAAGGAAAAAATCGGCATCACCCTCGCCAGCGATTTGAACAAGGAAACCATCAAAAAATATGGCGTGGTGTTCCCGATGCTCGCGGGCGTGGGCGACACGGCGGCGCGCGCGGCGTTCGTGGTTGATAAAAACGGCGTCGTCCAATACAGCGAACAGACGCCCACGCCGAAGGATTTGCCGAACTTCGAGGCCATCAAAGCGACGCTGGCGAAGTTGAAGTAAATCGCACTCCGGGCCGTTTGACGGGGCGCGCAGACAACGCGCCGGCTTCCGTTTCCATTTCGTAACGTCGCTTTAACCGCGCTGCCATTGTGCCTGGCTCGGAACCAGTTAATTTGACCGGCATGGTGCCGCGAATTTTGATTGTGGACGACGAAGGCGATTTGGTCGAACTGGTGAAATTCCGCCTCGCCGGCCTGGGCTGTGAATTTCTTGTGGCCAACGACGGTGTGCAGGCGCTGAGCCAGGCGCGGCAATGCAAGCCGGACTTGATCCTCCTCGATATTTTGCTGCCCGACCTCGACGGCCTGTCCGTCTGTGAAATCCTGCGCCGCCAGCCGGCCACCAAAAAAATCCCCGTCATTTTCATGAGCGCGCTTTCCGGCGACGTGACCAAGCGAACCGCGTCCATGCACGCTTATGACTTTTTTACCAAACCGTTGGATCTCGCGCGGCTGAAACGCCGCATCACCGATTTGCTGCATTGTGATTCGTTGAACCGTTGAATAGTTAAACCGCTTCAACGGTTCAACGATTTTACGATTTACCCCCCCCACTTGACACGGTCATGCTTCGCCTTCATTTTCATTGCAGGTTGAAGGAATTAAATGAACGCCCCGCACAATTTATTTAACGCGCTCCAGAAATTTGACCTCGGCAACGGCAAACAAGGTCAGTTTTATTCGTTGCCCGCGCTGGAAAAGTCCGGGGTCGGGCCGGTTTCCCGGCTGCCGGTTTCCATCCGCCTCGTACTCGAATCTGTGCTGCGCAATTGCGACGGTAAAAAAGTCCACGAGTCGAACGTGAAGGAACTGGCCAACTGGAAACCGGTTGAATCGCGCACGGCGGAAATTCCTTTTATTGTCGCGCGCATCGTGTTGCAGGATTTCACCGGGGTGCCGCTGCTCGTGGACTTGGCGGCGATGCGTTCCGCCGTCACCCGGCTGGGCAAAAATCCGAAAATCATCGAACCGCTGGTGCCGGTGGATTTGGTGGTGGACCACTCGGTGCAGGTGGATTTCGCGGGTTCAGCCGACGCGTTGAAAAAAAATCTGGAGATGGAATTCCGGCGCAACCGCGAGCGTTACCAGTTTTTGAAATGGGGCATGCAGGCGTTCGACACGTTCAAGGTCGTTCCACCCGGCATCGGCATCGTCCACCAGGTCAATTTGGAATATCTGGCCAAGGGTGTGCTTCGGAGCGCGGGCAGCTTGCCCGCGAGCTACAAACACGCGGACGAGCCGTCCGCGCTCCTATATTATCCCGACACGCTCGTCGGCACGGATTCGCACACAACCATGATTAACGGTCTCGGCATCGTGGGCTGGGGCGTTGGCGGCATCGAAGCCGAAGCAGGCATGCTCGGCCAGCCGGTTTATTTCCTCACGCCCGACGTCGTCGGCGTGTACCTGACCGGCGCGTTGTGTGAAGGCGTCACCGCGACCGACCTTGCGCTCACCGTCACGCAAATGCTCCGCCAGGCGAAGGTGGTCGGCAAATTTGTGGAATTTTTTGGGCCGGGCGCGGCGGCATTGCCGGTCGTGGATCGCGCGACGATTGCGAACATGGCGCCCGAATACGGCGCGACGATGGGATTCTTCCCGATTGACGCCGAATGCGTGAACTACCTTCGCGCCACCGGCCGCAGCGACGAGCATTGCAAAATCTACGAGAATTATTATCGCGCCCAAGGTTTGTTCGGCATTCCGAAAAAGGGTGAAATCGCCTATTCGCAGGAATTGGAACTCGACCTCGGCACGGTGCTGCCGAGCGTGGCCGGACCGAAACGTCCGCAAGACCGCATTGAGTTGCCGAAGCTGAAGGAAAGCTTTGTCAGCACGTTCAGCAAGCCGGTCACGGAAAGCGGCTTTGGCATGAAGGCGGAGGAATTCAGCACGACCAAGGTTGAAGTTTCGATGAACGGTCATGGCCGGGCGACGATTGGACACGGCTCGGTTTTGATTGCGGCCATCACGAGTTGCACCAACACGTCGAACCCCAGCGTCATGCTCGCCGCCGGGTTGCTGGCGAAAAAGGCAGTCGAACGCGGCCTGACCGTCAATCCGGCGGTGAAGGCGTCGCTCGCGCCCGGCTCGCGCGTCGTCAGTGATTATCTGGACAAGACCGGTTTGCAGCCCTTCCTCGACAAACTCGGGTTCAATCTCGTCGGCTACGGCTGCACGACGTGCATCGGCAATTCCGGTCCCCTCACCGCGCCAATCGAGGAGGCCATCGCGAAATACAATCTGGTCGCCGCGTCGGTGTTGTCTGGCAACCGCAACTTCGAGGCGCGCGTGCATCAGAGCATCAAGGCGAATTTCCTCATGTCGCCGCCGCTCGTCGTCGCGTTTGCGCTCGCCGGACGGGTGGACATTGACCTCACCCGCGAGCCGCTCGGCACCGGCAAGGACGGCAAACCGGTTTTGCTGAAAGACATCTGGCCGAGCCTGCGCGAAATCCGCGACCTTATGCAGACGGCGTTGCAGCCGGAAATTTTCCGTAAACTCTACAAGGATTTCGCCGCGCAAAATCCCAAGTGGAACGAAATCCGGTCCAGCACCGGCAACGTTTATGAATGGGATGCAAAATCCACTTACATCCAGGAACCGCCGTTCTTTGAAAGTTTTTCGATGAAACCAAGTGGCATCGCCGAAATCAAGAACGCGCGGGCGCTGGCCATTTTTGGCGACAGCGTCACGACCGACCACATTTCACCTGCCGGTTCCATCAAGAAAACGTCGCCGGCCGGGAAATATCTCATCGAGAACGGTGTGACGGCGGAGGATTTCAACAGTTACGGCTCGCGCCGCGGCAACGACCGGGTGATGACGCGCGGCACCTTTGCCAACGTGCGCATCAAAAATCTGATGCTCGCCGGCGAGGAAGGCGGAAATACGATTTTCTTTGGTAGCCGCGCTCGTGAGAGCGCGGGCAACCGCGAACTCACGTTCGCGGCTACGGGCGAGAAAATGCCGATTTACGACGCGGCGATGGAATACGCGAAGAGCAGGACGCCGCTCATTGTTCTCGCCGGACAGGAATATGGCACCGGCTCCAGCCGTGACTGGGCCGCAAAAGGCACGAGGCTGCTCGGCGTGAAAGCCGTTGTCGCGCAGAGCTTCGAGCGCATCCACCGCAGCAATCTTGTCGGCATGGGCGTGCTGCCATTGCAATTCAAGGACGGCACGACGGCGCAGAGCTTGAAGCTCGACGGCACGGAGACTTACGACATCGTCGGCATCGGCGCGAACCTGAAGCCGCAGCAAAACCTCACGCTCCGTATCACGCGCAAGGACGGGAAGGTTGAGAATGTGCCGGTGCGTTGCCGCATTGATACGCCCATCGAGATTGATTACTACCAGCACGGCGGCATTTTGCCTTACGTCTTGCGCCAATTGGTGGCCAGATCATGAATTTTGGGGATTGCAACCAGTGAACCGCAAACTTAACCTCCCAACATGAAATGCCCAAGATGCAGTTCCATTCTTAACCGCGTCGAATATGACGGCCAGGTCGTTGAAGTTTGCCCGGACTGCAAGGGCGAATGGCTGCATTCGGGCGAATTGCAAAGACTTGTCGAACACCACGACGAAGTCTTCACGCCTGAAGAAATTGCCTCGCTGGATGCGGTCAACAAGGAGATTTTTACCGCTGAAAAGGATGATCACGATGAACTGAATTGCCCCTGCTGCGGGAATGTGCAGATGGAACATTTCAATTACGGAGACACGAGCGGAATTATTTTGCACAAATGCCCGGAATGCGGGGGCGTCTGGACGGACAAGGACCAGTTGAAAAGAATTGAAGAGGTGGTGGATGGATGGAAGGCAGATCTCAATCAGGACGTGGCAAAGTACGGTCCGATAGTTCAAAAAATTGAATCTGAAGAGCAAAAGGAACTCGATAAAGACGTTTCAATTTCCAGATTTGGTTTTGTGAACGCTGTGTTGCGGCGGTTTTGCGACTAAACGCCGCCTCACTTTCAAATTCTTTCCTCGCTTCACCACCGTCACCACAAACGCATCCGGCTTCAGATATTTTTGCGCAGCGGCATTTGGCCTTACGTCCTGCGGCAATTGGTGGCAAGGGCGTGATTAAGATTTTTCCGGCTTCACCACCGCCACGACCAGCGCGTCCGGCTTGAGATATTTTTGCGCGGCGGCCTTGATTTGTTCGAGCGTGACGGCTTCGTATTTCCCGTCGTCCAGTTCCGTGCGCTGGTAGCCAAGACCGTAGAGTTCGTCGAGCGCGGTCGTGGAGGCCAGGTGACCCAGCTCCTGCCGCGTAATTTTTTTCTGACCGATGATTTTGGCCTTGCTGCGTTTGAGTTCCTCGGCGGTCAGACCTTCGGCGCGTAACAGTCCGGCTTCCTTGAGCAATTCCGTTTCGACCTGCCCGGCCTTCGCCGGCTCGGTGCCGGTGTAAAACGCGAAATAACCCGGAACCAGCCCCGCAAAATTCTGCGCGCCGACGTAATAGGCCAGTCCAAGCTGATCGCGAATGCGCAGGAACAGCCGCGAGCCGAGGTCGCTGCATGATTCCTGGATCAACTCCAGCGGATAACGGTCGTCGTCGTGCATCGTCGTGCCGGGGAAACCGATGACGAGCACCGCCTGTTTTTTGTCGCGCGTCTCCGTGACTCGATTTGATGTTCGATGTTCGATGTTCGGTGTTCGATGCTGAATTTTTTCGCCCGGTTTCCAGCCGGCAAACGCTTTTTCCACGGCGGCATTCACGTCCGCCGTTTTTACGTCGCCATAAATCGCGAGCACGCAATTATTCGGGGCGGTAAGTTTTTGATAAAACGATTTCAGGTCGGCAACGGAAATCCTTTGCACCGTTTCCTCCGTGCCCAGCGAATCGAGGCCATAGCCGGTGTTACCGAACAATGCCTGGCGCATGGCGATGGTGGCGCTCTTCAGCAAATCGTCCTTGCGCGCGCGGATGCCGGCAATTTGCACCTCGCGTTCGCGTTCCAGTTCGTGGGCGGGGAAAGTCGGATTCAGCAAAACGTCGGCGACCAGATCGAGGCCGGTTGCAAAATCACTGCTCAACACTTCCGCGTTCACGCCGAAGCTGTTGTTGCCGCCGTAGCTGTCAATGCTGCCGCCAACGGATTCAATTTCCGTGGCAATTTTTTCAGCGCTGCGGGTGTTCGTGCCCTTGAGCAGCATTTTGGCGAGCAACATCGTGGCGCCGTTGTTTTCCCTGGTCTCGGCGAGCACGCCACCCTGGAACACAGCGCGGAACTCGACAAACGGCAGGCGATGGTCTTCCTTCACGAGCAACCGCAGGCCGTTCGGCAGCTCAATCTTCTGGATCGGATGGTCGGTGGTGGTTTCAATCTCCGTTTGGGGCTTGGGCGCGGTGCCATCGGGCAACAGCGCGTAGAGCGTGCGGTTCTCCGCCGTGAGATATTCGCGGGCGACGCGCTGAACGTCGGCATGCGACACCCGTTTGACGGCGGCGAGATAACGTTCTGAAAAATTCAGGTCGTTCGCCGCGAGCCAGTTGCCGCCGAGATTTTGCGCCTGGCCTTCCATCGTTTTGCGCGCGGCGAGCGTGGCGGAAATGAATTGTTTCACGGCCTTCTCCACTTCATGGGCGGAGACCGAAAGTGATTTGATTTTCTCGATTTCGGCCAGCATCGCAGCGCGCGCGGCTGCAAACTTGTCGCCGTCCGCAATCGCGCTCATGCCGAAGAGGCCGGGATTGCCGGGGCTGTAAGTCCACGCGTCCACGTGATGCACGAGACCCTGCCTCTCACGAACCTGCTGGAACAGGCGCGAGCTGTGACCGCTGCCGAGCAACACGGCGAGCACGTCGAGCACCGGCACGTCGGGATGGCGAATTTCGGGAATGTGCCACGCGAAATGAAAATGACCGAGTTCGATCGGCGCTTCCTCGATGATTTCACGCGACGCGGTCTGCTTCGGTTCCGCCGGCAAAACGACCGGCGGCAGCGGCTTCGCTTTTGCCTTTTCGTAGGCGGTTTTGATTTGCGCGACGACGTCCGCGTTTTTCACGTCGCCAGCAACAACGTAGAACACGTTGTTCGGCGCGTATTTTTCGTGGTAATAACCACGGATGTCGTCCGGTTTAACCTCGTTGAAAATGTCCGGGTAGCCGATGATGGTGAAGCGATACGGACTTTTGGTGTAGGCGACTTCAAAGAGACGGCGGCTCGCGCGCAGGCCCGGATCGTCCTGGCCCATGTCCATTTCGCGGCGGATGACATCCATCTCCCTAGCGAGTTCATCGGGCGGCAACGTCGCGTTCTGCATGATGTCGCAGAGAATATCAATCGCCGTGCGCGCGCCGGTGTTCGGCACATCAATGTGATAAACCGTGCGGTCGAAGCTCGTGTAGGCGTTCAGGTAACCGCCGGCTTCCTGCACTTCCTGGTCAATCCGGCTGCCGGGGCGGGTGGATGTGCCCTTGAAAAGCATGTGTTCGAGCACGTGCGAAAGCCCGGCGCCGAGCCAGCGGCCTTCATGGATGCTGCCGGCCATGCACCACGCCTGCACGGAGACAACGGGTGCACTATGGTCTTCGCGCACGATGAGGGTCAGGCCGTTGTCGAGCGTGGTCAGCGTGACGCCGGCAGGCAACGAAGAGATTTCGTCGGTTGAATGCGGTTTTGTCATTGCGGTTGCACGGGAAAAGTATTCAGGAACCGGTTTTGAGCAAATTAATTCGCTCCGGCCTGGAAAGGTAGGGCGCAATGTTGGGCGTTCTCACCACATAGGTAACACACGTTCTCACGACATGGGTTACACTTTTGTTGGGTGGCAGAGTGCAGGCAAGTGTCCTCACGAGCCGGAAGATTTTGGAGTGCGCCGACATGTCGGCGCTTTGGAAAGCGGTGACACGTTACCGCACTCCATAGTCGGCTCGACAGAGTCTCGCCCCACCTCAATAAACCAATACCAGCACCGCCGCTTTTCCAATCCGTGTTTATCTGTGTTTCATCTGTGGCCAAATTCTGAATCGAAATTTCATTTGCCCGGCGTTGTCCGCCCCGTTAGTGTCGGCGCCAGTGAAATTCAGGAATCAAGACGTATGACAAGGAAGCCGTTAACAGTCGCTGAACTGGACGAACTGGTCACCGAACTACACAAATTGTCACGCAACCTGTGGTGGTGCTGGGACCAGGAGGCACAGGATTTGTTTCAGGAACTTTCGCCGCGCGGCTGGCAAAATCTTTATCACAATGCCGTCGCCATCCTGCACGAGGTGTCGGAGTACGAACTGCGCGTGCATTTGCAGGAGGCCGATTTCGAGCGCCACGCGCGCGCCGTGCTTCACGATTTCCACGCCTATCTCAACGAGAAAAACACGTGGGGACGCCAGCACGCGCCGCAATTGCTCGAACATCCCATCGCCTATTTCTCCGCGGAATTCGGTTTCCACGAGACGCTGCCGATTTCGGCGGGCGGCCTCGGCATTCTGGCTGGCGACCACGCCAAGTCCGCCAGCGACCTCGGTCTCGGTTTTGTCGGCGTCAGTCTGTTTTACCGCGAAGGTTATTTTCAGCAGGCGATTGATGCGAACAACTGGCAGACCGAATACTATTCGGTGATTAATCCGCAAA
>JBEKMU010000115.1:0-9460 GCA_049523555.1 Verrucomicrobiota bacterium | reverse complement strand
GAATTCAAGGGGACATAGTTTAATGGCCTCCACAACCGATTTACCAATGGCACCATAACCACCGCCAGCACCAGCCTGTGCGGCTAAGTCCGTTAATAGCGGTTGCTCATCGCGGGGAAGTTTAAGTTTTTTGTCAACTGCTTCCCCATTTGCCAAACCCTGACGCTTGGCAATTTCCAGAAATTTTTCGACAACGCCCAATTCGTTTTTGAGCCTATCCCTAATCTCTATGATTTCTCGAATGTTCATTTCGCAGTCATTATCGTCCAAGTATCATAGCATGTCAACAGGAAAAATGACAGGAAAGAATTTGCCTTTATGGAGAATAGTGCGACGTTAAAGCGGCTGGCCGGACCAGGCTGACACCTGAATCCGGCCAAGTAACTGACTGAACCATTAACTGACTGACAAATATGCTAACGCCGGAACAAATGCAGAACCGTTTAGACCAAGCACTAAACCGAATCGCTTTGCTCGAAAAAAAGCTCGATACGATGCGCTTCAACATCAACGCCAATCTGAATGGGCACACCGACATTTTGCACACGCTTGCCGTTCATACCGATTGCAACGCACCAATTCGCTTTCTTCACGTTGACGTGGCGGCGGAATGAAAGGTCATCGTCGGATAGTGGCGTGACAAGGCCGGTGTGATTCGCGCCTTTTTCGCCTTTGTGTGACGGTGTTTTCATTTGTTGACTGGGCGCGGGATTTGCGGGTTAATTGATGGATTATGGAAACTCACAAAACTGTTATCGGCACAAAAAAGCTTAACGAATACATCAAACTTGGCTGGAAGCGGATTCATGTATTTACGAAAGCAACCGAGTTTGATGATGATGGGAAGCCCGCTCAATATGATGCTGCTTTTGTAATCGTTTGGGATTTGCCGGGAAAACCGGAGGAGCCAAAGAAGCCCGTGATGCCGAAAGTCGAGCCACAATAGCCCGCCGATAGAGGCTCAAAAGGTAGTTAGCCGCACTCCGCTTGCTTCCACAAACCGTCGAAGTGCCGACGACCAAAAAATGTCCGGCCTCAAAATCTATTGCTTCCGATGGGGGCGGCTTTGAATCTATTTTCCCAAGTTTTAGAAAAACATCAAATGCTCCGTTGCTGGTTGGCTTGAAAACAAACTGAGCAAGGCGAGTTTTTCGCCTTTTTTCAACACTGTTGCAGGACATTACCCGGATTTACCCCCGGTAAACCACCAACACGCCAAAGTCCATCAATATCTTTTGGGTGCCGGCGTCAAGATGCTCGTAATCGAAGGTGTGAATGCCGACAATATTGACCTCGCCGATCTCGTTCAAAAATTCCGTGACCTTCTGATCAAATTTGTCATGGCCGGCCTCGAGGCACTGCGCGCGGCGAATCGTGTGAATGCGGATCTTTCTGTCCGAACTTTTCGCGGCGACCCCCAAGGCCGGCGTGGTTTTTTTAACCAGGGGTTCGCTCGGCTTGTCACGCACAGGCACTTTGAGATGCATCTCGATTTTGGCGGCGGCGGACGAGGCCATGGGATTGATGGGGTGCGCACCGTCAACCGGCGGAGGCGCCGACCCTGTTTCCGATGGCTTGTTCGGGATCGTGATTTTCGCGCCGCACGTCGGGCATTTGATTTCCGAGCCGGCGCCCTCGCCGTCCACCGACAGTTCCTGTTCGCAATTCGGGCAGTTGAAGATGATTTCCATAAGCCGCAATGGTTTGGTGATAAAACCAGATTAGCGGCGCCGCGCGACAAAAACCAGCAAAAAATTAAGCCAAATTACTCCCATTCGATGGTCCCCGGCGGCTTGCTGGTGATGTCGAAGACGCAGCGATTCACGCCCTTCACTTCGTTGATGATGCGGCCGGCGAGTTTCTCCATCAATTCATACGGCAGCCTTACCCAATCCGCCGTCATGCCATCCTGCGATTCGACCGCGCGGATGGCAATCGTGTAGTCATAGGTCCGTTCATCGCCCATCACGCCCACGCTGCGCACGGGCAGCAACACGGCAAAGCTCTGCCAGATTTTGTAATACCAGCCGCTGTTCTTCATTTCCTGGAGGACAATGGAATCCGCATTGCGCAGAATTTCCAGACGTCCTTGCGTGACTTCACCCAGGATCCGCACGGCGAGGCCGGGGCCGGGAAACGGCTGGCGGAAAACAATTTCCTTCGGCAAACCGAGTTCGAGTCCAAGCTGGCGCACTTCGTCCTTGAACAAACGCTTCAGCGGTTCGACGAGTTGGAACTTCATTTTTTTCGGCAGGCCGCCGACGTTGTGGTGGCTTTTGATGAGCGCGGCGGGGTTGCCGCCGATGGGCACGGATTCAATCACATCCGGATACAATGTTCCTTGCGCGAGAAATTTTGCCTTGCCGGCGCGCTTCGTCGCTGCATCAAACACCTCAATGAACGTCCGGCCGATGATTTTGCGTTTGCACTCCGGATCCATCACGCCTTTGAGCTGTTTCAGGAACAGCTTTGAAGCATCCTCATATTGCAGTCGGATGTGAAAATGCCGGCCAAAAACCTCCCGCACAGTCCTGGCTTCGCGCCCGCGCAACAGGCCGTTGTTGACGAAAATGCAGGTGAGTCGGTTGCCGATGGCCTTGTGGATCAAAGCCGCCGCCACGCTCGAATCCACGCCGCCGCTCAAGCCGAGGATGACGCGCTCCTTGCCGGCCAACGTGCGGATTTCCCCGACGGCCTGCTCGATGTAGTTCCGCATCGTCCAATTTCTGCCGCAGCCGCAGATGCCGTGGACAAAATTGGAAATGATTTCCCGGCCGCGCGGCGTGTGGACGACTTCAGGATGAAATTGCAGGCCAAAAAATTTCCGCGCGCGATTTTCGATGGCGGCGTATTCGGAATTATCCGTGACCGCGGCGGATGTGAAGCCGCGCGGCAGCCTGGTAAGTTTGTCGCCGTGCGAATTCCAGACTTGCAGCGTTTTCGGGAGTTTCGCGAACAACGGGCTATGGCTGTCGGTCACCCGCAACATCCCTTTGCCGTATTCGCGTTTGAGCCCCTTCTCGACCTTGCCGCCGAGAAACTGGGCGAGCAGTTGCACGCCGTAGCAGATGCCAAGCAGGGGGACGCCAAGTTTAAAGATTTGTTTGTCGGGCAGTGGCGCCTCTTTGGCATACACGCTGGACGGGCCGCCGGACAGAACGATTCCCTTTGGTTTCAAGGCGGCGATTTCCTTTGCCGGTGTGTCGAAGCGCAGGATTTGCGAATACACATTGCACTCGCGGACGCGGCGCGCAATGACCTGCGTATATTGCGAACCAAAATCAAGGATGACAATTTGTTCGTTCATGAAATCAAAACCGAAACGCACTCTTTGCCTGCGCAAAATGGTTTTGGCGAGCGAAAAATGTTTTCACCCGGACTGGATTCCGTTAGAAGAGACTGACATGGCCGCTCCGACATGGCGTTTCGGCAGAGAGATGTTGAATAAAATGCGGGCGTGGTCCGCGCTTCATCCTTATTGGACACTCACGCTGGTTGTGCTGGCTGCGCTGGTTCCATTTTTGGCCAAGCCGTTCAACATTGATGAACCGCTTTTTCTTTGGACAGCCCGCCAAATCCAAACGCATCCCGGCAATCCTTACGGGTTCAATGTCAATTGGTATGGGACCGCGATGCCGATGTCGGTCGTGACGAAAAATCCGCCTTTGGCCTGTTATTATCTGGCGCTGGCGGCGAAAATTTTCGGCTGGAGTGAAACGGGGTTGCACGCCGCTTTTCTGCTGCCCGCCCTGGCAGCGATTTGGGGGACGTACCGGCTGGCGCGCCGGTTGTGCCATTGGCCCTTGCTGGTGGTGCTCGCCACCTTGTTCACGCCGGTCTTTCTGGTTTCGGCCACGACGGTGATGTGCGACGTGTTGATGCTGGCGTTCTGGGTGTGGGCGGTGGTGTTGTGGCTGGAGGGGATGGAACAGAATCATTTTTGGAAATTGACCGCAGCCGGGTTTTTAATCGGACTTGCGGCACTCACCAAATATTACGGCGCGTGCCTCGTTCCACTGCTGGCGGCCTACAGTTTGATTGACAAACGCCGGTTGGGATGGTGGGCCATCCGTTTGCTGATTCCATTGGCGATGCTCTACGTCTATCAATTGGCCACCCTGCTGCTTTACGGACATCCCTTGTTCGCCAGCGCAACGGATTACGCCATATCACTAAAGGGATTTTACGGATTTTCGCGAACGGCCGCCATCTTGGCCGGGCTGACCTTCACCGGTGGTTGTCTGGCCGTGGCATTTTTCTTCGCGCCGTTGTTGTGGCGGACGCGCCTGCTGAAGGTGTTTGCGGTGGTTGTCGTTTTAATTTCCATCGCGACTCTCATCATCGGGTCGGTGACGAAGAAATATGATCCGCTGCAAAGCGTATCCGGGCCGTTCATGGAAATTCAAATCGTCTTTTGGGCAATTGGCGGTGCGTGGGTGCTGGTACTGACGCTGGCGGAAGTTTGGACCCGGCGCGACGCCCCCTCGTGGTTGCTGGGGCTGTGGGTATTTGGGACTTTTGTGTTTATGGCGTTATTCAACTGGATCGCCAACGGACGATCGCTCCTGCCCATGGCACCGGCGGTGGGTATATTGCTCGTCCGGTATCTGGAACGAAACGTTTTGGCAGACCGTAAAACCTGGCCGCGCGGCGTGATAATTTGTCTCGCTGCCGGTGGGGTGCTTGCCCTGCTGGCGGCGCGCGCTGATTTTCAGCTTGCCACCGCGGTCCGCCAAAGTGCCCGGCAGGTCTGGGCCAGATATGGCCACGCGACGAGACCGCTGTGGTTCCAAGGGCACTGGGGGTTTCAATATTACATGGATGCGCTGGGCGCGTCGGCGCTGGACTTGAAACGTTCCGTGGTCAATCCCGGCGATCATCTCGCCATTCCTCACAACAACTCCAATCTCTTTTTTCCGGACCCTCAAAAGGTCATGATGCGCGAAACCCTGACGTTTCCTGGTCCAAGCCTGCTGGCGACTTGGAATGAAACGGTGGGTGCCGGTTTTTATGCGTCGCTTTGGGGGCCGCTGCCGTTTGTCTTTGGCCGTGTGCCGCCGGAAAGCGTGACCGTGTATGACTTTGAGCCGCTTGTGCCAACGCCTTCTCAAAGCCCAAAGTGATGATGCTTGGCCCAAGCCTCGTGCAAGCGCAACGCGGTTCAAAAAATGCCGGGGTTTCTCTCAACGGGTGAAAAAGCGGACAACTTTGCATTGCCCCGAGCGCAAAATTCAGTTATAAGGTAAACATGAAGGCGTTTGGGCAAAGCGGGCGCGTACAGGCGAACAGCTTTCGAGAAGTTCATCGCGTCCTGTGTCCAGCCCAGGCCGGTTTTTCGCTGGTTGAGCTGCTCATCACGCTGGTGCTGCTGCTCATTATGACGACGATGATGTGGGGATTCGGTTCAGCCAGCCATCAACGTGCGCAAAAAAAGGCCTGCCAGCAAAATCTTTCGAAAATTTATCTGGCGATGCAAATTTACGCCAATGACTATGCCGGGAAGTTACCCGAAACTGCCGAGGCGCGGACTTCAGAAGAAGCACTGTACGTCCTGGTGCCGCGTTACACGGTGGACACATCCATTTTCATCTGTCCGGGCGGCAGGGATTCAGCGTTGCCTGAGGGTGAGTCGTTTCGCAAACGAAAAATCAGCTATGCCTATTACATGGGCGCACATCTGAATGACGCGCAACAGGCATTGATGTCCGACCGGCAGGTGAGCACCCAGCCGAAGAACGCCGATGATTACGCATTTTCCACCACGGGCAAGCCACCGGGCAACAATCATCACAAATACGGCGGGAATTTTCTTTTCTGCGACGGGCATATGGAAATGACCCCGCCACGTATTCCATTTTCGCTCACCATCACTCAAGGCGTTGTGCTATTGAATCCCAGACCCTAGGCATTCCATGAAAGTCCAGTGCGCGTGCGGCGCGAAATATGCCTTCGACGTCACGCCGGAAATGGCGGAGAACCCGGTCCGGTTTGTCTGTCAGAACTGCGGGTTGGATTCCTCCGATCTCGTCAACGGACTGATCCGGCGGGAGCTTGGCTTGGGTACGCCTGTCGCCACGCCGCCACCCGCCGCCGCACCGTCCCCAGCGGCTTCGGCTTCCACCGCAGTGCCGCGATTGCAGGTTGCGCACGCGGCTGAACCGGCCGGTCAAACCGGCGAAACCGCCGCAGGCTCCGAAGCACCACAGTTCTGCCTTAAGCACGGGGGCGAACTTTGCACACATCGCTGTGTGGTTTGCCAAAAACCGATTTGCCCGAAGTGCATGGAACTTTTCGGTTACGTCTGCTCGCCGCTGTGCAAGGCCAGGGCCGAAGCGAAGAAAATCAAGATTCCCGTCTATGCCGGACAGAAATCGGTTGTCGAAGCGCAATTCTGGCGGAAGACCAGTAAAATTTCCGGCGCCATTGCCGCCGTCGTGGTCGCGTTGCTTGGTTTTTGGTTTTGGTATGCGTGGTTTGGTTCGGTCCCCCATCCGATTTTTTCCGTTCGCTTCACCGACGTCGCTCATTCCGGCCAGTCCAGACTTTGCGGGGAAAACCAGATTGTTTTCCTGCATGGCGGCACCCTGGCGCGCTACGGCATCGAGTCTAAAAAGGAGATCTGGTCGCATCAGTTGATTGACTTGCAGCAAATCAAGGACGCAGTTGCCAGGGAAGAGGAAGCCATGCGGGCACAGGAAGCCCGGAAGCGAGGCGAAGTACCAGCCAAGGGTCTCCCAGCGCCGCCGGATGAAAAAACGGTCCAGTTCATGGAGCAGGCAGTGGAGGCTGGGTTGCAATTGCAGGTTGACGGTTCAAACGTCTGGGTCAGCGTGCTGGACAAACTGACACACTACGATTGGGACACCGGCAAGGTGTTGCAGGAAATCCCGCTCGCGGGTGGCTTTGGGGAAATGGTTTCACAAGGCGGTGAACTGCTGTTGATGGGTGAAAATGAGACCGGGCAACAACTCATCACGCACGTCAATCCGGCTACCGGCGAGTCGCGCACCGAGGAAATCGGCCCGCCGGGAAAATCCGCGGTTGCAGCGGCGCGTAACGCGCCTGGCACGACGGTTGTGGCTTCAGCCGGAGGCGCGGCCGGTTCGCCGACCGCCGGTCTGCCGCTGGTGCCGGGAACAGATGCCGGGAAGCCACTGGACCCGGGGAAAGTCGCGGAGCAGGCGCAAAGTTTGCCGTTGCCCGCGCGGATCGCCTTGCCCGCGTTGCTGTCCAGCAGGATGCACCAGGAACGCATAATGCAGGAAGCCAACGATGAACCTGATGATTTGCGCCCCCGACCACAGCCAGGCGCGTTGGCATCTGGATTGACTAACCGCCTTCGATCCGCCGAACGTTCCTCGCTCATACCAAGCAAGTATGGGTACGTTCAATTTTCCGTGCGATTGCTCGAATCGCGGATTATTACGCGCGAGGCTATGAAAGCCCCGCCCGGCAAATCCGCGCTCGATAGCGGCGATGTAAACGCCACCAAGACGGCCGATGTCGCCAACGAAATTCTCAATGAAATGCAACGCAACCGCGGCGGCGACACGGTGGAGGAGGACGAAAGTCGTTATCAAGTTGCCATTCGCCGCCCGGACTCGACGGAAGCTGCAGATTGGACCGGCGAAGTAGTCGGGCCGCCTGCGCTGTTTCCGCTGAAAACCGTAAACGTGCTGACCGCCGGGAAGACCCTCGTCGTTTTTGACAAGACAAACAAGAAACTGTGGCAGGCCACGCTTGCTTACAGCGTCATGAATGGCGCCGGTACTTTTGGCAAAGGCGCTTTCGGCGGGGAAAACACGCGGTTTGGCGAAGGACCGTGCGTCGAGCGCGGCGACACGCTTTATGTTTTTGATCAGGCGGTGCTGACGGCGTTTGACCTGGCGACGGGCAACGCGCGCTGGCGTTTGCCGTCCGTCGGCATCGTTGGTTTGTTTTTCGATGACAAGGGAATGATGTATGTGAACAGCACCACCGCCAGCCCGGAAAACATCAAGTATGCAAGGCAGATTGACATCAACCAGAAAACGGATGCCATCCTGCTCAAGATTGATCCTAGGACCGGCAAGAAATTGTGGAGCATGGAGCCGGGCGGCTTCATCTCATATCTGTCCGGCAAGTTTATTTACACCGTTCAGTCGTATGATCCCGGAGAGGATGCGGATGCGGGCGCAGCGCTCGCCGGGATAACTCCCAGTCCGCCATATCTCCGAATCCGCCGGATAAATCCCGGGAACGGTCAGGTCATGTGGGATTACCAACAAGGACGCGCGCCGCTCGACGTGCAGTTCAACGGAAACATGATTGAGCTCGTCTTCAAGAAAGAAGTGCAGGTGCTGAAATTCCTTTCGCTTTGAGAGGCATGAGACATCGGAGTGAAATGCGAAAATACTACAATACTAGGAACCGACCCGTTTATGTTCCTGACGCGATGAACGCGAACCTTGAATTTCTTCGCAGGGTCGGCCCCGACCCTCACGCCAACGGCAGACAGACGATTGCCCTCAACAATTGTCCCGACATTTGGGAACTCGACAACGGCGACTTCGCTGTGATCGGCATAGACATCACTGACGCCGCCAAGCCGAAACTGCCGCCTACGGCCGGGTGCGGCCCCGACGAGCGCATCGTCCGCATTCCGCGTAATCTCGTTATGGACGCCAAACCGGACATTCCGAACCACGTCTAAGCGGTTCTCGTCTGGTGCTGGCTGTTGTACAAAGAGCCGGGTGCAGGGGACGCGTTAATTTCAAGAATTAGAAAGACCAAAATCGTGCGCACAATTGCAGAAAATCTTTGCAAATACTTGAAAACGAATTAGAAGAGCTATGCCGGAACAGGTAATGCAAAAACAAGCCTTTTGATGGCATAGCCTTTCAACAAGAAAGGCAACCATGAAAACAATCAAGAGCTTCCTCGGCAGTTTGGCAATCATCGGCGGACTCGTATTGTCAACGAACATTGTTGACGCCCAACTTGCCCTCGTTCTGCGGCAGGCCGTCTCCACGAATCTCAATCTACAGGCGGTTTCGGCGGACGATTTGAATGTAATGCTGGAGGCGGTTGAGCAAACGACGCCGACGGCGGCGGAATCGGCTCCGCAATCAGGCACCTTCTACTCCGTACAAAATCCGAAATGGCCACCGTTACCGGGGAACATCAATAATTTGCCGGCATGGGATTTGGGGAATGGCATATGGCTTCTGGCAGATCAAGATTTCGACTACGCGGCGCTGGAACAGCAAAACGAGGCCATGCACATGATGGCCAGGGCGATGGGTTTGGAGACGGATAGCGAGGATGCTGGCAGCAGCTACACGTTTGACACCAACGGCCTGTGGCTGGAGATCACCAACATCGCAAACGGGCTGGCGTTCTTAAACTTGCATCATGCGACGAACCAAGTTTATGCCATCTGGAGCAAGACCGACCTGACGGCTCCAAACTGGAATATTGA
>JBEKMU010000114.1:0-9496 GCA_049523555.1 Verrucomicrobiota bacterium | reverse complement strand
TTTGCCGGGAACAAATGCCATCCTTGTCCATCTCACTTGCAAATGGGAGTGGAATTTTCATTCAAAACGTTTTCGGCCGTCACGGTTGGCACAATCCCATTGTGTCCCGGCAATGTGACCGCCACCAATGAAGTCAATCAAGCATTATGAACGTGATACGAAATTTGTTCAAAGTGGCGCTCCTGAGCGCGGCGGTTGCGGTTTTCGGCGGTTCACTTTCCGGGTCTGCCGCGACTGCCAACGTGCTGGTCGGGAGCGGTGGACTTGTGTTCACGCCGGCCACAACCAACATCGCTGTCAACGACCGGGTGATATGGACTTGGGCTGGCAACAACCATTCCACGACCAGCGATACAAATGGGTTGTGGGATTCGCTCGTGAACAATTCCCCACATTCTTTCACCAACACGTTCACTTCCGCAGGCACTTTTCCCTATCATTGCACCATACATGTCAACCTCGGCATGAAGGGCATGATCATTGTCGCATCGCCAAATGTGCCTCCAACCGTTTCCATCACCAATCCGGCGTCCGGCACGGTCTTCGCTGCGCCAGCCAACGTCACCATTCAGGTCTCGGCTTCAGACACGGACGGCACCGTGACCAACGTGCAATTTCTCATCGGCTCGACGATTTTGACCAACGAGACGGTTGCTCCCTTTTCCGCCGTCACCAACAATCTGGCAGCGGGCAATTACACACTTTCCGCCATCGCTTCGGATAACAGCGGCGCGAAAGCTACGAATGCAATCACGATTGGTGTCGTCGCTCCAGTGCCGGTCACCCTCAGTGTGCCCTTGCAGCCAGCCGCCAATTTTCAGTTCAGCTACTCCGCGAACGCCGGGTTGAGTTACGTGGTTCAAAGATCAACCAATCTGCTTGCGAATTGGATTCCCCTCGCCACCAACCTGGCGGGAAGCAGTTCGGTGACTTTCACGGACATAAACGTAACGGTCAATCCCGCGTTCTATCGTGTCGGCCTACTGCCGAATCCATGATTCGTCGCCAGCGGACGTCCGGGTGGCCGGTCGAAACGGGTTTATGGGTAAAAAATATGCGGGTGCGGCGATTATTCATCAGCGCATTGCCATTCGGTTTGTTGCTGCTGATTTTGTCCGGTGTAAAATCCGCCGGATCTCTTCCCCAGCCAAGCGGGGAGACAACGAACGCGCGGATGTTCATGGCAAGGGGAGTGGTAAAGGAGCTCAATCCGGACGGCGGGAAGATCGTTATCAGCCACGAAGTCATTCCCAATTACATGGCCGCCATGACCATGCCGTTCAAGGTGAAGGATCCCAAAGAACGGGCCGGCTTGCATCGGGGCGATGAAATTACCTTTCGGCTCCACGTGGCTGACACGGAAAGCTGGGTGGATCAAATCACCAAAATCGGGACGGTTTCACTGCCGCCAAAGGAAAGGCCGGCCGATTCCCAGCCTGCGGAAATGCCATCTGTCCCGCCAAGAAATCCCCTTCTGGACTGCCAGTTCACGAACGAACTGGGTCGGGCGGTCAGCCTGAACGATTTTCACGGGCAGGCGCTGGCCATCACGTTTTTTTACACGCGCTGTCCGCTGCCGGACTACTGCCCGCGGCTGTCGAAAAATTTTCAGGAGGCACAGCAAAAGCTCGAATCCGAGGCCGGTGCCCCCACCAACTGGCATTTTCTTTCCATTTCCTTCGACACGGAATTTGACACACCGACCATGCTGAAGACGTACGGGGAAAGTTACCAGTACGATCCGAAGCATTGGAGTTTCCTCACCGGGCCGGCGGACAAAATCGGCGAACTTGCCCGGCAGTCGGGTGTGACCTATCAACTTGACGACGGCACCTTCAATCACAATTTCCGCACGCTCATCGTGGATGCCAACGGCCATTTGCAGATGGTCTTTCCGACCAGCGGGGATCTTTCCGACGAAATTGTTGCCGAAATCATCAAGGCTGCCATGGCAACGAATCAACCGGTCCCGCAAAATCAAAACCAGTGAAATTGCAGCGAACAGCGGCTGTGGCGATGGTTCTCAGTCTCATCGGCGGCGTGGCGTTGTTCCTGATTTCGTGTTCCACCCTGTCGCCCGCGGTGGTCGCGCCGCTTGAAATTCCCGGCGCACATTTCGTCAGTAACAAGGCCTGCCTAGATTGTCACAAGGAAATCGTCCGTAAATTTCCCGCCAATCCACATGCGCGGGTCCATTTTGAAAATGCGACCATGACTGGCAAAACCGGCCGTGAATCCTGTCATGGCCCGGCAGCAAACACATCGAATCCGGCGGCAGCGCAAAATTCATCATCAATCCCGGACGGGACCCGTCATCCTGTTTTCAATGTCATCTCGACGTTCAGGCCGAATTCAACCTGCCCCAGCATCACCTGAGAAAGCATTTCGCGCAAACATGCTACACGAATGGCGCGAATGGACACGAAACACTTTCAACGGCAGACCGCTGGAAAACTCAAAACGTTCCACGACGAAAAATGGTGAATGGGCAAAACTCAAAACCCAGGTTGATCGTACGGTTGACCCCGTCTTTTTCGATCTAAATTAGTTCTGAACTGTCTCAACGCACTTGCCTGGATTTCGTTTAACGACGTCTCGGTCACTTCCGAAAGCAATTTTTCCAGAACGTCAACACCTATGAACTGCTCCACCAGTTTCAAGTAGAGGACGTGACGCACCTCGGTCTTGCGCGGCCCTTCGGAAATCTTCACCTTGCTCAGCAAACTCACGAGAAAGTTCAGAGCCGAGGTCTGGTCTTTGACGGTGCGCCCCACCCATTCCTTGGCTTCGTCTTTACTTCCCCACATCATCCAGCGATTGAGCAGAAGCACCAGGTGGCGCGAATTTTGCAGTATTCCCTCGTAAGCGGCTGCCCGGATTCGTGCAACACAGGATTCTTTTAGCGACCGTGTCCGGTGAGTAACGGTTTTACACGAATTCCTTCAACGCAGAGACGCAGAGACACAAAAGTTTTTGACACGAATTTCACGGATTGACACGAATGAAAGCCTCGGCAGAGGCGACCGATAATAGCCCACGGTTTCAACCGTGGGTTTAATCGTTCAAAAAATCCCCAAGCCCCGGAGGGGCGGCAGAAATTCCAACCGCGGATGAAGCAGATTTTAACCACGAACAGACTCGAATAGCACGGTTCATAGTTGCGACTCACTTTTTGTGCAACCGATAGTTCTCAATGTGCTTCTCAAGCATGATCAGGTAAATTGCGTATCAAAGGAAAAGCTTGCGATGGGCCGAAATGATTCAACAATGGAGGTATGCTGCTTGCAGATAAAGAATTTAAGAACATTGCACAGACCGATCTGAAATCTCTGAAGGAAAATCGAATCCCTGAGAGCAGAGAGATCGAATACAAACAGGCGTTAGAATTCGACAGCCCAGACGGAAAGCGAAAATTCCTAAAGCAAATCTCGTCTTTTGCGAATTCGTCCGGCGGTCATCTGATATATGGGGTTCGTGAAGATAAAGGTATCCCTGTCGAACTTTGCGGACTGGACCTGAGCGACCAGGACAAAGAAATCCAGCGGATTGAGAATTTGGTGCGCGATGGTCACTCAAGACCGGCAGACCAAGATGTGTGATTCTTACCTGCAATGGTTCCGGAACGGAATAATCGAGACGGTCAATGCCGGATTCTTGGAAGGAAACTTGATTTACGGAACATTGTTTGCCGAACACGTAACCAAATTGATTCAACGTTATAGCCAGCACATGGACACTTTGGGTATTACCTACCCGATAATTGTTTCTTGTTCGCTGATTGGCGTCCGAGGATATGGACTCGTACAAGAAACCAATTTGAGAAGCAGCGAAAATATTGACTGCGACGATTTGATAATTCCAGAGGTGGTAATTAGTGAGCCAAGTGTGAACGTTAAAAAATCGCTACGACCGATCTTCGAAGCCGTATGGAACGCGGCGGGTTCGAAATTGACCCCCTTTTTCTGAAAGTGTGCGATTGAGGTATCTTTCGCCCCGTTGAGGGCAGTTCGCGGTATTTCCTCGTCGCGCCCGCTCGCTCGGCCCTCTCGGGCCTTCGGTTTCACCGAATTCCTTTCGCCGCTTCCCAAGCGGCTCAAGTCGTGTCGCCGGTTCAGCTTTCCGTAAAGATGAAGGCGCCGTAGCCTACCACGCGGTCGCGCTCGCCTGACGTGTCGCCGGAATTCCGCAAATCCACAGCGCGACAGCGCAAACCCCGCTCTTTCGCCGCATTCAGCAATCCGCAAATCGGACGGCAACCGCAGGCCAAATCACCACGGAGCTTTTTCCCATTCAGCGATTCAATGGTGCGCGCCGTCCCGGAGTCGGTTTGTTGCGCCGTCCGATAATCGTGGTAGTGGCTCAAGTCCGAGCTGATGACCAGGCGCGTCTCCACACCGCCCCAGAGGGCTTTAATGACTTCGGCAACTTCCTCGTCGCTTGCGTCGCCGACAAGCAGCGGCACGATTTTGAAGTCGGCGAGCACCACTTGCAGGAACGGCAGTTGGACTTCGAGCGCGTGTTCGTCGGCGTGCGCTTCGTCCCGCACGCTGACCTGCGGCAGCCGCGAGCAGATGTCGCGGACGGCGGCGGTGTCCACGGGCACTGTACCAAGCGGAGTCGCGAAGGCTTCCGCGCCGGACGCCGCCAGGCCATTGAACAACGCATAATGCGACGGGCCGAGCAGCACCACGCGTTTGATGGTTTCGCGTGCCGGTGCCAGCCGCGCGTAAGCCGACGCAGCAATTGGTCCGGAAAAAATATAGCCGGCGTGCGGCGCGATGATGGCTTTGGGCGCGGGCCTTCGCCTTGACGAAGTGGTTTCGGCCACGCAGGCCGGTCCGGTGGTGGTTTTCACTTCGCGCAGGAAACCCTCGATCATCCGGCGCAACTCGGCGGGGTTGCCCGGATAAAATCGTCCTGCCACCGCCGGCGGGCGAACATTTGCCGAAACATTTCGAAAAAATCTCCGCATCTCGAATTCAGGTTCAACTCGGTTTTAGCCGGCGCGGCCTGCGCTGGTAAAAATCTGCCGTCGAATTGCCCGTGTTCACTTCGGTCGCGCCGCCACCCGGCCAGATGCCCGGAATCGCCTTCTGGCAGCGCGGGCATTTGCCGTCGCGGGTGATTTTATAGTCGCGCACGAGATAGCCGCTGCGCTCGATAAGCAGTTCGTCGCAACCCGGACAAAACGTGCTTTCCCAATGACCCACGCGTCCCGGCAAATTCCCGGCATAGACAAAGTGCAACCCCTCTTCCGCGCCGATTTCCGCCGCGTGAACGAGCTGGCCCACCGTGGTCGCAGGCAGGTCGGTCATCTTGTAATCGGGATGAAACGCGGTGACGTGCCACGGGATGTCGCGGCTGACCGAGGCGATGAATTTCGCGATGGCGCGCAGCTCCGCTTCACTGTCGTTGAAACCGGGCACGACCAGCGTCACGATCTCCAGCCACAAACCGCGTTCGCGCACCATGCGAATGCCGTTGCATACGTTCTCCAGCGTGCCGCCGAGCGTGCGATAGCGTTTGTCGTCAAAACCTTTCAGGTCAATTTTGTAGGCGACAATCCACGGCCGCAGAAAATCAAGCGCTTCCGGCGTGGCGTTGCCGTTCGACACAAACGCGCAGGCAAACCCGGCCGATTTCGCCTGCTGGAAGACGGCCACCGCCCACTCGGCGGTGATGAGCGGTTCGTTGTAGCTCGACACGACCAGTCGCGCGCCGCAACGGCGCGCCGTGTTCACGACTTGGTCCGGCGTCAATTCAACGATGGGCGTTACGGAGTGCTCGTCGCGTAGCGCCTGGCTGGTGACCCAGTTCTGGCAATACGCGCAATGGAAATCACATCCCAGCATTCCGAACGTGAGCGCGTCGGTGCCGGGATAAACGTGGAAAAACGGTTTTTTCTCGACCGGGTCGCTGGCCAATCCGCCGACCACATAACCAAACGGCACGCGAAGTTGGCCGCCCTCATTGAAGCGCACCTTGCAAATGCCGCGTCGTCCCGCCGGGATCAGGCAACGATGACCGCACGCGACGCAGCGCACGCGGTCGTCTTCGGCGTGCCAGAGTTTGCCCACAATGGTCTGCCGGTCAAGCGTGTCGGCGAGGGCCCGGTTGACCACAGGTGACTTCCACGGCGCACCCGCGGGGGAACCTTGTTCCCGCGGTTTATTTGAAGGTGCTGTTTGCATGGAACATTGACATGACATCTGACGCATCGGAACGCCAAACGCAGGTCCAGAAAAAAGTATTGCCCCCGGGGAATTTTCGATAAGCTCCAGACATCGGACCTGACAAAACAGGACAAGTCATCATTTAATCTACACCAAAAAGGCGCATGGCGTTCAAACAATTTCCCAGGCAGACGCAAGGCGTCCAATTGCTCCAACGCTCGCTGGCGCGCGGGCGGCTCGGCCACGCCTACCTGTTCACCGGCCATCAGCTTGAGGAATTGGAATCGCTCGCCCGGACGCTGGCCAAAACGCTGAATTGCCGGAACCCGGTCAAAACCGGCGGCGTGGCGACGGATTGCTGCGATGACTGCCCGGCGTGCCGGAAAATTGACAATGACACCCATGCCGACATGCATTGGGCGCGGCCCGAATCCAAATCGCGCGTCGTCACCATCGAACAAATGCGCGAGTTGATGCGCGAGATTCAACTCAAGCCGACCGAGGCCGAATACAAAGTCGCCATCATCACCGCCGCCGACCGCCTGAACACCCAGGCGGCGAACGCCTTTCTCAAAACGCTGGAGGAACCGCCGGCCAAATCCGTTTTGATCCTGCTCACCACCGAACCGCAGCGGATTTTGGAAACGGTCTTGTCGCGCTGCCTGCGCCTGAACTTTTCCGGTGATGCCGTGCCTCCGCTCGACCCCGCGCAATCGGAATGGCTCGCGCAGTTCGGTGCGCTGGCGGCCACGGAGCAAAAAACCTTGCTGGGCCGTTACCGTCTGCTCGACGTGTTGCTCCAAAAGCTCGGCGAAATCCGCGCGCGCGTGGACAAAACGCTGACGGCGCGTTCGCCGTTGCAACGTTACGAGGACGTGGAAAAGGATTTGCGCGAGAAATGGGAGGACGAATTGGCGGCGGCCATCGAGGCGGAATACCGCCGGCAGCGCGCCGATTTGCTTTTGCTGGTGCAATGGTGGTTGCGCGACGTCTGGCTGCACGCGCTCACGGTCAGCAGCGAGCTGCTGTATTTTCCGCAGATTGCCGGGGCGGAGGCCGTCGCACACCGGCTCACGCCGCGCCGGGCGCTGGAAAACCTGCAAATCCTGGAACAAACGCAGCGATTGCTGCACGCCAACGTCCAGGAAGCGCTCGCACTGGAAGTCAGCCTGCTCAAACTGCATCTCTAGGCCGGTTGTGAACGGAATTTCACGCATGAAGTCCGGAAAGGAAACCGCCCGCTACGATCTTTACGCGCTGTTGTTCGGGTTGTTTCTCGGGCTGACGATTTGGAAGTTCGGCAACCCGGTCATCCTCGACCACAAAATCATTCCGCCGGCTTCGTTTGCCGAGATGTTGTCCGATGCATGGCCCCCCCACTGGGCTAATTGGATTTTGTCGCCGTTCGTGCTGGCCGGCGGCTGGCTGGCGCTTTCCGGCAAATCGCGCTGGCCCGGGACACGCTGGCTGTGGCTGCTGCCGCTGCTGTGGTTCGGCTGGCAACTGCTTTCGGCAAGGCACACCGTGGACGCCTTTCTTACCACGACCACGCTCTGGCAATTTGGCGGGTGCGTTGCGTGTTATTTCATCGGCGCGCTGGTGATTGGAACGCCGAACTCCGGTTCGGCGGGGAACGCGCCAAAAAGTGGACTGAACTCCGGTGCCGGTGCGGTGACCGGCGCTCCTCATTCGCGGAACGCCTTGGCCTTTTTGCTGATCGGCGTGCTGGCCGCGTTCACGTTTTGTCTCGTGCGCGCGGTGGACCAGCGGCTCTTCGAGTTTCCAGAAAGCCGCCGGATGCTCGTGGAAGGCGCACGCGTGGGCTGGACAAATTTCCCGCCGGAAATGCTTTTGGAAATGAAACGCGATGGCACCGTCATCACGACCAACGGCGTGGATGTGGCCAATCCCGCAATCCTTGCCAGAATCGCCAAGAACCGCGTGATGGGCACCTTGGTCTATCCGAATGCTTTGGCCGGCGTGATTTTGCTGTTACTGCCGGTTTCACTGGCGCTCGCCTTCAACAGCACTCGGCAACTAAAACCGCCAATCCGCGGGGCAGTGATTGCAATGACTTGCCTGCTCGGCGGCCTCGGTCTTTTCTGGTCAGGCTCAAAAGCAGGCTGGTTGATTGGCATGGCGCTCGCCGGCATCTGGTTGTTCCGTGTGAACTGGTCCGCCCGATTGAAGTGGACCATGCTGACGACTGTTTTGCTGGTCGGGTTGGCGGTGTTCGCGCTCCGATTTCACAATTACTTCACCGCAGGCGCCACCAGCGTGGGCGCGCGGTTCGATTACTGGCGGGCGGCGATTCAAACCACACGCGACCATCCCTTGTTCGGCACGGGACCGGGGACGTTTCAGCGGCCTTACGCGCAAATCAAATCGCCCAACGCCGAGATGGCCCGGTTTGCGCACAATGATTATCTCGAACAATTTTCCGATTCAGGAATCATTGGTGGCATTTGCTATACGGCGTGGATAGGTTTGGCGTTGATGACAGTGGGTCAACGCGCGTGGCGGAGCGGCGGTTATCTTCAATTAAGCCTTTTCCTGGGATTGCTTGGCTGGTTTGCGCAGGGCGTGGTTGAATTCAGCCTTTACGTTCCGGCACTGGCATGGACGGCGTTCACTTTGTTAGGTGTGCTGCAAAACAACCCCGGCAACAATTCGTCGGAAAAACTTTGAACTCCAAGACCACGTTTCGTAAAGCATAATGCCGAATTGTCGCTTGGCACGCCTTTGGCGCGCCTTTTAAGGATGGTTTGTACCATCATTCATCCTTGGCCTTCGGTACGTTACATCTTCAGCAGGGGGAAACGACTTGTTTATCATGCGCTGGTATTCCAAAACCACTGAGTTTACAGGTAGTTGGTCTTTTATGTTCTCCAATGCTGACGAGGTATTGTCTCTATCGAGGACAAAACTTCGCATCTTTTCATCAGTTCTATAAAAGATCAATTCGGTAGTGCCGTATTGCCCTTCCAATATCCAATCTTGGCGTTGTTCAACAAAACCGAAAAGCTTCTCTAACACTTGAACTTCGCATCTCTCTCCTTGGACCAATTTATTCTCATTAACGGTGAGTTTTTTATACCTGAAAGCCCAGCCGACGTCTTGGGCATATAGCACGACAGGTTTAATAGGCTTTCGTTGCATGCCGACACTTCTTATTATCACGCAAACCAAATGCGGTTTCGAGTTGACCTGACCCCCAAAAACTGGACGTGACAAAAGGAGAGTTCTGCTGCGAAAGAAAGGGCAGCAGAACTATGAGAAAGAGCCAATACAACGAAGAACAGATCATTGGGATATTGCGAGAG
>JBEKMU010000113.1:0-9501 GCA_049523555.1 Verrucomicrobiota bacterium | reverse complement strand
CTGCCATCCGGCAAAATCACCGTCGGCATCACCGCCGGCGCGTCCTGCCCGAACAATTTGATTGAGGACGTGATCCGCCGGCTGTTTGAGTTGCGCGGAATTTCCGTGCAAAAATTGCTGGCGAACTGATTTCGATTCCGAATTCGGCATTCTGCATTCCGCAATTGACCCATGCCGCGTACCCGCCAGGAACTGGAACAAATCGAGCGGCAAATTCTCGCGTCCTACGCCCAATTCAGCGGGGACACCCGTGGCCGCGAGCATCCCGAACCGCCGCCCGCGTGGCGCACACATTACCAGCGCGACCGCGACCGCATCATCCATTCGCGCGCCTTCCGCCGGCTCGAATACAAGACGCAGGTTTTTCTTAACGGCACCGGCGACCACCTCCGCACGCGCCTGACGCATACCATCGAAGTCGCCGCCGTCTCGCGCAACATCGCCAGCGCCCTGCGGTTGAACTCCGATTTGGCCGAGGCCATTGCCCTCGCGCATGATCTCGGCCATTCACCGTTCGGCCACAAGGGCGAAACTGCGCTCGCGCGCCTCATGAAAAACCACGGCGGCTTCGAGCATAACCGCCACAGCCTCCGCATCGTCGAGGAACTTGAGCAAAAATATCCGCAATTCCCCGGTCTGAACCTGACGTGGGAGGTCCGCGAAGGGCTGGTCAAGCATAACACCGCCTACGACCACCCCGAACGGCGCAAAGGTTTTGATACGAAAAATTCCTCGCTCGAAGCGCAAATCGCCAACCTCGCCGACGAAATCACCTATTACAGCCACGACCTTGATGACGGTCTGGACTCGGAATTGTTGTCGGAAAAGAATTTGACCCGCCACGTTCGCCTTTGGGCACACGCCGCGCGCCTTGTGAAAAAGGAACACGGCGATTTGCCCGACGAATCCCGCCGTTACTTCATCATCCGCACCCTCATTGACCTGCAAATCCGGGACGTCGTGGAAAACAGCGAACGCCTCATTTGTGCGGCGGACGTTTATTCAGCCGACGACGTGCGGCGGTTCCCGAAGGCGCTGGTGCAATACAGCCCCGAACGCCGCAAGTTGAACCTCGAACTGCGCGATTACCTCTACAAAAATTTGTATTACAACCCCGTCGTGCATCAGCCGAACCTGCGCGCCGTGCGGATGCTCAGACGCCTTTTCAAGCATTACCTCGCCCACCCGCGCGAAATCGGGAAAGGCGCGCGCCGCCGGAGCCGCCAGACCGGACTGCACCGCGCCGTGTGCGATTACCTCGCCGGCATGACCGACCGCTACGTCGCGCTCGAATACAAACGGATTTTCGGGGAAACGTTCAACGTCGCGTAGTTCTGGATAGGGCGGCGTTTCCGCGCCGCCTTGACGAATAGAAAAGCCCCTCCGCCCGGCCAGGATTCGATTTGTTGGTAGGGCTGCGGTGCCCCGCAGCCTGGCCGCACAGCAGTGCGGCCCTACCATCAGGAATGTTCGCTTACAGCCGCGTGACCGTTTCTCCAGCCGGAAGTTCCGCCAGCAATTGCGAAACCGTCTGGCGCCAGCCCGGCAAAATCAAATCCGGCGCGATTTCGTTCAACGGCTGAAGGACAAACCGCCGTTCGTGTGCGCGCGGATGCGGCAATACTAAATCTGGCGAGTTGCGCGTCTCCGCGCCGAATGCAATCAAATCCAAATCCAGCGAGCGCGGCTCGTTCAAAACTTTTCTTGGCCGGGGTCCGAATTCTTTTTCGAGTACACGAAGCTTTTTGAGCAGCGATTCCGGCGTTTCGCCGGCGCATGGCACCAGCCCGACAACGGCATTCACAAAATTCGGCGACCCCGGCGGACAATTCACCGGCGATGTTTGCCACAGCGAGGATTTGAGAATGGGCTGGTCGGAGAATTTTTGCAGCCGCGCCATCGCCTCCGAAATAATTCGGCGCGAGTCGCCGAGATTGGAACCAAGCGCAACGTAGGACAGGCATCCTGCCTGTCTCTGAATTTTCGTCTGCATTGCCTTGAAATGGAGACAGGCTGGAAGCCTGTCCTACTTTAAGCCCAGCACGTCCTGCATGGTATAGAGGCCGGGTTTCTGTTTTACGACCCAGAGCGCGGCGCGCAACGCGCCGTTGGCAAACGTGTCACGGCTGGAAGCCTTATGCGTCAGTTCGAGCCGCTCGCCGTTCGTGGCAAAGATGACCGTGTGGTCGCCCACCACGTCGCCGCCGCGCACGGAATGAATGCCGATTTCGCCATGCGTGCGTTCGCCGGTAATGCCCTCACGACCGTGCCGCGCCGCTTTGTCGAGTTGCAGCTTGCGCACGTCGGCCAGGATTTCCGCCAGCGTTTTGGCCGTGCCGCTGGGTGCGTCCCGCTTGAGACGATGATGCATCTCGACAATTTCGAGATCGTAAGCCGGGCCGAGAATTTCCGCCGCCTTGCGCGTGAGCCAGAACAGCGTGTTGACCCCGGTCGAAAAATTCGACGCCCAGACCACGGGGATTTTGGCAACCACCTTGGAAATGTCGAACCGGTCGGTGTCGCTGTGGCCGGTGGTGCCGATGACCAGCGCCTTGCCGTGGCTGGCGCAAAGCGCGGCGACTCCCGGCGTAAAGGTGGGAGCGCTGAAATCAACCACCACGTCGCCTTTGTCAATGACCGCGCCAAGGTCGTCGCCTTTGTCAACCTGGCCGGTGACTTCGAGTTCGCGAAAGTTCGGCGCGCAGACGATGAGCGCCCGACCCATGCGGCCTTTCGAACCGGTGATAATGACTTTAGTCATAGCAGTTGGGAGTTCGTAGATGGCAGATGGGGTTTTGCCAAACCGTCATTCCTATCTCCCATCTTCCATCTCCTATCTCCGATTATAAAATCCCGCACGCCTTCATCGTGGCGCGCAATTTCGCGCGATTTGCCGCGCCCATCGGCACCAGTGGCAAACGATATTCTTCCGCGATCAGACCCATCATCGCCAGCGCGGCCTTGACGGGCACCGGGTTCGTCTCGATGAACAAATCCTTGAACAGCGGGGTAAATTTCGCGTGCAACTGCCCTGCCCTTCTCGCGTTGCCGCTGGCAAACGCGTTCACCATCTGCGCGACTTCGCGCGGAATGACGTTCGACGCCACGCTGATGACGCCTTGTGCGCCCACTGCCATGAACGGCAGCGTCAACGAATCGTCGCCCGACATAATCTCAAACTTCGGGCCGAGCGCCGCGCGCAATTGCGACACCCGGTCGCAGCTTCCGCCCGCTTCCTTGATGCCGATGATGTTTTTGCATTCCGCCGCGAGACGCCGGACCGTTTCAACGCCGATTTCAACACCGCACCGGCCCGGAATATTGTAAAGCACAATGGGCAGCCGAGTCGCGCGCGCAATGGCGCGGAAATGCTGGTACAACCCTTCCTGCGACGGTTTGTTGTAATACGGCGCAACCTGGAGCGAGCCGTCCGCGCCGGCGTCTTCGGCGCGTTGCGTCAGATAAATCGCCTCTTTCGTGGCGTTTGCGCCGGTGCCGGCAAGCACTTTGATTTTGCCACGGGCGAATTTCACCGCCAGCGCGATGATGTTGATGTGCTCGTCGTAATCCACGGTTGGCGATTCGCCGGTGGTGCCGACGGGCACAATGCCATCCACGCCGCCCTTGATCTGGAGTTGAATCAGGCGGTTCAGGGCGGTTTCGTCCACCTCGCCGTTTTTGAACGGGGTGACAATCGCGGTGTAAGTGCCGGTGAACATAGTCAATGAGCCATAAAATCGGCGAAAACACCCTGTTTGGCGAGTCTGAATTTTTGAAGGAATATTTAACGCAAAGCCGTGACACGACTTGAGCCACTCGGGAAGTGGCGAAAGGTTTGCAAGTCGCGAGAGCGACAGCTCGCCATGTCAGGGAAACATTTGGCAAGAACGGGAGTTCCATTCGGTGAAACCGAAGGCCGCAGGGCCGAGCGAGCGGGCGCGAGCGAGTCCATTGCACGAATTGACACAAATTCAAAACCAACTGGCGATGATTCTCCCTCTCCGCTTTGGGGAGAGGGCCGGGGTGAGGTGCTGTTTCAGCCGCGAAAAACCGCAAAGAGCACAAAAGCCGTAAAGAGGTGAGCGTGCCGCGGTAATTGCCGGCCACGGGCGGTACGCCCACGGCATTTCCGCCACCATTCGCATACTTGCTATTCAACATTCGTCCGCTTAATCTCTGCGCCCTTGAGAAAAAACGGCCGTCCAACCATTCCGCGCAAGACGATTTATCGCCTTTCGCTTTACCTGCGCTGCCTCGTGCGGCTGCGGGAGAACGGCATCGGCACCGTTTCCAGCGAAATGCTCGCCCGGGCCGCCGGCGTCAAGTCCACCCAGCTCCGCAAGGACCTCGCCTGCTTTGGCACGTTCGGCACGCGCGGCCTCGGCTATGACGTGGCGGCGCTTTCCAAAAAAATCGCCGATGAACTCGGCACGTCGCGCCTGCAGCCGGTGATTCTGGTCGGCGTCGGCAACCTCGGACTCGCGCTGCTGTCGTATCGCGGTTTTGAAAAGGAGGGTTTTGAAATTGTCGCCGCGTTCGACGCCGACCCGCGCCGGAAACGCGACAAGAAAACGAAGCAGCCGATTTACGGCATGGACGAATTGCCGGAGTTTGTTGGGAGGCAAAACATCAAAATGGCCATTCTCAGCGTGCCGGCGGCTGTGGCCCAGGAAGTCGCGAACCAACTGATTCAGGCCGGCATCGCAGGCATTTTGAATTTCGCGCCGATTGTGCTTTCCGTGCCCGAAGCGGTCATGGTCAACAACGTCAACCTCGCCATCGAACTGGAAAACCTGAGTTATTTCACGCAGGAATGACCATGTGACACGCGGGTGCTCAGTTGGGGTTTGAACGAAGACTCGGCCGCATTTTACCCTGCCCAAGTTCATCTATGGCAAGAGACATCGGCGGGTCCGGTGTTGAAATCAACTGCGAGGAACTTTTTGGACTACGCGTCTTCCGGGCTGGTTTCGGTTTGGCGGTTCCCTCCGGGGCTTTTGTCGTGGTTGAGTCCGACAGGTGAAGATACCGGCCGCAGCTCTCGCACAGTTGAATGTCCGTGTCGTGCATCAACGTCGTAACCACGCCGATGGGCACGCGCATATGACAGCCGGTGCAGACCTGATTACGAACGGCAGCCACGCCTTTTTTCCCCTTCGCAACGAGGCGGTCGTAGTGGGCGAGGATTTGCGGGGGGATTTTGCCGCGCAGTTCCGCGATGGTTGCCTCGGCGTTTTTTCCTTTGATTTCTCCAAATTCGAGCGACTGAAGCCTGATTAGGTTTTGCAGTAATTCATTCATAAAACCGTGCGTGATGGTTATCTCATATTTGGCGAAATTCTGCAAGCTGAATCCATCCGCCCCAACAGGCGCAATAATCCGTCCATAACCGTAATTGGGTGCGGCGGGCAATCTCGCCATCGAGCCGAAGAATTCGAAGTGCTTCGTGAAGGAATAAAGCGCGGCGCGCTATGGCGCAGCATGAGTCGTTTTTGCGTACTGTCGCCAGAATGAAAAAACTTCCTTCCACCAATCCGGCGACTGGGCGGCTATGTCATTGTGACCGGCATTTGGAAAGATTTGCAGGCTCTTTGGGCCTTGATACGTTTCGTAAAGCTGGCGGCCAAACTTCATTGGAATCACTTCGTCTCTTTCAGCAAGGGCGATCTTCACCGGACCGTGATAATCCTTCAGCCAGTCTTCCGGATCAAACCGGTCCCACAAAAGCAGCCAGACCGGGAGAAAGGGCATTTTCTCCTGTGCCACAGAAACCAGTTTGTTGTACGGCATAAACAGCATCAAACCCGACACCCGCGCACTGTAAGCCTTGGCCAGGTGCGCCGCCATGCCTGCGCCAAGAGATTCGCTGACAATGTAGATTTGAGTTTCGTTGGTGAGCATCTGGAATGCTTCATCAGCCGCGGCAAGCAGGCTTCGTTCGCTCGGAGAACCCTCCCGCGCGCCGTAACCGGGATATTCGAGGATGAATACCTTGACGGGTGCGGCGTCGTGAATCGGTTTTGCCAGATAATCGCGGTCAACCGCGCAAGCGGCGTTGCCATGGAGAATCAAAACCGCGCCCGTCGTTGGAGCATTTGCCGGCAATTCCCAGCCGATGATTTGTCCTGCCTGGTTTCGCCACGGCACAAAACCGTTTTCGGCGGCGGCTTGTTTGGCCTGATTTGACGCGAGCTTGGTTGGAAAATAAATCATCCCGCGCTGGAGGAACATCACCACCAGCGCAAGCAAAATGTAAATGGCAGCCAGAGCCAGCAGTACGCCCATAAATACTCGCCGCCAACCCAGTCTTGGCGAAGCAGGATCTCTCGACATCGGCGCCCTCCGAAGAACCGGTTATTCCTTCTTCGCCGCCTTGACTTCGATGTGCAGGTCGCGCAGTTGGCGGGGTGTAACGGCGGCGGGCGAATCGGTCATCAAGTCCGTGCCTTTGGCGGTTTTCGGAAACGCAATTACGTCGCGGATGCTCGGCGTGCCGCAGAGAATCGCACAGAGCCGGTCGAAACCGAGCGCGATGCCGCCGTGCGGTGGCGCGCCGTAGCGGAACGCTTCCAGCATGTAACCGAATCGCAGCTTCGTTTCCTCCGGCGTAATTTGCAGCACGTCCTCGAACACCATTTTCTGCACGTCGGGCTGATGAATACGAATCGAGCCGCCGCCGAGTTCCACGCCGTTCACCACCACGTCATAATGCTGGCCGCGGACTTTCTTCGGCTCGGTCTTGAGCAGCGGAATGTCCTCGGCCACCGGCGCGGTGAACGGATGATGGCTCGAATACCAGCGGTTCTGTTCCTTGTCGAAACTAAGCAGCGGAAAATCCACCACCCACAAAAAGTCGAACCGATTCGGGTCAATTGTCAGCTTCCCCTGCCCTTTCAATATGTCGGCACAATACGAGCGGATTTTGCCGAGGATTTCGCACGCGTTCAGCCATTGGTCGGCGGCGAACAAAATCAAGTCGCCTTCCTCAATGGCCAGTTTTTTCGCAAGCGCGGCCTTCTCGGCGTCGTTGAAAAATTTTACGATGGGCGATTTCCATTCGCCGCCTTCGACCTTGATGTAAGCCAGGCCTTTCGCGCCCAGGCTCTTGGCATATTCGGTCATCGTCTCAATCTGCCCCTGCGTCGCGCCGGCCAAGCCTTTTGCGTTGAGCGCCTTCACCACGCCGCCGCCGGCGACCGCGCCACTGAACACCTTGAATTTGCTGGCGCGGAATTCCTCCGTGAAATCCACCAGTTCCATGCCGAAACGCGTGTCCGGCTTGTCGATGCCCCAGCGATTGAGCGCTTCCTCGAAAGTGATGCGCTTGAACGGCGTCGGCACGTCAAGGTTCAGCGCAGTTTTCCAGATGCGTTTGAGCAATTCTTCAATCAGGTGGTAAATGTCTTCGCGCTCGATGAACGACATTTCGAGGTCAATCTGTGTGAACTCCGGTTGCCGATCGGCGCGCAGGTCTTCGTCGCGGTAGCAGCGCGCGAGTTGGAAATACTTTTCAACGCCACCGACCATCAAAATCTGTTTGAACTGCTGCGGCGATTGCGGCAACGCGTAAAATTGTCCGGGATTCACGCGGCTCGGCACGAGAAATTCGCGCGCGCCCTCGGGCGTGGACTTGAACAGCGTGGGCGTCTCGATTTCGAGAAACCCCTGCTCTTCCATAAACACGCGTGTGGCGAAGGCAACCTTGTGGCGCAGGCGGAGGTTGCGCGCCATTTCGGGCCGGCGCAAATCGAGGTAGCGATATTTCAGGCGCAATTCCTCGTTCACCTTGCTCGCCACTTCGGGATCATCCACCGGGAACGGCAGCACGTCGGCAACGTTGAGCAATTCGAGTTCCTTTACCATCACCTCGACTTCGCCGGTGGGGATTTTGGGATTGTTCGTGCCTTCCGGTCGCCGGCGGACCTTGCCGGCCGCGCGGATGACGCATTCGCTGCGCAATGCCGCGGCGCGCTCAAAAAGTTCCTTGGGCAAATCGGACGGATCGAAAACGGTCTGGGTGCGGCCCTCGCGGTCGCGGATGTCAATGAAGATGAGGCCGCCGAGGTCGCGCCGGGAATGGACCCAGCCGGTCAAGGTTACAACCTGCCCGATATGCGCCGGGCGCAGTTCGTTGCAATGATGCGTGCGTTTCATTCAAATGCGGATTGCGGAATTCGGATTGCGGAATTCAGAATCCAAAGTGAGCGTGCATGTTGACGGGAAATCCGGTGGTTTTCAAAGAGATTTTTCCACCGGTGGGGCGAGCGTCCCCGTCCCGCGTTGCGGGATCAGTAGCCCCACCCGGATCGGCGCCCATACAAATTCCCCGCTCGCTTTGGCCGCCAGCCTGAATTAGTCTTTGACCGCCATGACGGATTTGCTGAAACCCGAAGTCATCATCACCCACGAAAGCGACCTCGACGGGTTGCTCGCGGGTGTGCTGTTGCAACGGCTCGCCAAAAAACTTTTCGGCGCGGACGTCCCGTTGGAGGCGTATCACTACAATTTTTGGAAACAGCGCGAGTTGCGCGAAAGGTCCGCGTGGGTCGCGGACTTTACGTTCGAACCGCGGCTCGACAAGCCGGAGTGGGTTGTTTTTGACCATCACGTCACGGAAACCGCGCCCAAATACGCCCGGCTCATCCACGACGTGAACAAATCCGCCGGTCTGCTTTGTTATGAATTTTGCACGAAACAAGGCCTCGGCTCGCCCGCACTGGACCGGCTGGTCCATCTGAATAATGTTGCTGACTTGTTTTTGGAGGACGATCCCGACTTCGTCATCGCCGGTGATTACGCGAGTCTCGTGAAGACTTACCAGTTTTGGAACCTGCACGCGCTTATCAACGGCGAAATTGAGAGGCTGATCGACCACCCCTTGCTCGAAGTCATGGCGACGAAACGCCGTATCGAGAACCCGCTCGGTTTCGAGTGGAGCAAAAACAATGTCACCGAACTCAGCCCGACGGCTGGCTATGTGGACACCGTCGTCGGCAACAACAACCTCGTGGTCCACCGGTTGCTCGAGGAGCAGGCGACGAAATATCCGGTGTTGGTCACATTGTTCCGGCGGGGAAACCTGGTTTTTGCCAGCTTTCGCAGCCGGGACGGCGAGGCGCTCAAGGTCGCGGAAAAATTCCAAGGCGGCGGCCACGCCAACGCCGCCGGCGCGATCCTGCCCAAATCCATCCGGAACATCCCCGACGCTGTTGAATATCTCCGTCAGATTTTAAATCCCAAGCGAGACACGCCGCTGAACAGCCTGGAGAATCTTTTTGCCAGCATTGAAGTCGGCAAAAAGTAAAAGGCAAGAACCGCTTGCCGATCCGCCGTCCGGAATTTGTGGGCAAGCCGGTAGTGGGTTATTTTGGTCGGTAGGGACGACCTGCTGGTCGTCCGAGGCCGCGCAGCAGCGCGGCCCTACCATTCAAATCGTGAATCAGAAATTCAAAGCAGCCCACTGCCGGCAAGCCAATGCCCTTGCAGTTTTGGACCGGATAT
>JBEKMU010000112.1:0-9521 GCA_049523555.1 Verrucomicrobiota bacterium | reverse complement strand
GACCTGCTTGCGCTGGGCGAAATCATGCTGCGGCTTGATCCGGGTGAAGGCCGCATCCGCACGGCCCGCGAATTCAAGGCCTGGGAAGGCGGTGGCGAATACAACGTCGCGCGCGGACTGCGCCGGTGCTTCGGTTTCAAGACCGCCGTTTGCACCGCGTTCGCCGACAACGATGTCGGGCGGCTCATTGAGGATTTTATTTTGCAGGGCGGTGTGGACACGGACTTCATCAAGTGGATGCCGTTCGACGGCGTGGGCCGCACGGTGCGTAACGGGCTGAACTTTACCGAGCGCGGCTACGGCGTGCGCGGCGCGGTGGGCGTTTCCGACCGCGGTAATTCCGCTGCCAGCCAGCTCAAGGCCGGCGATTTTGACTGGGATCACATTTTCGGCAAGCTCGGCGCGCGCTGGTTCCACACCGGCGGCATTTTCGCCGCATTGAGCGACACCACCCCGCAACTCGTCATCGAGGCCGTCAAAAAGGCCAAGCAATACGGCACGGTGGTCAGCTACGATTTGAATTATCGCCCGTCGCTCTGGAAATCCACCGGCGGCCAGAAGCGCGCGCAGGAGGTCAACCGGGAAATCGCCCGATACGTGGACGTGATGATTGGCAACGAGGAGGATTTCACCGCCTGCCTCGGCTTAAAAGTCAAAGGCGCGGATGAACACCTGCTGCACATTAACGTGACCGCGTTCAAGAAAATGATCGAAACGGCGGTGAAGACGTATCCGAATTTCAAGGTGGCGGCCACGACCTTGCGCGCGGCGAAAACAGCGACGCGCAACGATTGGGGCGCGATTTGCTGGATGGACGGCAGGTTTTACGAATCAAAAAAATATCCCGAACTCGAAATCCTCGACCGGGTGGGTGGCGGCGACAGTTTTGCCAGCGGTTTGATTTACGGTTTGATGACCGTCGGCGACCCGCAGCAGGCGGTGGACTACGGCGCGGCGCACGGCGCGCTGGCAATGACGACACCGGGCGACACTTCCATGGCGTCGAGGGACGAGGTTGAAAAATTGATGAAAGGCGGCGGCGCACGTGTGCAGCGATAAGCTTCCGAAACGAGTGAAATTGGTTCCCGACGGTGGGGCGAGACTCCGTCGAGCCCATTTCAATCCAGCCAAGGCTCGAGAGACTCTCGCCCCACCAATCGGAGACCTGTAAAACCGTTCCTACCGCTGGATGCGGGCCGAGCCGCCTTTGGCGAAGGCCTTTACCTGTTCTACCGTCGCCATCGTTGTGTCGCCGGGGAAGGTGGTCAGCAGCGCACCGTGCGCCCAGCCCAGCTTCACCGCCTGTTCCGGTTCTTCACCGGTGAGCAGACCGTAGAAGAGGCCCGACGCAAAACCGTCGCCGCCGCCCACGCGGTCATAAACGTGCAGTTCGCACGTCGGCGCGACGTGGGTCTTGCCGTCAATCCAGGCCACGGCGCTCCAACTATGCCGGTTGGTGGAATGAACTTCGCGCAGCGTCGTCGCCACAACCTTGACCTGGGAATAGTTCTTCACCACCGAATCAATCATTCCGAAGAACACGCTCGGATCGAGCTTGCTCTTGGCGGCCACGTCCGGCCCTTTCAGGCCAAGACCCTTTTGCAGGTCTTCCTCGTTGCCCACAATCACGTCCACGTGTTCAACAATCCGCTTCATCACCGACAACGCCTTCTTCTGCCCGCCCCAGATGTCCCAGAGCTTTTGGCGGAAATTGAGGTCGAACGACGTCACGGCCCCGGCGGCCTTGGCCGCTTTCATGCCTTCAATGATCAATTCACCCGTGGTCTCGGAGAGCGAAGCGAAGATGCCGCCGCTGTGGAACCAGCGCACACCCTGGCCGAAGATTTCCTTCCAGTTGAAGTCACCCGGTTTGAGCAGTCCGCCCGCTTCGTTGCTGCGGTTGTAGAACACCACCGGCGCACGCACGCCGTAACCCTGGTCGCTATAGACCGTCGCGTGGTTCGGGCCGCGCACGCCGTCGTGCTTGAATCGTTTGAAGAACGGTTTCACGCCCATCGCCCTCACGCGTTCGGCAATGAGGTCGCCGATGGGATATTCCACCATGGCCGTGGCGATGCCGGTGTTCAGGCGGAAGCAATCGGCGAGGTTGGCGGCGCAGTTGAATTCGCCGCCGCTGACGTGGATTCTGCACTCCGTGGCCTTGCGGAAGGGGATGATGCCGGTATCGAGGCGGTGGACCAGGGCGCCGATGGACAGGAAGTCCAGCGCGCCCTTTTCGGGGATGTTCAAACCATATTTCATTCTGTTTTCCTGACGTTTTAGATTTTCCACCGGGTCATTTTGCGGACAAAAATCCCAAACGACCGGGGTTTTGGTGCGTGACACAACTAGCAGGCGGAACGCGGTTTGTCTGTAAAAAAATGGAATTGCGGGAGATGCATCTGTCCAAAGCGGCGGTGAACCGGCAGCACTCCAGACGCTTCGCGAGATTTGGAACCACCCGGCAGTCGCGATAGCGCTTGGACTGCGGTGCCTTTAGCACCGCTTTCCCGTCCCGCTTTTTCTGGACAAACTTTTTGGCCGCGCGCAAAGTCAAATCCATGAGATAGGACAGGTTGTCCCGCAGGCGCTGGATGCCGTCTATTATCCGCGAAACCGTGTCGCACCCATGAGTAAACCAGCACCTTCAGGATGGAATAAGACGCTAGACGATCTCTTTGCCGAGAGAAAACAAGGCGAGCGAACGACTGGGATTTCTTATGACGAGGTTTGTTGGGCAAAAGATTATGAGCGTTCATTGTTGCCGCCGAATACCGTGTTCCCTCGTGCTGGCCAGCTCTGGGAGGTCATCTCCGAGTGTGATGTTCTTGTCCACTACGTTTTTGCTACGGCAGCCAGCTCGAGCGGTGCGGGCAAGCTTGCCAGCGGTGAGCGTGTGCGCATTCTAAAGACGCGTAATGAGCCCAAACCGATACTCGTGAGTTTCTTGCCGGTGCGCTATGATGATTTACACGTTGGTTTCGTTCCCGAGGATGTTCGGCATGAACCGCTTTACACAGGTTATGTTTTGTCCGTGAAGACAGCATATTTTAACCAGCATTTTAAATTGATTGAAGACGTGGCCTAATACTTGAACAGGCTGCGAACTTTGCCATCGCCCGTTCAATTTTTCGTGTAGCGTGATCGCGTACCCACCCGCCTCGCCAGATTGGCACTCGGCCAATTCGAGATAGCTCCCAATTAAGCCATTGCCCGGTGACCGGAAAGATTGCGGCCATTTTCTGTATCAGGCAAGATGCGTCTCCCGATGGATTCGAACAATAAGAACCGTCCGATCACGCTGCTTGTTTGCGTGCTCCTTGGCGCGGTCACGCTGGCTGCGTTTTGGCCGGTAATCCATTACGGCTTCGTCAACGCAGATGATCCCGCTTACGTCCTCGAAAACCCACCGGTGCTGGCAGGGTTGACCTGGAAAGGCGTTGTTTGGGCTTTTACAGCTCAACACGCCGGGTACTGGCATCCCTTGACCTGGTTGTCGCACATGTTGGACGTGCAGATGTTCGGGTTGAATGCCGGAGGTCATCATTTGACCGGTCTGCTTCTGCACGTGGCCAACACCATGTTGCTGTTCCTGGTTCTGAGGCGAATGACCGGCGCGCTTTGGCGCAGCGCTTTCGTAGCCGCGTTGTTCGCCGTGCACCCGCTCCATGTGGAATCCGTAGCTTGGATTACTGAACGGAAGGACGTCCTCAGCACCTTCTTTTTCCTGCTAACGTTGCTCAGCTATGCGTTCTACGTCAAGGAGCCTGAGGCCAGCGCCCAAGAGCCTGCGACAACCCGAACGGAATCCGCAATTGTGGCGGCAACGCTTGACCGTCAAAATTCCGAGTCCAAGACTGGAACCCGGGCGCGCTGGTATTGGGCAGCGTTGCTTTTCTTTGCTCTCGGTTTGATGTGCAAGCCAATGGTGGTGACTCTCCCTTTCGTCCTGCTTCTCCTGGATTACTGGCCTTGCGAGCGATTCAAGGTCCGAACCGTCGCGGCCCTTGTCGGGGAGAAATTTGGTTTTTTCGCGCTCTCCGCAGCCTCTTGCATAATCGCTTTTGTGGCGCAGAAGAACGGTCAGGCGGTCGCTACGCTGGGCAACCTTTCGATCCATACTCGCGTTTTGAATGCCTTGGTTTCCTACTTCCTTTACCTGAAAAAAACCGTTTGGCCCCGAGACCTGGCGGTGTTCTACCCCTATTCCTACTCCCCATCCCCAAAGCTGGTCGCCGCCGGCCTGCTCGTGCTGGTCGTTATTTCGGTCGTGGCATTCAGAAATCGTCGGAGGCGCCCCTGGTTCGCCGTGGGGTGGTTGTGGTACTTGGGGACACTGGTGCCGGTCATCGGAATCGTGCAGGTTGGCAGCCAGTCGATGGCGGACCGGTTTACCTATATCCCTTTGACGGGAATTTTCGTGCTGGTGACGTGGGGCGCGGTCGAGCTGGCGACGCGTTGGCACGTGAGGAAGATGGTTTTGGCGGCGGCAGGCTGGCTGGTGGTCGGGGTCTGTGCGGCATTGACGTTCTGTCAGGTGCACCAATGGGAAAACTCGGAAACGCTCTTCCGCCACGCGCTGGCCGTGACAACCGATAACGCCGTGGCCCACTACTCGTTGGGTGGCGTTTTAGCCAAACAAGGAAAAATCAAGGAGGCAGAGGCTCATTTGGCGGCGGCGGTGAGATTGCAGCCGAACTACGCGCCGGCATTGAGTGACTTGGGCATTACCCTTATTGCGCAAGGCAAGATTGAAGAAGGGATGCACTATATCCGGGCGGCCATTGCGACCAAACCAGATTATGCGCACGCCCACTACAACCTGGGCTGGGCGCTGGCTTTGCAGGGCAAACCGGAGGAAGCGGTTGCCGAGTTTGGAACCGCACTGCGACTCAACCCCGACTCGCCAGAGTCGGTGGATTATCGCGCCGACCTGGCCAATACTCTCGCCAAACTGGGAAGAACGGCTGAGGCGACAGTTCAATTTCAGGAAGTGCTGAAACTCAATCCCGCCGACGCACCGGCCCACTGGCGCTATGGCATGTTGCTGGCCCAGACGGGAAAACTGACTGAGGCGATTATGCACTTGCAAGAGTCCGTGCGTCTCGCGCCCAACCTCCAGGCGCAGCAGGACCTGGCGCTCCTCCTGAGTGCGGCGGGACAACCCCAAGCTGCCGCAACCGTCTATCGGGAAATGCTCCGGGTCAAGCCCGACTCGGTTCCGGCGCTGAATAACCTCGCTTGGATTCTGGCGGTCAACCCCAGCGACGCGGTTCGCAACGGGCCGGAGGCGGTGAGTCTGGCCGAGCGCGCCTGCCAATTGACCGGGTTACGCGAGCCGTTATTCCTGGGCACACTTTCCGCAGCCTACGCTGAGGTCGGGCGATTTGAAGATGCGATCCGGACCGCCGGGAAAGCGAACGACCTCGCCGTGGCCGCAGGAAACCAGGAATTAGCCGGGCAGATTCAGCAATTGCTCGAGCTCTATCGCGCGGGAAAACCCTATCACGAAAACGCGCCAACGAACGCCACGCCGTAAGCCGCTGACCAGCCGGGGACAATTGTGCGGTCATCCGGCCTGCCGGCAATCTGTGCCGCTTTTTCTGGACAAACTTTTTGGTCGGGCGCAATGTCGCAAATCGTAGAACGCGAACGCCTCAGGCAATGAACAGCCATCGTTATCAAATCGAATACGGGCCTTCGGCTTTGGATGACCTCGACGGCTTGCCGGCGCGCGAACGCGCTCAAATTCTCCGCAAGATTGAGCGCCTGGAACACGGACTGCACGGCGACATCAAACGTCTGCATGAAGCCGAGGCTGCGTATCGTCTGCGCATGGGCGATTATCGCATCTTGTTTGACGTGGAGAGCGGTGTTATTGTGGTTCGCAGGATCGGCAATCGAAAAGATGTTTATGACTAAAACCGTTCAACAAACCGTGGTCCGCTCCATCTCCCGGAAGCGCGAGCAGATCGCCACACTCCGCGAGGAACTGGAGGACTTGAACGATTATCTTGATCTGGTCGAAGCCCGCGTGCGCGACGAAGGCCATCCGCGCCTCACCCACGCTGAAGTCAAAAAACGTTACGGCTTAAAATAATTTTGACCCCTTTGGATTGCGGTGACGTGTCGCCGTCCCGCATCGCGGGACGCAGATATGTCCGCGCACTCCAAAACCGGGTAGTGCGAGACTCCCAGCGAGCCGCGCCGCTTTTTCTGGACAAACTTTTGGGTCGGGCGCAATGTCAAATCTATGAGAAAGGATCGGCTGCACAGTGAGGTGCCTATTATCTGTCAGTTCGACCGCGCGCCATGAAGATTCCCATTGGCATCCGCAAAGATAAAAATGTGCCGGCGTCAGCGCTTTTTGGTGTCGCGGTGATCCAGATATTTACCGGGGTGATTGGGTGGTTTATCTACAGCGCGGAACTCGGCCGACTCGGTACGATCATATGCTTCAGCGGGTTTATCTATATTGCGCTCGGTATTGTGGCACGTTGGTTTCAACTTAGTGCGGCATTAGTTGGCACTGTTCTCTACGCTGCATTTCTTTTATTTGAGGGATATCACGGTGGGTATTTGCTAATGACGCCCGGCCTTCTCTACAAGGTTCCAATTGTTACTCTTCTCTTTGTAGCTGTGGTATCCGCGCTCAGATGTCCGAGAGTGTACAAAGTTGCGATAATGAGTCTCGCCATCGCATTTCTCATATCGCTAGGTTTCTTAGTCCATGTACTGTGGGTGAATTCTTTATGGAAACAGGAGGTCGCAGTTCATTCTATTTATGAGGGTTGGGAACAAGCGAAGCACGATTTTCAAAAGGGGAAGCTCCGTTTATTTGAGTTTCATGGCAAGAACGAAAAAGACAAGTTTTCTGGTCGGCATCAGGGGCCATTTGAAATCTGGACCGTAGAATATGATCCATCGCTTTATGTTGAACGATTTTCGCAGGAGCAATGGGTTGAATCTTACAACCAATGTATGGAGTCGTCAGTTCGTTTGGCATCCAATGCCGCGCCAGTCAAGGTAAAATCTGAAGCGCGACCATGATAGACCTCGGCCTAATATGAGGCGAATCATTAGGTGATGCGGTGATGTCGAGCCTGCCGCCGTCGCGCCGCGAGGGTGGATGGCTTGATTTCATCGGCGCGCAGCGCCGACACTACATTCCCCAACATTGCCAAACGTTACCTGCGTGGTGTAACCTAGGCTGGTAATCTATGCTTTACTTCGAACGTGGCTCCGCGAAGGACAAGTTGTCGTATGACGATTTGCGCGATGGTTTGTACAAGGCGCTCGCCCGCCTGGGCCCGCGCCAGCGGGTGCTGGTCGTTCCACCGGATTTCACCCGGTTCCATTCGCAGGCGGGACCGCTGACCAAGCTCATCTACGATTACTACGATGAGCGTTTGACGGACGTGTTACCCGCGCTGGGCACGCATACGCCGATGACGCCGGAACAGATTGCCGAAATGTATGCCGGTGTGCCGCCGGAATTGTTCCGCATCCATAACTGGCGCACGGGCGTCACCACCGTCGGCGAAGTGCCGGCGGAATTCGTGCGGCAGGTGTCCGAGGGCGCGGTGGATTTTCCCTGGCAGGCGCAACTGGCCAATCTCATCTGGACGGGCAAACACGATTTGATCCTGTCTGTCGGCCAGGTCGTCCCGCACGAAGTCGTCGGCATGGCCAGTTACAACAAGAACATCTTCGTGGGCACGGGCGGCACGGAAAGCATCAACAAAAGCCATTTCGTCGGCGCGGCCTACGGCATGGAGCGGATGATGGGACGCGCGGACACGCCGGTGCGACGCATTCTCAACTACGCCTCCGAGCATTTCACGAAACATCTGCCCATCGTCTATGTGCACACAGTGGTGGGAAACGACGCCAAGGGCAGATTGTGCGTGCGCGGTTTATACGTGAGCGACGACGGTTCCGGATTCGACAAGGGCGCGGCGCTTTCGTTGAAGGTCAATTTCGAGATGCTCGACGCGCCGCTCAAGAAGGTGGTGGTCTACCTGGACCCGGGCGAATACAAGAGCACGTGGCTGGGCAACAAGAGCATTTATCGCACGCGCATGGCCATGGCCGACGGCGGCGATTTGATTGTGCTTGCGCCCGGCTTGAAGGAATTCGGCGAAGACAAGGAGATTGACCGGCTCATCCGCAAGTATGGTTACCGCGGCACGCCAGCGACGCTGGCGGCCGTGAAAGCCAACGCCGAATTGCAGAACAATCTTAGCGCCGCGGCGCATTTCATCCACGGCTCGTCGGAAGGCCGGTTCAACATCACGTATTGCCCCGGCCACCTCACGCGGGAGGAAATCGAGAGCGTTAATTTCAGCTACGCCGACCTGAAACTAATGACGGCGCGTTATAATCCAGCCAAGCTCAAGGACGGCTGGAACATCATGCCGGATGGCGATCACATCTTTTACATTTCGAACCCGGCGCTCGGACTGTGGGCGTATCGCGGGCGGTTCAAGGATTAAAACAACCGGCAAAACCGGAAGGGAAAACCATGAATGTTCCATTTAAGGTAAATTTGAAGAACCAGGTCGCGCTCGTGACGGGCGGCGGCGGAGTGTTATGCAGCACCATGGCGCAGGCGCTGGCGGCGTGCGGCGCGAAAATCGCCGTGGCGGATTTGAAACCGGAAGCTGCGGAAACCGTGGCGGCGCAAATCCGCAAGGCAGGCGGCACGGCCATCAGCGTCGTGTGCAACGTGCTGGAGAAGGAAAGCCTGGCCGCGGCCAACGACAAGGTGAAAAAGGAACTCGGCCCGGTGGACATTCTCATCAACGGCGCCGGCGGCAATCATCCCAAGGGCACGACCAGTCTCGAATATTTGCGCAAGGAAGACATTTCCAGCGCGGCCAAAGATTTGATTACGTTTTACGATCTTGATCCGAAAGGCGTTGAATTCGTGTTCAACCTGAACTTTCTGGGCACGTTGTTGCCGACGCAGGCGTTCACCCGCGAGATGGCTGGCAAGGGCAAAGGCACGGTCATCAATATTTCCTCGATGAACGCGTTCCGGCCATTGACGAAAATCCCGGCCTACAGCGGGGCAAAGGCGGCAGTCAGCAACTTCACGCAGTGGCTGGCGGTGCACTTCTCGAAGGTCGGCGTCCGCGTCAACGCCATTGCGCCCGGGTTCTTTGTCACCGACCAGAACCGCACCTTGCTCACCAAGCCGGATGGCACGTGGACCCCGCGCGCCAACACCATCCTCGCCCACACGCCGATGGCCAAGTTCGGCGCCCCGGAGGATTTGGTCGGGGCACTGCTGTGGCTGACCTCGGACGAAGCCTCCGGTTTTGTGACCGGCGTGGTCATTCCGATTGACGGCGGGTTCGCCGCGTTCAGTGGGGTGTAGCCGGCGCGCCTGCGTTTTGTTTTTTCGCGTGCGAAAAGATTCAGGTGCCTTTGATTTCAACCAGCTCGAATTTCGGCGCCAGAACATGGTTTAATCCGAAGGCAATGAGGTAGGCCGCGGCGCAAATGCCGAACAGGAT
>JBEKMU010000111.1:0-9630 GCA_049523555.1 Verrucomicrobiota bacterium | reverse complement strand
ATTTGTTCCGTCACGCGCATCGTGCCGAGTTCGGCGGCGATGGCCGCGCCGACGCGCCCGGCGACCATCAACGCCGTGAGCACCGGCCCGAGTTCGTCGCACAGGGAAACGCCGACGACCGCGAGCGTGGCCGTGTCCATTTTGACCTTGTGAAACTGGTAATACGTCTGCGCGCCGAGCACCATGCCGGTGAACGCGCCGGTGATGAGCACCACCGCCTGCGATTTCACGCCGATGAAAAAAATCTGGTAGAGCAAATCGCGCCACGAAATTTTGAATGTGAAAAAGGACAGGAAGGCTTCCTTGGCCAACAAGGCGACCCGGCCCAGTCCGGCGAGCCATTCGGCGATCCACTTGTTGGCGAAAAAATTCATCGCGCCTCACAAAATAGCAAACCGGCGCGGCCTTTGGCCAGCGTTTGATTTTTGCAGCAGCGGACGGCCGTCCGCTCGAATTTTCCGGGGATGGGCCGGCTCACGTCGGCTGCTACAATGAAAAGGAGGGGCTGATTCAAGCCGGTTTTGGATGGTAACGCCTTTTGCTTTTAGCGGCGCAAAATATAACAAGTTTGACTAGACCGCCCAGTCGCCGTAGATTCGAGGGCGAATGCTGGCGGCTGAATCAAAGGTGGCGACCAAAGCGATACTTGGCTCGCCGAATGCCAATTTGAATCGTTCCTGGAAGCACCTCGTGGAACCGGTGGAGCCTTTTCTGCACGCGGTCACGGAACAACTCCTCCGGCAGGTGCACGAGTTCGATCCGCAAATCGTCCCCTACGCCAAATACGCGCTGAAGGGTGGCGGCAAGCATTTGCGCCCGATGCTGGTGGTGCTGGCCGCCGGTTCACTCGGCAAAGTGACCGACGCGCACGTGACGGCAGCGGTCATCATCGAGATGGTGCATCTGGCCACCCTCATCCACGACGACGTGATAGACGAAGCCGAAGTCCGGCGCGGCCGGCCCACGCTCGCCGCGAATTGGGGCAACGAAATTGCGGTGCTGTTCGGCGATTCCCTCTTTGCGCAGGCATTGAAACTGGCGGCGGGTTTTCCCACGCCGGAAGTTTGCCGCGCGGTGGCAACGGCCACGGACACCGTTTGCGCGGGTGAAATCCTGCAAACGCAGCATCGCCGCAAGTTTCAGGCTTCGCGGCGCGATTATTTTCGCATCATCGAAATGAAAACCGCCGAGTTGTTCACGTTGTCGTGCGATTTGGCGGCATTTTTGAGCCGCGCCTCGGCGGAAGAGCGCGCGGCGGTGCGGCAATTCGGCTCGGCGTTCGGCTCGGCGTATCAGGTTTATGATGACTGCGTGGATTTGTTCGGTTCGGAGGCCGAGGCCGGCAAATCGCTCGGCACGGATTTGGCGAATGGCAAATTGACCTGGCCGGTGCTGCTGGCGTGGGAGCGCGCGAGCGCCGCTGACCGCGCGGAGCTGGAGGAAATGGCGCAGAACTGGCAGCCGGCGGCGTTGCCGCGCGTCAGCGAATTGCTGGCCAAATACGAGACCCTTGGCCCGACGCTGGAAGTCATCCAGCGCTATTTGGAACAGGGGCGGCAGGCGTTGCGCGTCCTGCCGGAGTCGGGCGGACGCGCGGGCTTGCTGGGCTTGGCGGATTATTTGGCGCAACAAACGGGCGCTTTGGCTGTTTAATTGGAAAATTATGATTATGGCCGAACCAGCTGCACGACAGGACTCGGAATCGCCCGCGCTGCTGGATGAAGAGGCGCTGGTGCGACGCTCGCGGCGCGGCGATTTGGAAGCTTACGATGAATTGGTGCGGCGTTATCAGGAACGCATCTACGCGACGGTTTATCACATGACGTCCAATCACGAGGACGCCAACGATCTAGCCCAGGAATCGTTCATCAAGGCCTTTCAGGCGCTCAAAACCTTCAAGGGCGGCTCCAGTTTTTACACGTGGCTCTACCGGATTGCGGTCAATAAAACGATCAATTTCCTGAAACAACGGAAAAACCGCGTTCACATAAGCCTGAACGACCTGGATTTCAACGCCGAGCACGACCCGGATTTGGTGGCGTTGATTTCGGACAAAACTCCCCGCCGGGAGGCCGCTTTGACTGAATTGCAGGAAAAGTTGAACGCGGCCATGCTGAAGTTGTCTGAACCTCATAGATTGGTCGTCGTCCTGCACGACGTGCAGGGGTTGTCACACGACGAAATCGCGAAGGTTATGGATTGCAATATCGGCACAGTGCGGTCGCGGCTGTTTTACGCAAGGCAGCAGTTGCAGGGGTATCTGTCCGATTATCTGAGGCCAACATGAACGAGAGCGAAAACAACTTCGAATCGTTGCGCCGGTTGCTGGCGCTGAAGCGGCATGAAATACCGCCGCCGGGCTATTTCAATGATTTTCCCGGTCAGGTGATCTCCCGCATCCGTGCGGGTGAAGCCGACGTGCCCAGGGAAATGGCAGACCGACTCTTCGCGGAAGCACCGTGGCTGTTCAAGTTCCTCCGGGTGTTTGAAGCAAAACCGGCGTTCGTTGGCGTGTTTGCCTGCTCATTGTGTTTGCTGTTGCTGTTCGGAATCGTTTATGCCGAGCGCACCGATGCCACGCCGAGGACAACGTTATTGGCGGCCATGACGCAACCTGCCGTCCCTCTCGCTGACGCGACCTCGCCGGTCCTTTCGCCTTCGCCTCAGCCGACAGGTTTGATGGTCAGCACCAATCCGGTCCTCAGCCTCGAACCGGTCGCTTCGCTCTTCGGCCAGCAAAATCCGCTGGCGCAGCCGGTCAGTTTATCGCTCCCGAGCAACTGATTTGTGCCGGCCCCCTCGTTGCGTGCTTGAAACCGCGCCGCACTTTGCCTTTAATCAGGCGGGTGCCAACCAAAGTCATTGCGGTCGCCAATCAAAAAGGCGGCGTAGGGAAAACGACCACGGCCGTCAATCTTGCCGCGTGCCTGGCCGCCGTGGGCCGGCGCGTGTTGCTCTTCGACCTCGACCCGCAGGCCAACGCCACGAGCGGTCTGGGCCTGGAAAAAACCGAGGGCGCCAGTGCCTATCGCGTGTTGCTTGGCGAAGGCAGCCTCCTCGACAAAATCAAAGGCACGGCGTTTGAGCGGCTTGAAGTAGTCCCCAGCGAAGTGGATTTGTGCGGGGTGGACGTGGAACTGGCGCGTTCGGACAATTACCTGCTTCGCGTCGCCGCCGCGTTGAAACCGGTGCTGGAATCACAGCGCTTTGACGTGGTCTTCATTGATTGCCCGCCGTCACTGGGGATTTTGACGTTGAACGCCTTCGCCGCGAGCGACGGTCTGCTCATCCCGCTGCAATGTGAGTATTATGCGCTCGAGGGCATTTCGATGATGAACCGCGTGCTGACGCAGTTGCGCGACGCGGGCGTCAATCCGCGTCTCGACATCTTCGGCGTGGTGATGACGATGTTTGATGGCCGCACGAAACTTGCCAACGAAGTTGTGGGCGAAGTGCGGAATCTGCTGGGCGCGCGCGTTTTTGAAACCGTGATTCCGCGCAGCACGCGGCTGGCGGAAGCGCCGAGTTTCGGCAAGCCCATCATCCATTACGACAAATACGGCACCGGCGCGGCGGCGTATGAAGTGCTCGCGCAGGAAGTCCTCGCACGGTTGAATGAACTGAAAGAGAAATTATGAATCGTCATATATGCTTAATTTTAATTTCACTGCTTCAAATTGTTTGGGTGTTTGGCAGCTACACACTTCAGATAAAAAAGCATTTTGAAATCTTTCAATCCGATCTTTTGTTTTTTTGGTTACCACTTATTTTGACACCAATTCTCCTTGGTTTGGTTTTTTATCATTTTTATTTCAAAAAGTCCTCCCAAACAAAGCGCATAATCCTTTCAAGTGTTCTTGCTGTTGCTTGCGTTTTTTTTCGTTCTGGGTCGCGATGTTTTTGGGATTGAATCTTTACGGCTCGTAACCGGCTTGCTGCGGTTTTGAAAATTCAGTAACTTTTCCGCGCATTTAAAAAATTTTATGGCCAAAGAAATTCTCGAAATGCCCGTCGAACTGGCGACGATGGAACTCCCCGATGTGAAAACGCTCCGGCTTAAATGGCCGGACGGCTGCAACCCCGATTTCAAGACCGGACAATTCATCACCCTTTACTGGCCGGACACGCCGAATTACAAACGCGCCTATTCGCTCTCCTCCTGCGCGCTCGACCGCGGCTTTTACGAAGTCACTGTCAAGCGCGACGGCAAAATGGGCACGCGCATTGTGGACTGGGCGAAAGTGGGCGACAAATTCGGGGTCATTCCGCCGGTCGGAAAGTTTTTACCGGTTTATGAGTCAAACAAGCACTTGATTTGCGTCGCAGGTGGTTCGGGGGTGACGCCGTTTCGCGGCTTTACCCGCGAAGCCACGCGTCGAAAATTGGCAACGAAGATCACGATTCTCTACAGCGTCCGCACGCCGAACGACATTATTTTCAACAACGAATTCCGGCAACTGGAGCAGGAAAATCCGAACTTCAAATTTCACGTCACCTGCACGCGCCTGAAGCCGGAACATACCTGGAACGGTCGCGCCGGCCGCATCACGCCCGAATGGGTCAGGGAACACGTCGGCGACCTGGCGAACACGGTTTTCTATGCCTGCGGCCCGAACCCGCTTGTTGAGTTTGCCGAGGAAGTTGTCCTGCGCGGCCTCGGCGTGCCGAAGGAGCAGATGAAGACGGAAAAATGGGGCTGAAACGCACGCCATTGTTCGCCACGCACAAAAAAGCCGGCGGCAAATTCATTGAATTAACACGAGTTGGTTTCACATCTCCGCGTCCATAAAAATCCTCGCAATCCGTATCGAAAAATGGGTTTGTGAATCCGCGTCATCCGCGTAATCTGCGGTTGAAAATATGAGTTCAAAAATCCCTTCGGATTTGAAATACACGAAATCCCACGAATGGGTGCGTGTCTCCGGCAATACCGCCGCCGTTGGCATCACCGACCACGCGCAGCAGGAATTGACCGAGATCGTTTTTGTCGAGCTGCCGGACGTTGGTAGAAAGATCAAAAGCGGCGACGCCTGCGCGGTGGTGGAATCGGTGAAGACCGCCAGTGACATTTACTCGCCGGTGAGCGGCGAAATTTTGGAAACCAACCGGGCCATCGTGGATGATCCGGCGCTCGTGAACAGTGAACCGTATGACGCCGGCTGGTTTTTCAAAATCAAGCTGGGCAACCCGGCAGAACTGGATGCATTGCTGTCGCCAGAAAAATACAAGACGCAGATTGGCGGATAAAAATGATTAGTCTCGACGATCCGAAATGGCAAATGCTCAGTGGTGGCTACAGATTGCCCTATGATGCGTCCGTCCGACTTCGAGAATTGGATGCTGGCTCAAACAATACCGCAGAAATTTGGGGCGAATTTTGGAATGAACTACACCATCAGGGTGACGTGGGCATCGCATCATACGCAACCGTCCCGCAACTCGTTCGAATTTGCATTAAGAGAGAAATCTTGGATTGGAATGTCTTTGCTCTTGTTGCAGCCGTCGAAGATTGTCGAGTCTCTGGAAAGAATCCACAGCTTCCGCAATGGCTGGAAGAAGATTATTACTTGTCGATCAAACAATTGGCGGAGTTCGGCGCACGGCATTTATCGAAAGAATGGTCAAATGAACTGACACAATCCTTTCTTGCAGTTACGGCCTTTGCCAAAGGGCTACCAAAGACCGGACGAGCGCTTATTACTTTGTCCGAGGATGAATTTGAAAAAGCGCTGGAAAAATATTTTTCATGAAAATCCGATTATTCAGCAAGCCGTATTGCGGTTGGTGTCACAAGGCCATGCGCTGACTCAACGGGCGGCATCAACTATTTAGTGCAGCTTAAACGTGCATGAAGCAGCGCTACTTTCTGCTGCGGGGCGATTGAATTTTTTCGAAAGCCGGTGACTTTGGGAATGTGAAACCAAAACGTGTTCGCTTATTCATCAAACCCTATTGCCCGTGGTGTCATCGTGCGACACGCTGGCTGAATGAGCGCGGCGTCGAATATGAAACCGTTGACGTGACCAGCGACGAGACGGCTTATGACGAAATGATCCGTCTGTCCGGCCAGGAACTGGCGCCCGTGATTGACGTGGACGGGAAAGTGCTGGCGGATTTTGGGCCGGAACAACTGGCCGTGTTTTGGGAGGAACTGCAGCCGCCCATGCGCGCACCGGCACACGGCTGAAAACCGGCGCGCGCTTCGCAAATCCGTTCTTCCTGATTTGAATTCCTGCAAACCGGCGCAATTCACGTCTTCACATTCGGGCTTATCTGTGGTCATCTGTGCCCGGACAAATGGTCACCGCTGAATTGAAACCGCGCCCGCGGCTGCCGGAATGGCTGCGCACGAAGCTGCCCACCTCGGACAGTTTTGCGAGCACACGCAGCCTGCTCGACGAACTGAAGCTGCATACCATCTGCGAAAGCGCGAAATGCCCGAACCACTGGGAATGCTGGAGCAAAGGCACGGCAACATTCATGATTGCCGGTGACCGCTGCACGCGCGCCTGCGGCTTTTGCGCGGTGACCACAGCCAGGCCGTTTGCGCTCGAAGCCGACGAACCGAGGCGCGTGGCCGAGGCAACGCGGCGGATGCGATTGCGCCACATCGTCATCACCGCTGTCGCGCGCGATGATTTGGCAGATGGCGGCGCGGAGCATTTTCGGAAAACGATTGAAGCGGTGCGCGAATTGAATCCGGACATTGTGATTGAAGTGCTGGTGCCGGATTTCAACGGTCGTGACGCAGCCGTCGAAACGGTGCTGGCGGCGGACCCGCACATTTTCAATCACAATCTCGAAACGGTGCGGCGGCTCACGCCGTCGGTGCGTTCGCGCGCGACGTATGACCGCTCATTAAACGTATTGCGCAAGGTGAAGGCCAAACGCGGCGACACGATTTACACAAAATCCGGGATGATGCTCGGTTTGAGTGAAACGGAGGAGGAAGTGCTGGTCGCGCTGGAGGATTTGCGCGGTGCAGGGTGCGACATTCTTACGCTGGGCCAGTATTTGCAGCCGACGCTGAAACATTTGCCGGTGGTTGAATTTATTCCACCGGAAGTTTTTGACGCCTACGGCCGGATCGCGCGCAAGCTGGGTTTTGTCCATGTAGCCAGCGGGCCGATGGTGCGAAGTTCGTATCACGCGGACGAGTTCGATCTGCCATCAGTGCATCAGTGAAAAGGATTGCGGCGCACGAGCAGATAAAGCAAGACGCCCAAGCACAAAATTCCCACCCCAAAACCAATCGCGGTAATGATGGTCCTGAGCGTGCGGGCTTGATCCAGGGTTTGAGCGGTGCGCTGCTTTTCCAATTCCTTGAACGTTGTGAGTTCTTTTTCGAGGGTGGCGAGGGCGGCTTCGCTTTTAAGCTGAAGCGTGTACCATTTCCCTTCGAAACGTTTCCATTCTTCCGGCAGGTGCACGAGGCTTTCGGTAATGACGATGCGGAATCCGCGGCGACTCCAGAAAGGCGAATTTTCCTGCGTCCAAAGCCGGAAAACGCCGTGATGAGAGGCGATGGTCTGAATGCGTTCCCAAAACATCTGCCGTGCCTCGTCGGCGACTGAAAAATCCGTGTAACCTTCACTGTGGAGCAGGGCGTGCTGGCCGGCGATTCGGAAACCCACCGCGCCGACGATTTGTCCGTCGGCGGTTTCGGCCACTTGGAATTCGGTCAGCCGCCTTTCCAATTCATCCGTCGGCAGGCGCATCGAATTCCAAAGCGGCTTGAGGCTTCGAAAGTCGTCGGTGGTGGCGCGGCGAATGCGGAGATTAAACAGACTCATGTCTTGAAATTTCGCCCAAAACTTTCCCGATGCGAAGTAAAATTTGCTTTTCTCCGGACGTGTGCAATTGTCAGCGGACGATAAATTATTGAACCATGAACAACATAGATACACAGCAACTCCTGAATGCGTTGAACTGGCGCTACGCCACAAAAGTCTTTGATCCCGGCAGGAAAATCCCGGCCGATGTCTGGCAAACCTTGGAACGCGCGCTCGCGCTTTCGCCAAGTTCCTACGGACTTCAGCCATATCGCTTTCTCGTCATCAACGACCCGGCCAAGCGCGCGGAACTGCTCCCCCATTCCTGGAATCAAAAACAAGTCGTGGATTGTTCGCATTACGTCGTGTTCACCGCCCGCACCAAAATGACCGAAGCGGACGTGGACAAACTCATCAAGCGCACCGCCGACGTCCGGAAAATACCCGCCGAGTCGCTGAATTTTTATCGCGACATGATGCTGGACGACCTCGTCAAGGGGCCGCGCAGCCAAATCGCCCACGAATGGGCCACCCGGCAGGCTTACATTGCGCTGGGCAATTTGATGACCTGCGCCGCCGTGCTCGGCGTGGATGCCTGCCCGATGGAAGGTTTTGTTCCAGTGGAATATGACCGCCTGCTCGGCTTGGGAAACAGTGGTTACGCGTCGGTGGTTTGCTGTGCCTTGGGTTATCGCGCCACCAGCGACAAATACGCGGGCCTGCCCAAAGTGCGTTTTGAAATCAAGGACCTCGTGCGATACGTTTGAACCTTATGATTACGCTCCGCAAAGCTGAAGAACGCGGCCACGCCAATCTCGGCTGGCTTAACAGTCATTTCACGTTTTCGTTCGCGGATTATTACGACCCGGACCACATGGGCTTCCGCGCGTTGCGGGTGATTAACGACGACATTATCATGGGCGGCGGCGGTTTCGGCACGCACCCGCACCGCGACATGGAAATCATCACCTGCGTCTTGAGCGGCGCGTTGGAACACAAGGATTCCATGGGCAACGGCCGTGTCATCCGCCCCGGCGAAGTCCAATACATGGCCGCCGGCACCGGCGTGGCCCACAGCGAATTCAATCCATCGTCGGCGGAACCGGTGCATCTATTGCAAATCTGGATTTTGCCCGACCGCAAAGGCGTGAAACCGGTTTACGCCGAGAGGTCTTTTACCGGGGCCGCAATGGGAAAATTTAATCTGGCTGCGTCCAAATCAGGGCGCGACGGCTCGATTCCCATCAATCAAGACGCGGATGTGTTCGTTGGCAAACTCGGCGCCGGTGACAAAATCAGTCACACGCTCAAGCCTGGCCGTCACGGCTGGCTGCAGGTGGCCGAGGGCAGGGTGGTATTGAACGGCCTGCCGTTGAAGGCCGGTGACGGCGCGGCGATCTCGGATGAAAGCAAACTGGTTCTCGAATCCACCGGACCGGCTCAGGTCATTTTATTCGACCTGAACTGAGCTGCCGGGACGAACTCATGAAAAGGATCCTGCGTATCATCGCCGCGGTTCTGATTGTTGGCGCAATCGCCTTCTGGGCGGCAGCCGGAGCGAATCGCGGCTGGACGAAAACGCGCGTTCCGAAGAAAGTCATGGATGAAGTCACGGGCCTGGAGGGAATTCAATGGCAGGATAAATTTGTGCCCGGCGTTGATTTTCTGGGCGCCGCCTTGCTGGGCGCGGGAGTTCTGGCTGGCATTTCCATTTTTGTCCCGGCAAAATCAAAGTGATCCACAAACCGAACCAAACAATGAAAACGAAACTCACCATTCTGGCACTCGTCACCGTGGCGGGCATGGCTCTCGCCGCGTCACAGACGTTCGACTTCAAAGACCCCAAGGGTATCAACAA
>JBEKMU010000110.1:0-9649 GCA_049523555.1 Verrucomicrobiota bacterium | reverse complement strand
GCATTTTTCAAATTACGCCGCAGCACGAAACGCGGACGAGCTGGCAGGGCGAGAATGACACGACCTCGCGCCAGAAAACCATCACCGCCGTCGTCACGGCCACATTTTTGCTGAAATGATTTTGCCGTGGAAACACGCTCTTTGAAATTTATTGCCGAAGCCTGCGCCGCCGATGTTCGCCGCGGATCGGTGAAAACTTCAGTGGAAAATGTCTGCACCGATTCACGGCAGGCGAAACCGGGCGACTTGTTCTTTGCCATTAAAGGCGAAAAATTCGACGGCCACGATTTCATTAACGAAGTCGCGGCAAAAGGTGCTGTGGCGGTGGTTGTCCCGGAAAAGGGAAAAATGCCAGCGCAATTGCCGGACTGCGCCGTGCTGGTTGTTAAAAATACGCGGGCAGCACTCGGCCAGTTAGCGGCGGCGTATCGGAAAGAATTTGATTTGCCGGTGGTTTGCGTCGGCGGCTCGAACGGCAAGACGACGGTGAAGGAATTGATCGCCGCGGCGCTCCGGCAAAAACTGGCGACGTTGTGGAGCGAGGCGAGCTTCAACAACGACATCGGCGTGCCGCTGACGTTGTTGCGGCTGGAACAATCACATCAGGCGGCCGTGCTTGAAGCGGGCACGAATCATCCGGGCGAACTCGCGCCGCTCGTGAAGATGATTCAGCCGAAATACGGGGTGATCACGAATATCGGGCGCGAGCATCTGGAATTTTTTGGTGACGTCGCGGGCGTCGCGCAGGAAGAAGGCCGGCTCGCGGAATTTTTGCCGGCGGACGGCAGGCTTTTTGTCAACGGCGACAACGAATGGACGGAAAAAGTTGTCCGACGCACGCGCGCGGGCATTGTGCGCGTCGGCCTCGGCGAACGGAATGACTGGCGGGCGAAGGGAATTCGTCCCGACAAAAATGGCGTGACGTTCCGTGTGGATGCTCCGAAGATTGAATGGAGCGGCGAGTACCGGATCAATTTGCTGGGGCGGCATCAGGTGACAAATGCCTTGTTGGCGATGGCGGTCAGTGAGGAACTGGGCCTGGGCCGTCCCGCGGTGCGGGACGGCCTGGCTGGGTGCAAGCCGGCAAAGATGCGGCTGCAGTTTTGGGAAGCCGGCGGCGTGCGCGTGCTGGACGACACTTACAACGCAAACGCCGATTCGGCGCTGGTCGCGCTTGAAACGCTTTGTGATCTGCCGTTGCAAGGCCGGCGCGTGGCGGTGCTGGGCGACATGAACGAACTGGGCACGCACAGCGAGGCGGCGCACGCGGAAGTGGGAAGACGCGCGGCGGAATTGGGCATCGGGCAATTGTTTGCCGTCGGCAAAATGGCCCCGGTCACGGCGCGCGCGGCGCGCGACGCGGGATTGAATCGTGTGATTGAGTTTGCGGATGTGGAGACGGCGGTGAAGGCGGTGAAAAGTTTTTTGAGAACCGGCGACGTGGTTTTGTTGAAGGCGTCGCGGGCGGTGCGTTTGGAACGCATCAGTGAGACGTTAAAGGCCGGAAAGTTGTGAGGGAAAGCGAATGTTTTATTTATTAAGCCAGCAACTGCTGAATTGGTCGAAGGGGATGCCGTGGGCGGAACACCTTTCGGCGTTGCGGCTGTTTCGTTACATCACGGTGCGCAGCGCCGGCGCGGCCATCACCGCGCTGGTGTTGAGCTGGTGGCTCGGGCCAAAGATCATCCACTGGCTCAAGCAACAGAGATTCGGTCAGGATTACGCCGACAAGGCCGAGGAAGCAGGCGGTCTGGCGGCGCGCGTCCTGAGCAAAAAGGGCACGCCGACGATGGGCGGCATTTTGATTGTGGCGGTGTTGTTTTTTTCGACGATGTTATGGGCACAATTGGACAACAAATTGGTGTTGCTGACCCTGCTCTCGGTCATCGTGCTGGCGGGTCTGGGATTTTACGACGACTACGCCAAAATCATCCAGCAAGGCGGAGGCGGCACTCCGCCGCGCGTGAAGTTGTGGGCGCAAATGGCGGTGAGTTTGTTCATCGGCGTGTATTTGTGGGAGACCCCCTCCACCAGCAAGCTCGTCACGGAAATCACGGTGCCGTTTTACAAATATCCGGTGGCGAAACATGCCGCTTGGCTTGGAATTATAATCGTGGTGCTGGCGATTGTCGGTGCCTCGAATGCCGTGAACTTGACGGACGGTCTCGACGGCCTGGCGATCGGTTGTTCGTTGATGGTGGCGTTTGTGTTTCTGGTGTTCACCTATCTGGCAGGCAACATCAAGGCGGCGGCCTATTTGCAAATTCCTTACGTAAACGGTGCGGGCGAATTGACGGTGTTTTGCGCGGCGCTCCTCGGCGCGGGCCTCGGTTTTTTGTGGTTCAACTGCCACCCGGCGCAGGTGTTCATGGGCGATACGGGATCGCTCGCCATCGGCGGCTCGTTGGGCATCATCGCGGTGCTGATCCACCAGCCGTTCGTGCTGGTGATTGCGGGCGGCGTGTTCGTGATGGAGGCGGTTTCGGTGCTGCTCCAGACCGGCTGGTTTCGCTTCACGCGGATGCGTTACGGCACGGGCCGGCGGATTTTTTTGATGGCGCCGCTGCATCATCACTTCGAGAAAAAGGGCTGGTATGAATCGCAGGTGGTGATGCGCTTTTACATTTTGTGCGTGCTCTTCGCGGTCATCGCGTTGAGCACATTGAAGCTGAGATGATGACGAGGCATTTGACAATGTTCAATCCGGCAGACAGGCGTGTTTTAAGAACGGTGCAAACATGCTTTACCCCTTGCGCGTGTCCGGGCTTGCTGTTAAAACGAACAGCGGCAACGGCTGAACGCGCGTTAGGCGGCGAGATGCTTTTATTTTCACCCGCTTACTCGGGTTTTGACCAATTTCAAAACCGCCGACGTCGTGCCGTGCAAGTCAGGCTGATGAACAAACTGATTTTAACAAGCCGTGGAATTTTTAGAGGGAAAATCTCGCGGCCAGAAACTCAACCCAACCTCAATGAAAGGACGCAACCAGCGCCAAACCGATGAATAATCCCAATCCGTTCGTTCCGCAAGGCTCCCTGTTGGAGGAAAAAAACAAAACCCGCTCGCGCGTGAAACTCGCTGTGTTTTGCGTGGTCGCCATCAACGTGCTCGGTTTGACGGCCCTGCTCATGCAAGGCTGCAAACGCGAACAGACGGCCGAAAACCCCGTGACGACGGTGGACACCAATTTGCCGCCGACGGTGGAGACGAATCTGCCGCCAATGGCGGAGACAAATCCGCCCGTGCTGCCGCCACCGGTGGGCACGCCCACACCACCGCAGGTCCCGGAAAACGCCGCGACTGAATACATCGTGGTCCAGGGTGACACCTTCTCGAAAATCGCCAAAAAATTCGGCGTGACGGTCAAAGCCGTTGAGGCGGCGAACCCCGGTGTTGAGCCGACCAAATTGAAAGTGGGACAAAAACTTTCAATTCCGGCTGCGTCCGGCAACACGGCTGCTCCGGCGCCGACCGGAATGGCTCCCACTGGCGCAGGCAGTGGCGAGCAAATCTACACGGTCAAATCCGGTGACACTTTGACCAAAATTGCCAAGGCTTACGGCACGACTGTCAAGGCAATTGAGTCCGAAAACAATCTGACCACGGACCACATCAAAGTCGGAGACAAGCTGAAGATTCCGGCCAAGGCTGAAGCGGCAACGCCGGCTCCGGCGCCTGTGGCCGCACCTGCACCTGCACCAGCGACGCCGCCGACCACACCGCCCACGCAGTGACCAACCGGTTGAACTGCGGCTGGCATTTATTTTGAAGCGTTGCAATGAAAATCGCCGTCACAACTTTGGCGTTTTGTGTCGCCGCCCTGCTGGCGCTGGGGCTGGTGATGCTCTACAGCTCGAGTATGACCCAAGCCAGCGCGCACGACCTGATGACGCAACTGGTTTGGTGCGTGGTCGGTTTCGTGTTCTGCGTGACGGCGACCGCCCTCGACTATCAATTGCTCAAAAAACTTGCGTGGCCGATTTTCATCCTGGCCCTCATTTTGCTCGCGCTGGTCTTCGTGCCGCGCATCGGCCACGCCAGCCACGGCGCGCATCGTTGGATTAAAGCCGGCCTTATGATCCAGCCGTCCGAATTCGCCAAACTCGCGCTCATCGTTTTGCTGGCGTGGTATGGCGACCGTTACCAGCGGCAGATGCAAAATTGGAAACGCGGGATTGTTTTTTCGGGGATACTCATCGCGGTGGTGCTGGGCCTGATTTTCATCGAGCCGGATCGCGGCACAACCATTCTTCTTGCCGCTGTCAGTGGCGCGATGCTGCTTGTTGCCGGGGTCCGCTGGAAACACATTTTGCTCCCGGCCTTGCTCGGCGCGGCCGGTCTTGCGGTTTCCATCCTGCATGACCCGATGCGGATGGGACGCATCTTTGCGTGGCTGCATCCTGAACAACACCTGGAGGGCGCGGCGCTCCAGGCGCGGCAGGCGATGATCGGGCTTGGTTCCGGCGGTTGGTTCGGCGTCGGTCTCGGCAACGGCCTCCGCAAGTTTGGTTATCTGCCTGAAATCCACACCGATTTTATTTTTGCCAACATCGGCGAGGAGCTCGGTTTGGTGGCGACCATGCTGGTCGTCCTGGCATTTCTGGTCATTGTGGTTTGTGGATTTTACATCGCGCTCAACGCCCGCAACCCCTTCGGTTTTTTGCTCGCCGCGGGCATCACGTTTTTGATCGGCCTGCAGGCGGCCATCAATATCGGCGTGGTCACCAGCGCGCTGCCGAACAAGGGCCTGCCGCTGCCGTTCATCAGCTACGGCGGTTCGAACCTGCTTGCCATGCTCACGTGTGTCGGGTTGCTGTTTAGCGTCGCGCGGCACGCCCGCCCGCGCGGTGCGATTGCCTCCGAATCCGTCGAAACCGATGAATTTTCACCCGCCCGCGTGGCTCAAGCTGCTACGGCGCGGCGCCGGCCCGCTCATGCCACATGACTGAACCCGGAGCCAACACGCCCCTCGTCGCCATCGCCTGCGGCGGGACGGGCGGGCATCTGTTTCCGGGACTCGCCGTGGCGGAGCAACTCACCCAGCGCGGCTGCGCCGTTGCGCTGCTCATTTCGCCGAAGGACGTGGACCAACAGGCCGTCAAATCCGCGCGCGGCATGGAAATCATCACGCTGCCCGCCGTCGCGTTGCAAAATCGCAACTACCTTTCGTTCGTGCGCAGCTTCTGGCAATCGTGGCGTGCGTCGCGGAGAATTTTCAAATCGCGTCCACCTCACGCCGTGCTCGCCATGGGCGGCTTCACCAGCGCGCCGCCAATTCTCGCCGCGAAAAAATTTGGCGCGCGGACATTCTTGCACGAATCCAACACCATCCCTGGCCGTGCCAACCGTTTTCTCGCGCGGTTCGTGGACGAAGTGTTTGTCGGTTTTCCCGAAGCCGTCACGCGGTTTCGCGGCGTCCCGCAAAGCCGGATCAAAGTGATGGGCACGCCGGTGCGTCCGCAATTTCGGTGGGGCGAGGCTACTGACGAGCCGGCTCGCGGGGACGCTCGCCCCACCAAAATCGCAGATTGCCGCGCGGCGTTCGGACTCGAACCGAATCGTCCGACCATTCTGGTGATGGGCGGCAGCCAGGGCGCGAGCGGCATCAACGAAATGATTCTGTCCGCGCTGCCGTTGCTGGCCGACCGCGACTGGCAATGGCTGCATCTGGCCGGCGCGAACGGTTTTGAAAAAGTGAAACAGACTTACACGGCACGCGGATTCAGGGCCGTCGTGAAACCGTTTCTTGCCGAAATGGATTTGGCGCTGGGCGCGGCGACGGCCGCCGTGAGCCGCGCCGGCGCTTCGTCGCTGGCGGAACTGGCCGCGATGCGATTGCCGTCGCTGCTCGTGCCGTTCCCAGCGGCGGCGGACAACCACCAATTTTTCAATGCCCGCGCGTTCGCGACGACCGGTGCGGCGCATTTGCTCGAACAAAAGGACGCCACACCAAAAAAAGTGGCGGCGCTGTTGCGCGAGTTGGTCGAAAATGAAACGGCGCGCAAGGCAATGCAAGCCGCATTGGCACAATGGCACGCCCCCAGGGCTGCGGAACAAATTGCGGAAAACATTCTGAACGCGATTTCCCGGAGTGCTGCCACCAAGGACCCGGCCTTCGCACCGCGAAGTGGGGCGGGGAGCGAAATGAATTTGAAGGTTGTAGCATGACACCAGCAACTTCCATTCTGGAAAAACCAATGCGAAGCGGAACACAAATTGCCGACGAACTGGTGGAACACGTTATTTCGCACGAGACGGTTGTTCGACGCAACGAACCGCTGGCGAAACACACCACGCTCCGCGTCGGCGGGCCGGCGGACGTGTATGTCGAGCCGGCGTCAGAGGACGATTTGGCAGGGGTCGTGAAATTTTGCAACGGTCACGACGTGCCGTTTTTTGTGATGGGACGCGGCTCGAATCTGCTCGTGCGCGACGGCGGCTTTCGCGGCGTCATCCTTTGTTTATCGCATGTAAATTTCTGCCGCGTCGAAATCGCGGGCGAACGTTTGCGCTGTGGGGCGGGCGCGAAATTGAAGAACGTTGCGGTCGAGGCCAGACGCCACGGGCTGAGCGGGATGGAATTTCTCGAAGGCATTCCGGGCAGCGTCGGCGGCGCGTTGCGCATGAACGCGGGCGCGATGGGCGGCGCGACGTTTGAAGTCGTCGAGTCAGTCCGCCTGATGGATTTTGACGGCAATACGCACGAACTCACGCCAAAGGAAATGTCGGTGGAATATCGTGGTTGCAGCACCTTGAAAAATCACATCGCCCTGGGCGCGGTGTTCAAAGGCCGGCCAGATTCCCAGGAATCCGTCATGCAACGGATGAGCGCGTTCAGTCGGAAACGCTGGATCTCGCAGCCGGCGGCGCCCAGTGCCGGGTGCATGTTCAAAAATCCAGCGGAAATCCCGGCGGGCAAGTTGATTGACGAGCTTGGTTTGAAAGGCACGCGCGTTGGCGGCGCGCTGGTTTCCGTCGAGCACGGGAATTTTATAGTGAACGACGGCAACGCGACGGCGCGCGATGTGTTGGAATTGATTGCGCTTTTGAAACGGCGCGTGAAAGAAGCGCGCGGAATCGAGTTGCAAACGGAAGTCGAAATCATTGGCGAGGAATGAGCCGAAAATTGAACATCACGGTCATGTTGGGCGGGCCGAGTGCCGAACGCGAAGTGTCGTTGCGTTCTGGAGCCGGGGTCGTGAAGGCGCTGCGATCACTCGGGCACGCGGTTTTTGAAATTGATCCCCAAACGCCGGACTGGGTTTTGCCGCCGGACACCGATGTGGTTTGCCTCGCGCCGCTGCACGGAACTTATGGTGAAGATGGCACGGTGCAGCGGCAGCTTGAAAAACTCGGCGCGCTTTACACCGGCTGCGATGCCGAATCGAGCCGCATCGCGTTCGACAAGGTGCTGACAAAACAGCGTTGCATCGCCGCGCGGGTGCCCACGGCGAAATATTTGGTTGTGAATTCTGAAAAAACTCCGTGGCCGGAGGACTGGCAGCCGCCGCTGGTGGTGAAACCGGTGCGGCAGGGTTCAAGCGTCGGCCTGCAATTCGTCGAGCGCGTCGAAGACTGGCAAAACGCGCTGGCGCAGGCGTTGAAATTTGATTCCGAGGTTTTGGTTGAAGAAAAAATCGTCGGACGCGAGACGACGGTGGCCATTTTGGACGATGAGCCGCTGCCGGTGGTCGAAGTCCGGCCCAAGGTCGGCAGTTACGATTATCGCAATAAATACACGGCGGGTTGCACGGAATATTTTTGTCCGGCGGATTTTGATGCGGCGACCACGAAACACATTCAAAACGCCGCGCTCGGCGCGTTCCAGGCGGTGGGCGGACGCGATTACGCGCGGGTGGACGTGATGGTACGCGCAGACGGCCGTCCGGTGGTGCTTGAAGTCAACACGCAACCGGGCATGACGGAGGCGAGTTTGCTGCCAAAGGCGGCGGCAGCGGTGGGATTAAATTACGCGCAATTGTGCCAGCGCATGGTGGATCTGGCGCTGGAGCGCGGGTCTGCGACCCGCAGCCATAGAGAATTTGTTCATGCTGCGGCTCACAGAGCCGCGCTCCGTTCCCGTCAGCGAGTTTGAATTTTTAATTAAACGATGTGGTTCAAGCGTGAAAAGAAAAACCGGCGGTTGAGCCGCGGGCACGTGCTTGACGTGAAACTGCGTTCGGGCCAGGTGCGCGCGACGCGCACACGGCTGGCGGTGATTGCGTTCGGCGTCCTGTTCGGCACGGTCTTCGGCCTTTATTTGTTCTGGCGGGCTGGCGGATGGGCGCTCGACTATTTCGTTTATGAAAATCCCGAGTTCGCCATCCGGCACATTGAAGTGCAAACGGACGGCGTGATTTTGCCGGACCAATTGCGCCGCTGGGCGGATGTGAAAGCCGGCGACAACCTGCTGGCACTCGATCTGGCGACGGTCAAACGCAATCTCGAACTGGTTTCCATGATTGATTCGGTGTCGGTCGAGCGCGTTCTGCCGCGCACGCTGCGGATTCGGGTGAACGAACGCGAGCCGGTGGCGCAGGTGAACGTGCCCAGCGCGGACGCCTCGGGCAAAATCGAAGTCACCGTGTTCGAACTCGACGCGGACGGTTATGTGATGCAACCGCTGGATCCGCGTCTGTGCGTGATACCACTGGCACAGGTGAGCGATCAATTGCCGGTCATCATCGGCTTGAATGTCTTTCAACTGCAGCCGGGCCGCCGCATGGAATTGCCGCAGGTGCAGGCGGCGTTGCAATTGATCACGGCCTTCAACAGTTCGCCGATGACCGGGCTGGTGGATTTGCAGCGCATTGACGTTTCCGCGCCGGAAGTTTTGGTTGCCACGACGACGCAGGGCAGCGAAATTACTTTCGGTTTGGACGATTTTTCCCGACAATTGCGCCGTTGGCGGGAAATTTATGATGTGGGACAACGTATGAACAAGGCCATCGCTTCGCTCAACCTGGCGGTGCCCAACAATATTCCCGCGCGCTGGATGGACGGCGGCGCCGTTCCCGGTTCGACGCCAAGACCGGTCAAACCCGCGCACACTCAGAAAAACAATGTTTGACACCTCGAACATCATCGTCGGACTTGAAATTGGCACGTCGAAAGTCTGCGCCGTGGTCGGCGAACAAAATGCCGATCCCGCAAAGGCGGGACTGAACATCATCGGTCTCGGCCAGGCGCGCTCGCGCGGCGTGCGCAAAGGCGAGCTCGTGGACACGCAGCAGGCCGAGGAGGACGTGCGCAACGCGATTGTCGAAGCCGAGCAGATGGCGGACGTGGAAATCCGCAGTGTTTATCTCGGCGTCACCGGCGGACACATTCGCGGCTTCAACAACCGCGGCGTGCATCCGGTGGTTTCCGCCGACCGCGAAATCACCGATGACGACGTGCAGGACGTGATCAAAAACGCGAAGGCGATCAATTTGCCGACGGAAAACAGCGTCGTTCACGCCATTCGCCAGCATTTTTTTGTGGATGGACAGGACGGCGTGACCAACCCCGTTGGCATGCTGGGTTCGCGCCTCGAAGTGGACATGCACGTGGTCCACGGCAACACGAACCGGCTCCAAAATGCCATCCGCCTCGTCAAGGGCATGCAGCTCGAAGTGGATGAAATCGTCTTCAACGGCCTCGCGTCGTC
>JBEKMU010000109.1:0-9857 GCA_049523555.1 Verrucomicrobiota bacterium | reverse complement strand
TTCATCTGCGCGTCGAGGTCTTCAAAAAAGAACTCGCTGGACTGTTGCAATCGCCGCCAACTGGCGGCAGGCTCAATGACGAGGGCTGTGTTGGCTCTCATGGGTGTATCCTTTCTTTGGTTCATGGTTCTCTAGTTCAGAACCGGGATACACCCTCTCGCCTTTTTACACACGTTTCCTTACACCACCTAAGACGGAACTCCAAACGGAATACGCTTTTTCCACCCGGCCTTCTCTGGTAAAATACAGTCATCTGAATGACTGCCGCGAGCAAAGAAAAGCGCACCGTCACACTTCCTGCGGGCGTCAGTTTGCGGCGCGTTGCCGAGGTGTTGCGGGACGCGTGGGAAGCCGATCCGCACCGTTGGACCAACACGCCACTGCAACTGCGCGAAGGCCCCAGACCCGCGCCGCCCATGCCCGTGCCGCAGGACGCAATGGAACTATTCCGGCTGCTGGACGAGCGCCGCGTGAATTACCTCCTCGTCGGCGGCCTGGCGATGCTCACCTACGTGCAAGGACGCAACACCAAGGACGTGGACTTGCTGATGTCCGTTGCCGCGCTGGAGCAACTTCCCGAATTGGTGATTGAAGACCGGAACGATTTTTTTGCGCAGGGAAAATTCAAGAGCATTCAAGTGGATTTGCTGCTGACGAAAAACCCGCTGTTCCAGTTTGTCCTGGAACGGTTTGCGACGAAGCACCGCTTTGAAGAACTTACAGTTCCTGCTGCGACTGCCGAGGGTCTGATCGTTTTGAAACTTTTTGCACTGCCCTCGCTGTATCGGCAGATGGATTTGGATCGCGCGGCGGTTTACGAAACGGATATCACGGTGTTGCTCGCGCGACATTCGCCCGCCACCGAACCGTTGCTTGCCTTGGTGAAGCAACACGTTGAACCGGGTGATAAACGGGAATTGGGAAAAATTCTCGCTGAATGTTCCGAACGCGCTGGCAAGTTGCGTCAGCGAACCAATTCGTAAATGGCAGACCAACCTGAAATCAGCCTCGTCATTCCTTGTTACAACGAGGAAGGGAATTTGCGCGAACTCATCAAGGCCATTCGCGAGGCGGTGGACCCGCTCAAACTGCCTTACGAGGTCATCATCACCGACGACTGCAGCCGGGACCGGTCGTGGGAAATCCTCAAGGAACTCGCGGCGGGCGACCGGCGCATCCGCGCACAGCGGTTCGCGTTCAACTGCGGCGAGTCGGCGGCGAGCTTTGCCGGCATGAAAGCCGCCCGCGGCAAATACATCGTCACCGTGGACGCCGATTTGCAGAACGACCCGAAAGATTTGCCGAAATTTCTCGAAGCGCTGAAAAAATTCGACTGCGTCTGCGGCACGCGCGTGAAGGTGCGCGGCGAAGGCGACAATTTCATCCGCATCGCCTCATCGTGCATCGCAAACTGGGTGCGGAACAAACTGAGCGGCGAGCAAATATCCGACGCGGGCTGCACGTATCGCGCGTTCAAGCGCGAGTGCATTGACAACCTGAAATTTTTCAAGGGCATGCACCGGTTTCTCCCGACCCTGTTCAAAATCGAAGGGTTTACGGTCACGGAAATCGAAGTGAGCAACCAACCGCGGTTCGCCGGGCAGGCCCACTACGGCGTGTGGAACCGGCTGTTCGCGTCGTTTTATGATTTGCTCGCCGTGCGCTGGATGAAAAAGCGGATGTTCAAATACCGGATTGCCGAAAAGATCAACTGATTGGTCCGATGCCCCGGGGCAGATTGACAGAAGCCGGAAGGATTTGATTCGTGCCAGGATTGCCGGTGGTGCGCGCTTCGGCGATCAGGCAGGGTTTATTGGGGTATGGAAACGCGCGTTTCAAATCGTTGAGGGGTTTCTCCAGTACACGCCAGGAAAGTGCTGCCAGCCCAATGGTTACGCCGGCCAACAGGGGGATTCTCACACAACGCAAAGCGTAGGCGGCGGGAACCCAGTGAGGTGTGCCAGGCAGCGTCAGCAGGTGCAGGCAAATAAGGGCGGCAAAGCCATGAATGATATACAAACCATAACTGATTTTGCCCAGATAACTGATCGGGCCGGCTTCCAGGAACCATCCCAACGGGCCGCGAAAGCCCTTGATCGCGGAGTAAACCAATACGCCAAGCACACAGGATTCAGCCAGATGCGCCAGCGGCAACATTGATTTTGGATGACCCGACCCATACCACAGGGCGTAGGCCGTTATGCCCGTGAAAAGGATCGGCAGGGTAATTTTTCCGAACTTAAAACCATGTCTGGTGCCATAAGCCAACAAGGCCCCCATCCCCAACGTATTCATACAGCTTGGTGCCAAAATGTTCGCCTCGTGCTGCGGGTATAAGTGTTGCATGCCGGCTTCGAACAACGGCGCGGTGGCGATGCTGGCGGCGATGACGGGCAGCACGAATCGGGCAGGCAAAAAGATCATCAAAAACGGCCAGAGCAAATAGAACTGCTCTTCAACCGCCAAAGACCAAAAATGGCTTATGCTCCCGTGCCAGCCATGCAGGTAGAAGTACAAATTTGACAGGTAGCTGACATGCCAACTCCAGCTTTCGGGAACACCGGTGTTGGCCTGGGTAAGCATGGCCACCGCCAGCGTGATGTAAAACAGGGGAAAAATGCGCAAAAACCGGCGGGCGTAAAACTGCCTTAACGTGTGAAATTTTGAAGTTTCGCTCCTGTTGTCCAGCAAGATTCCTGTAATGAGAAAACCGCTGATCACGAAAAAGGTATTCACACCATACTCTCCCCAGGGAATGTTGGTGTGAGGCCAGTAAATCCGCCAATGCCACCAGGCAACTGCGGCCACGGAAAGCGCCCTCAATCCATCCAACTGGCGCAGGTGTGCGGCACTGTTTCTTTCAGTCATCATGGTTTTATTCCGTTTTGGGTTCCTGTCTTCGGCAAAAACATTTTGCCTGGATACTTTTCCGGGGGTAAACCGAGCAAAAACGATACCAGCGGAGACGGTGAAAATCGCCGTTTTCGCCGAAGGGCAAAAACATCCGATTATTCCCAATATTTGCCAATCAGATAGTTGTATTTTTTAGGCTGGAAAAGCGTATCGGTTCTTATGTAAGCTTCGTCGTCTGTTCGGGTTGCCGGCGACGCGCGGAAAATTTCATGGTAGAATGTTACCGCGCGCAACGAGATGAATTTTATGGGAACGATTGTTATTGAAAAAACAGTGCCGGGGTTGAACACCCTGCCCGGCGACGACGTCCGCCAGATCATGTGGCGGTTCGCCGACCGTTACGAATTGCACATGCTCATCCAATCCACGCGCGGGGTGGCGCGCGGGCCGGTCGCCCGCCTCGTCGCCGGTGGCGGCCGCAATTCGCATGAGTGGACGCCGGAAAAGGCCGCCCTGCTCCCGCACTTCGACGAGAGCGGCATCACCGCCGCGTTCCTCGATCCCGAACAGGGCGGGTTCATCGCCGGGCCCAAAAATCTCGTGCTGGCGCTGATCGCGTTCGAGTTGTCATGGGTGGATGCCGGGGCGGCGACGTGCAGTCTGGCCGGCAATCTCGGGCTGGCGCCCATTCATGAGCGCGGCACGCCCGAGCAAAGAGCCAGATACGTTGGCGTGGCCGCGCCGGTAAAACCGGGGGAAAGCCGCAAACAAATCCGCGCTGCGTTTGCGCTCACCGAACCCATCCCGTTCGTCGGCGTCGAGACCGGCATGTTGGCCGGCAAGGTGCGCGTTGCCGAGTGGAAGGACGGCGGTGAGCCGGTGCTGCAAGTGGACAAACGCGGTCGCTTCATCACGAACATGGGCTTCGCCAACGTCGTCGCCGCCGCCGTGGATTCCGATGACAAGCGCATCAAGGGCAGTTGCATGATTATTCTGGAGGAAACGGATCCCGGCAAGTTCGACCGCGGCACGCCCACCAAGAAGCTCGTCCATCAGCTTTCCTCGACCAACGACCCCGTGTTCAACTTGAAAGTGCCCGCCAGCCGCATTATTGGTGGGTACACAGTCAAGGACGGCGTCATCATTCCAAATTATTCGCACGGCGAAATCATCGAGGCGGTTTTTCGTCGCACGCGCGTCACCATCGGGCTGATGACCGCCGCGAAATTGCTGTCCGCCGTCGAGCCGGTGATTCTTTACCATCGCCGCCGGTTTCGCGGCGGGGAAGGCGCGCCCGGCACGCCGCGTTACGAACTCGGTCTGCAACAAAAGGAGGACGCGCTGCATCGGCTCGTGGACATTTGGGCCGCGGGCGAGGCGAGCGCGTCACTGGGTTTTGCCGCCGCGCGGCTGTTTGACGAACTTGATCCTCTGGAAAAGCAAAAAGACCGGTGGCTCGCGGAGAAAAAACTGACCGGTCGCGCCGCGTTCAAGGAACTGACGAAGAAACAGCAGGACGCGCTGGAACTGTTGAAACTGACATTGCAACCGGTGGGCGCGCGCGAGCCGAACGACACGGGGGCCCTGCAAGCCGACCCGCTGGTGCAATTTGTGATTCTCGACTCACAGGCCAACGTCCTTTGCCCCGCCTGCAAGCTTTGGAACACCGGCCACGGCGCCACGATGATGCGCGAAGCCGTCAGCCTCATGGGCGGCTACGGTGTCACGGAGGATTGCCCCGGATTCCTCGGCCAGAAATGGATGGACGCCCAGCTCGAAGCGACTTACGAAGGGCCCGAAGCCGTGCAGCGCCTGCAGCTTTCCATTACGATGACGAACGAATTGTTCCTCGCGCAATTTCAGCAGTGGATTCTGGAGATGCGGCGCATCGCCTCCGAGCGGCCCGGCACCGGCTCGTGCACACTCGCCACCGCCATGCAACTCTGGTTCTGGACGCTCCATCACGTGCAAACCACCACCGACGCCGACGGCACCAGGCTCTATCACAAGTCCCGTCAGGGCGTGACCTTCCCGCTGGCCGACGCGCTCTGCTGGCTGCTGGCCGCGAGGCAATTTGTCCTCGACGTGATTGAACTGGACACCAAAGGCGCTGCGAATCCGGCGCTCGCCGATGGACTGGCCGGAACGGTCGCGTTTTTTACCGACCTCTGTCACGTGCAAACCGCGCGCGCCGCCGGCGAGGTTGGCCGCGTCTGCGCCGAAATCGTCCACGGTTACAACCGCCATCCGGCTTGGGACGAAACGAGTTGTCACGCCTGCTACTGTGCCGAGGAATTGGAAACGCTCGAGGGCATCATTCCCGGCATTGACGGTTCGGCACGCACCTATTCGGACGTGTCGGAGGAAGGCGGCACCCATCCGTTGAAGGCCGGTCCCTGCGTGAAATTTGACGGACTCGAAGCATTTGTCCGTTTGCGCGCCAAACTGGACGGCTGCCTTACCGGTTGCCGGCTCGCCAAGGACCGCGCCGCCGGGGCGCTGACGAAGGTGATGACGCGCGAGGCGCTGGATTATCCGGCGTGAAACTTTGACACGCGATGAAATGAATCCTAATCTCCGTTTGTTCGAAAAGATCACCGTTTTAAACTCAACGAAAGGAAATCAGTCATGAAAGCACAACGAGTGGACACGTGGGCGGCTGCCATCAAGGACAAACCCGGCGCGCTGGCGGCCAAGTTCAAGGCATTGTCGGCGGCAGGCGCGAACCTCGAGTTCGTCATCGCACGGCGGTCGCCGGAAAAACGCGGCGCAGGCGTCGTGTTCGTCACACCCATCAAAGGACCGAAACAGTGCGGCGCAGCCGGGGCGGCCGGGTTCAGGAAAACCAAGAGCCTGCACACGGTAAGGCTTGAAGGCATTAACAAACGCGGTCAGGGCATGCGTCTCACGCAGGCACTGGCGGACAAGGGACTGAACCTGCGCGGATTGTCCGCGGCGGCCATCGGAAACAAATTCATCGCCCACATCGCCGTGGATAGTGAGGCCGACGCCAGCAAAGCCGCACGCATCCTGAGCAAGCTGTAACGCCGGAGTTGCAGTTGCCGAACCGCAGGCAAACGCTCGAAGAACTGAAGCAGGCGGTTTTCCAGCGAGCGAACGAGTTGCTGCGTTTAACGACCTGACGGCGGATGGTAAAACGAATTTGAAGATGTCACAGCCAGCACCGGAAGATTCAACTATCAACCGCCAGCGTATGGACGCCGACATCGTCTGCGTCGGGTTCGGCCCGGCAACAGCAGGATTCCTGACGACGTTGTCCAGACAACTCGTCAACGCCGACGGTTCACCCGCTGTCGAAAGCGCCGTTATGCCGGGCATGTCCGTCCCGCAGAGCGGGATGCTGCAAATTCTTTGCTACGAGCGCGCCGATGACATCGGCTTTGGCGTCTCCGGGGTCGTGACGCAGGCGCGGGCGTTGCGCGTCAGTTTTCCGGAGATTGAAAAGGCCGGCATCCCAATGGCTGCGCCAGTCGGCGATGAAAAAGTTCTCTACCTGCTTGACCCGCACGGCGCGAGCCGGCGCTCAACAACGCTCCGACTGGCGGATTCATTCATTCGCACCTTCAAATTCGCCCTGCCGTTTGAGCATCACGCGCTGGATTTGCCGTGGACGCCTTCATTCCTCCGCAAACGCGGCGGCATGGTGCTCTCGATTGGCCAATTCATGCAATGGGCCGGTGCACAGGTGCAGAGCACAGGCACGGTCCAAATCTGGCCCGGCACTCCGGTGTCACAGGCGCTCATCGAGGGGGACAAAGTTGTCGGTGTCCGTCTGCTCGATCAAAGCGTGGACAAAAAAGGCTGGCCGGCCGACGGTTTTACGCCCGGCATGGACATTCGTGCAGCGCTCACGGTCGTCGGCGATGGCCCGGTCGGTCCCATCGGCCAGCAATTGGATGCGCACTTTGGCCTGCCGGAAGGCCATCACACGCGCGACTGGGCCGTGGGCATGAAGTTTGTCGTGGATTTGCCCGCCGACACGCTGCTCAAGCCCGGCACCGTGTTGCACACGTTCGGTTATCCCGAGCCGGAGATTTTCGGATTTTTCTACGTGCATCCCGACCGCGTCGCGTCGCTGGGCATTTTTGTGCCGTCGTGGTTCGACAGCCCGATGCGCACCGCCTACCGCTATCTCCAGCATTGGATGCTGCATCCGTATCTCTGGCGTTACCTCAAGGGCGGCAAGCTGCGTTCGTGGGGCGCGAAGACGCTCGGCGAATCCGGCCGGCGCGGCGAACCGCATCTGGTTGGCGACGGTTACGCGCGCATCGGCGAAGGCAGCGGCAGCACAAACGTCCTCACCGGCTCCGGCGTGGACGAAGCCTGGGCCACCGGCACGCTGCTTGCCGAAGCCGTGCTCGAATTGCTCAAGGCGAAGAAACCGTTCACGAAGGAAAATCTCGAAGCGACCTACGTGCAACGCCGCCGCGCGAGCTGGGTGGAACAGGAAGCTGTCGTGGCCGAAAAATCACGCGACGGATTTCAGAAAGGCGTCGTGCGCGGCATGGTCGGCATGGCGCTCGCCGGGCTGACCAATAGCCGCTTCACGTTGAACGGCGACCCCGTGCCGCCGTGGAAACGGATTCCGAGCATAGAAGGATACTATCGCGGTCGCGTTGCGCCCGGGGAAATCGCGAAGCTCCGCGAGGAGTGCAAGACCAAGGGCGTCTCGCTGCACGGCGCGTTGATGGACAAGGCCGGCTGGCCGGCAATTCCGTTTGATGGTCGGTTGCTGGTGTCGCATCAGGACGCGCTGCTCATGGGCGGCAAGGTTCAAGCGCCGGCAGGCTATGCCGACCACGTCGTGTTTCTGTATCCGGAACTGTGCGAGAAATGCGAGACAAAGATTTGCATCGAGGCATGCAGCGGCCAGGCCATCACGCTCGGTGATGGTGGCGTGCCGTCGTTTGACCGCGAGAAATGCGTCCACTGTGGTGCCTGCATCTGGAACTGCGCGCAACCATTGCCGGACAATCCGGAACGTACCAACATTGCCTTCCGCGCCGGCACCGGCGGATTACACTCGGCGGAGAACTAACCGTTTGAGGTCAGAATTTTGGTTGTGCTTGAAACCGCGTTTGGCGCTTTGTTCTGCCGTCGTAAGCCGACGCGGTGCAAAGAAGCATGCAAAATGGCACGATACTATTGACTCACCTGTTTTTGTTCGCCATTGGAAGTCAAACGCACGACCTCTTGACCAACGTTCGGAAACGTCTTACATGATTCCGGTTGGCAGGCATAGGAAACCATGAAAATAACCACAACAGCGATTGTCGAACTCGATCATCCGGCAAACTTCATTGTCGCAAGCCAAGAACCGTTGATGTATCTCGTCGCCGGCCGGGAAGGAAAAATTTCCCTTCTGGATGAGCGTTTCTCCCTGTGCCACACCCACCAGTACCAGTCAGGTATTGGCGACCTTTCCATCGATCCAGCCGGGAAATGGAAGGCCCTGATACTCAAGCCAGGGAAATTGGTGGTGGAGAGATTGGCTGACAGCCATCCCCTCTGGGGAAAAGCAGGCCGCAATTTTGAGACTTGCCTTTTCTCTCTGGATGGCAAGCACTTGTGGTGCGCGGGAAGAATCAGCCGGGCTGAAATCGAATGCCTTTTACTGGAGGTGGCTACCTGGCAGACAGTGGCGAGGGCGACAATCACTGACGAACAAGGTGGCTTCAGCGGCCTGTTATTTCCGGTTCCCAGCGCCAATGCGACGGTTTTGTGGCTGGCAGATGGTCAAGGCAGCACACAGGTCATATGGTTCACGTTTGAGGGAGGGCAATTGAGCTGGAGGCCAGAGCCTTCGCTGCAAGACTGTTATCCGCCAGTTTTCAGCGAGGCCGGGGCCGAATTCCTGATTCACAATGGCAGAACCTTGCGTAAGTACTCGTATCCAACTGTTCAATAGTTTGGTGCTTGCGACTGTCCCGGGGAGGATGTGTTCGAAGATTCGTTATGTTTTGTGAGCCAGAAAGCAGCTTTGATAAGAACCAGCAGCGACCGGAACCTTTTGATTGATATTGATGAAATGAGAGTTGACGAGGAAGTCATCCTCAGTAAACCCATACCCTCGCCGGCACGGAGTCAATCTCCGCGGCTCTCCAACTGTGACGTACAGGGTCCGGACACTGAATGTTTTCAGCGGTTCGGAAATAAAGTTGGATTCGTCCGTCAACGCGAGGGCACATGGCTAGGCACGCTTGTTAAGGATTCACTGGTTTTTGTTGATGTCAGAGAATTCGTTAAATGAAAGGGTCACCCGACGTTGCGTTCTGGCCTTTTGAAATGGTTACACATGAACGTGAACGGGTCCCGGTAATTTGTCGTATCGCACCAGGACGCGCTGCTGATGGGCGGCAAGATGCAGGCGCCCGCCGGCTACGCCGACCGCATCGTGTTCCTGTATCCGGAACTGTGCGAGAAATGCGGGACAAAGATTTGCATTGAGATGTGCGGCGGCCAGACCATCGCGCCCGGCGAAGGCGGCGTGCTGGCGTTTGACCGCGAGAAATGCGTTCACTGCGGCGCGTGCCTGTGGAATTGCGCCCAGCCGCTGCCGTATGACTCAGAGCGCGGTAACATCGCCTTCCGCACCGGCACCGGCGGCCTGCACTCGGCGGAGAATTAACAGTTCGAGGGTTCAATTTTAATTGAGCCATAAATACGTTTGGCGCATTATGTGGCTGCTCGTGATAGCGACCGAAAAGAACAGCAAATTGCTCGTTGTTGGGACTGACACTTTTTAGAGAGGCATTGTGAAGATCCACAACCCACACATCGTCGACCTTGAACACGAGGGCCACATGCTTGACGCGAGCAGTCAGCCTTGTATCTACGTGGCTGCATCCAGACTGGGTGAGATGTTGACCTGACCCCCAAAAACTGGACGTGACAAAAGGAGAGTTCTGCTGCGAAAGAAAGGGCAGCAGAACTATGAGAAAGAGCCAATACAACGAAGAACAGATCATTGGGATATTGCGAGA
>JBEKMU010000108.1:0-10151 GCA_049523555.1 Verrucomicrobiota bacterium | reverse complement strand
ACGAACTCGCGTTCCTGCAATTCCTTCAGCGAGCGCGAGCGATACTTGAAAAACGCCATCCACAGCACATTTTGGAAATCGCGCAGGCCGCCGCAGCCATTTTTGATGTTCGGTTCCTGCATGCAGGCCGAGTTGCCGAACTTGGCGCGGCGCGCCGACTGGTCTGCCAGCCGCAGCGCGATGTATTTTTCCTCGAAACCAGCGACGCATTTGTTGACGAGCGTTTTCTGAAACTTGGCGAACAGCGCCTCCTCGCCGGTGATGAACCGCGCTTCGATGAGCGACGTCTTTGATTGCATGTCCGCGTTCGCCACGTTCACGCAATCGTCAATGCTCCGCACCGCGTGTCCGACCTTCAGGCCGATGTCCCACAGCGGATACAGCACGCCGTCAATCAGCTTGGACAAATACGGCAGCGGTTTGCCCGCCGCGACCTGGCCATCGTGCAAAAACATGAAGTCAATGTCGCTGTGCGGGTTCAATTCCGCGCGACCGTAACCGCCGATGGCCACGAGCGCCAGCGGCGGAAATTCCTTTTGCGCCTGCGCCGACAAGCTGCTCCTGGCCGTTTCCCAAAGATGCCGCAGCAACGCGTCGAGCATTGCCGCGCGGCCCTGGCAAATGTCACGCCCGCTTTTACCGGCGCGGTGCAACAACTTGAGCCGGTGCGTTTCCACCTTGAGAAAACCCTTGCAGCGCACGAGCTTTTCCGCCGTGCCGGCGGTCGGCGGCGACGGCAAACGTGCTTTGGCGTCAGCCTCGATTTTTTTGAGCAAATCCTGCACGGGCGCATAAATTGGGAGCAAAGCATCTTGAAAGCAAGAAATGCCGTGACGGGTTGGAGTGCTGGAGTATGGGAGTGTTGGGAAAATCCATTTCTCCATCACTCCATCACTCCAATTCAGCATGAGGACGATTGGGAACAGCGAAATCTTTCCGTGCGCAGTGGGTTTGTTACACTTTGCACGCGATGCCAGTCCAACCTGACCCCGATGCCGCACTGATGCTCCGCCTGAAACGCGGCGACCGCGCGGCGTTTGCCGAATTGGTGGACAAATACAAGCAGCCCGTGCTGAATTTCATCTACCGCTCGCTGCGCGACGAAATCGAGGCTGAAGACCTGGCGCAGACCGTTTTCCTGCAGGTTTACAAATCCCGGAGCCGCTACCGGCGCACGGCGAAATTTTCCACGTGGCTCTTCACCATCGCGCGCAACCTGTGCCTGAACGAACTCCGCCGCCGCTCGCGCCATCCCGCCGAGTCCATCGAGGAAGCCCACGCCGAATACGAAGACCACCCGCACCGGCAATACGAGGACAAATCGCAGGTCGCCGCGCCGGAAAAGCTGTTGCACGGCGAACTCGCGCAGAAAATCGAGGAGGCGCTGGCGGAACTGCCGGAGAACCAGCGCACGGCCATTTTGCTCTGCCGGCAGGAGGATTTGAGCTACGAAGAAATCGCCGAAATCTTGGATTGCTCGCTTTCCGCCACCAAATCGCTCATCCATCGCGGACGCGAAACGCTCAAGGAAAAACTCAAGTCCTACCTGCAAACGGGCGAATGGAGTGAATCAAAATAATTTTACCGATGGATTTGCAGTCGCAGAAATTGGCAAGCCGCGCCCCCCGTCACGTTCGTTGAAGTCGTGATCGTGACGTTCACGTATTGATCAGGCGGAACGCCGTTGGACGCAGATTCGGCAAACGTCGCACCGGGCAGGTTCGTCACCCATCCGGTGGCGGCGGTGTAAGTCAGCAGGTTGCTCCAGGTTGTCAGCGTCCCTGAACTCAGCACAACGTAGGTGAGGTCGCTTGCCGAAGTGTTGCGCAGGAAATGCAGTTGGAATTGCTTGCCGGCGAGATTGCCGGTGAACGGGTTGGTGTTAACGACCAGCGGATTGAAGGCATACGCGTAAGCCAGCAGGTTGACAATGCCGTCCTGCTGCGGGTCCGCCGTATCACCGGCGATAGTGGGGTTGTTGGCATTGGCGCCAAAATACGCCAGTTTCCAGGCGTCAATGGGCGGTTCAATGATCGTCAGCACGGCTGCGGATGGCAGGCCGACGGCCGACGCGCCGTTCGTGGGATTGCTCAGAGCAAGGTTCACTGTCACGTTGGATTGGACCGAATCGTTGGCCAGAATCGGCACGGTAAAGCTTTTCCCGCCCGACTCGCCGTTCGTCCAATTCAGCGTGCCCGAAACGCTCGTGTAATCCACGCCGTTCGACGCCGTTCCGCCCACAACCGTTGCGCAGGAGACTTGCACCGCGCCGCCCATCCCGCCGAGACGGTTCACCGTGACGGTCACGTTGGTGTTCGCCTCTGGTACACTGTAAGCCGGCGAACTGAAGGAAAACGTGCCCGCCAGCAAACCAAAAACGGAAACAGAATTCGAGCTGCCGACAAAAACTTTTCCATCGGCGACCGTCGGCACGGCGAACTTGACACCCGTGCCAAGCTGGTCGCGGCCCGCATTGTTCGTGCTGGTGTAGAGTTCGGTCCCCAGATTCGTGGCGTTGCAGGCGACGAGCACCGCAGGGTTCGCAAGGTTGGTCGGCATTTGCAACGCCCAGACAATGCCATTGTTCGTGCCGCTGGCGGTGATGCTCGGCGTTGCGCCCGGAAAATTGAACGTGCGATTTCTATTCGTCAAAACCGTGCTGCCGGCCAGCGCGCCGTTCGTCAGCGCAATCGTTTTCAAATTGTCGCCGCTGGCCGCGTAATAAATCCGGCCGTTGAACCAGGCCGGCGTGTCAAACGCGCTTTTGATTTTGCCGCTGTTGGTTTGCACGACAAAATCAAAGACGTTGGTGGAATCGAAATGATTGTTTCCGGTCGTCATCTGGTCGCGGTTGAGCAAATAAATCTGTCCCTGTTTGCCCGCGCCGAGCATCTCATGCGGGAATGTTCCCGGCTGGTCCGGCAGCAGCAGCAACCCGCCGGAGCCAAGGTCCTGGTCGGCGGCTTGCAAAGCGAGCTGGTTCCAGGGCGTGAAATAATCCACGACCGCCAGTCCGTTCGTCGTTGTAAGTTTCATGAAGCTGTCACCGTATTCCGTTCCGCTGGAACCGTTCGTGACATTGAAAATTCCGTTGCCGACCTCGAAAAACAGATTGTTGCTCGCATCCACGGACAATCCGCCGCCGCTCATCCAGAGGCCGCCTTCGCCGGCGTTCGCGCCATACGCGGCGATGGTGCTGTTGGGCGTCGTGTTGAAAACATAATTGGTCAGTTGCGCCAGATTGGTCGTGCTGAAACCGATGATCCAGCCGTGATACGGGTCGGTGTCCGAATAACCGGCAAACGCGACATACACGATGCCATTGGCCAGCGTCAGCGCGCAGCGTTGGATTTCCTGCTTCGCATTGAACGTCACTTTGCCGCCGACGCTGTCCACGCCGATGCCCGGAACACTGGCGCTGACCAACACCGGACTGCCCGTCCGCTCTGTCCCGTTCGTGATGTTCAACGCATGCAGCCGGTGAAAATAATTTGTCACCCCGCCGTTGATTTCGCCCGTGAGCGCATCCACATAGAGCGTGCCCGAACTCAAATCAATCACCGGCGTGCCGGTGATGCCCACCTCGGGAATGATGTCCGTGTATGCCCCACCGTTATAGCGCGTCCCGAAATTCTTGTTCGTGAATGTGCTCGTTGTCGTTACGGCCGCCGGGCCGAGATTCGTCTGCCACAGCAACCCGCCCGCGGCCGCCGGCACGTCCGCGTCAAACGCATAGACCGAATTGTTCTCCGTGGCGATGAACAGGACGTTGTGCGTGCCCCGCCCCGGCATCGCCACGCCCGGCACATACAACGGCTGCGCATACACGCAACCGTCCACCATGTTGGTGAACAGCCGGCCGAACGACGTCGGGTTCACATTCGTCAGGTTCAGGATCGTCTCATTGGTGTTCAGGCCCGTGCGATAATTGTCGTAGTGGTAGGTCCAGACACCGACCTGCCCGACGGCGGACAGCGAGGTGAACATCAAAGCCAGACAACTGGCAGACCAAAACAAGGATGAACATTTCAAGATTAGCAATAAATATATTCTTTATTCGCCCCGCTTCAACACAAATCCAGCCCATCGCGGACGCGAAACGCTCAAGGAAAAACTCAAGCCGTATCTCCAAACCGGCGATTGGAGTGAATAATTCGGAGGGCGGAGTTACACGACGCCCTGACTGGCCTGAAATATGGGGGCTCGCGGAACTCGCCCCTCCGAAAGGCGGGCGGCCCGCTGGCGGTCGGCAGACCGCCGCATTTCTTCGGGAAAATTGTAAAGTGCGGCTTTCTGCCGAAAGCCGCTACGCCCGTTTGGAAACAAAAATCTGCGACGAAACGTCCACGGAAACTTTCGCTCCGGCGATAATCCTTGATGGAAATTCGCAAATCTGCTTTTCATGACTGAATGATGCCAAAGGCCGTTGCCAAAACCACCTCATCGCCAATTCAAGTGGGCGCAGTGCTTTTCGAAGGGTTTGAACTGCTTGATTTTTACGGACCGCTCGAAATGTTCGGTCTTTTGGAGGGTGACGCCCGGATTACCGTGGTGGCCGATAAAACCGGCGCCGTGAAAAGCAGCAGCGGTCCATGCGGAATAGCCGAGGCAATGACAAAGTTCAGGAACTCATCGCTCGTGGGCTTGTTGAACGACGTCCGGGAAGTTGGTGTTTTTTAACAGACGGTGGGCGCGCCTTCCTCAACAAGTACGACGCCTTGGATATCCTTTCGGGAAAATTGGAATCTTCCAAGAAGCCTCGTAATAAATTTTAACGGTCACGCTTTAAAAGGAATTCCGCCAGCGCTTCGAGGGCGACGGCTTTCCCTTTGAAAGTTTTCAGCGCAGCAAAGGCTTTGGACGTCAGGTGCTCCGCAATCTTCCGCGATTTTTCCAGGCCCACAATCGCCGGATAGGTCGCCTTTTGCGACCGCGTGTCCTTGCCCGCCGTCTTGCCGAGTTGCTCGCTCGTCTGCGTCACGTCCAGAATGTCGTCAATCACCTGAAACGCGAGGCCAACGTGATAACCGAAATCCGTGAGCGCGCGGAGTTGCGCGGGCGTGCAATTCGCGCTCATGCCGCCCAGCCGCACGGAACAACACAACAACGCGGACGTTTTGCGCTCGTGGATGTAACGGAGTTCGTTGGCGGAAATTTTTTTGCCTTCACCCTCCAAATCCGCGACCTGCCCGGCGACGAGTTGCAACGAACCGGAGGCCTTCGCAATTTCCAGAATCAAATCACGATGCGGATAGCGCGGCCAGCCTTTGGCCTGCGCGGCGATTTCAAACGCCTGTGTCAACAGCGCGTCGCCCGCGAGCACGGCGATGCCGTCGCCGAAGACCTTGTGGTTGGTTGGCTTGCCGCGGCGGAAATCGTCGTTGTCCATCGCCGGCAAATCGTCGTGAATGAGCGAGTAGGTGTGGATGCATTCGACGGCGCACGCGAGCGGCATCGCATCAGCTTCCTTGCCGCCACAAGCCTGTGCTGCCGCAAGGCAGAGCGTGGGGCGCATTCGCTTGCCACCGGCGAAGAGCGAGTAGCGCATCGCCTTGTGGATGGTGGCGGGCCGGGTTTTTTCGGACGGCAAGAATTTGTTGAGCGCGCGATTGACGGCCTGGATGCGCGTGGCGAGGAATTGCAGTAAATCGAATTGGGACTTTGCGGACATACGCCGTTGTTTTAAGAAAAAAAACGCGCCGGCGCAAGCAACGGGTTTTCACCGAACTTTTTTATTTGGTAGGTGCGCCGCTGCGGCGGCGCACGGCGGTGCAGCAGCACCGCCGCCACCAACTTTAGGCACAACCCTTTTAGCGGCCAACCAGATGCATCATGTGTTCGGGATAACGCGAACCGGCCGCGACGCCCACGGGCGCGACTTCGGCGATTTGCGCCAGTTCTTCGCCGGTCAGTTTGATCTTCGCCGCCGCGACATTTTCTTCGAGATATTTCCGGTGTTTGGTGCCGGGAATGGGGACGATGTCTTCGCCTTGGGCGAGCACCCAGGCCAGCGCAAGCTGTGACGGCGTGCAATGTTTTTTCGCCGCGAGTTCCCCGATGCGCCGCACCAAATCCAGGTTGTGCTGGAAATTTTCACCCTGAAACCGCGGTGAATGACGGCGGTAATCGTCGGCGGGCAGGTCTTCAAATTTTTTGAACCGGCCGGTGAGGAATCCGCGGCCCAACGGGCTGTAAGCAACAAAGCCGATCCCCAGTTCGTGGCACGTCGGCAGGATTTCGTCCTCGGGATCGCGCGTCCAGAGGGAATATTCGCTTTGCAACGCGGTGATGGGATGAACGGCGTGCGCGCGGCGAATTGTTTGCGGGCCGGCTTCGGACAGACCGAGGCAACGCACCTTGCCTTCCTTCACCAGTTGCGCCATCGCACCGACGGTTTCCTCAATGGGCGTATCCGGATCCACACGATGCTGGTAATACAAATCAATCACGTCCACTTTCAATCGGCGCAGGCTGCCTTCGCAACAGGAACGGACGTAATCGGGTCTTCCGTTGACGCCGCGGACGTTGGGGTTTTTGGCGTCGCGCACGACGCCGAATTTAGTGGCCAAAACTACCTTGTCACGCCGGCCTTGAAGGGCGCGACCGACGAGTTCCTCGTTCAGATACGGCCCATACATGTCCGCCGTGTCAAAGAACGTCACGCCCAAATCCAGGGCGCGGTGAATTGTGGCGATGGATTCCCGGTCGTCTCGCCCGCCGTAAAATTCCGACATGCCCATGCAGCCCAGTCCCAAGGTTGAAACCACCAGCCCTTGTCTTCCTAACTTGCGCGTTTTCATCGTATGCTCCGTTTCCCTCAATTTGACGTTAAAATAGCACCGAATTGGCCTTTGCAAAGCGGTTGAATTTTCTTATTGCATGCAGGGGCGGTGACGATTAGAATTTCTGGCTCTGTTTGTCAAAACGAATTGTGAACGCTGATTTCTGCAAAAGGGCCGCCGAGAAAGTTGGTAACCCGAACATTCTCGTCAACCTCATTTCGCGTCGTGTGCGCCAATTGAATTCCGGCGGCGGCGGCTTGAGCCGGCCGCTGGTGCATGACACAACGAATCTCGGCGCGGCGGACATCGCGTTGCGCGAAATCCTTGAGGAGAAAATGGGCTGGGAATTGCCGGAGCCGGTCGAATTGATCCGCCCGCAACCCAAGAAACGCCGGAAACGCTGATTCCATTTACGATTTGCGATTTCTGATTTACGAATCGCTCTTCGCTCCAAATTCACCTCGTAAATCGTCAATCGTAAATCTAAAATTGGTCATGGCCGACATCGTGACCAACCACAAGGCGCGGCGTGATTATCACGTCCTCGAAACGTTCGAGGCGGGCATCGTGTTGCGCGGCACGGAGGTCAAATCGCTGCGCGCGGGCAAGGGGCAAATCAACGACGCCTTCGCGCGCGTGGAAAAGGACGAGGTCTGGCTTTACAACGCGCACATTGACGAATACTCGCACGGCAACATCCAGAACCATCAGCCCAATGCCCCGCGCAAATTGCTGCTGCACAAATCGGAGATCCGGAAACTCTTCGGCCTGGCCACCGTGAAAGGCCACGCGCTGGTGCCGCTCGCGTTTTACTGGAAGAACGGCAAGGTGAAGGTCGCGCTCGCCCTCGGCAAAGGCAAACAGCAATTCGACAAGCGCGAGGAACTGAAACGGCGCGAATCCGACCGCGAACTCAAACGCGCCCGGATGCACCGGCTCAAGGGAAGATGAAATGAATCGCCATTGGAAAATTTTTCGGGCCGCCGCGATGGCGGCTCTGCTCGCGGCGACGGTCGCGGCCACCGCCCAGGAATCCACAAATCGCCCTGCCAACTGGGCGCAAAAAATCGAGGTGGCCGGCATCAAAAATTGTTTTCAAGTCACGACGAACCTCTATCGCGGCGCGCAGCCCACGGCCGAAGGCATGGCGCATTTGAAGGCGATGGGCATCAAGACCGTTATCAACCTGCGCGCGTTTCATTCGGACAAGGACAAGGTGGCCGGCACCGGCTTGAAAAGCGTGCGGTTTGAAACGGAACCGTGGCACGGTGAAGAGGAAGACGTGGTGCGCTTTCTCAAGGTGGTCACGGACACCAACAACCTTCCGGCGTTTGTGCATTGCGAACGCGGCGCGGACCGCACCGGCATGATGTGCGCGATGTATCGCATTATTGTCTGTGGCTGGACCAAACCGGCGGCCATCGCGGAAATGAAGGACGGCGGTTTCGGGTTCAATCCCGCCTGGCGAAATTTGGTTGCCTTCGTTGAAAAGGCCGACATTGTGGACATCAAACGCCGTGTTTTTCCGTGACGTGTTGCCGTTGGCCGGGTCAAATACAATCGAACTATGCAAAATCGTTGGCTTGGGCGGTTGCTCGCAACCCTGGCATTGTTGACGGTCATTGCCGGAGCTTTGTGGCATTTCCTCAATCCGGGAACACGGAAGCCGGCCGGGACGCAGCCTCCAATGGCCAGGTCCGATTTCAAATATCACTACTCGCCGCCAGTCATTTCCAGTTCCGTGAAGGAAGCCGAAGCCGAGCCCGAACGCGACCTAGCAGGCCAACCGAAAATCCTGCGAGCGAAGGTCGAGGAGTGGCTCATCAAACATCATCGCAATGCGACCAGTTTGCTGGCGGCGTTCCGCGCGCTGGAGGACACAAATTATTTGAACGAGGCGGCAACGAACTTTCCCGACGACCCGCAGGTGCAGTGGACGATTCTGGCACGCAACGCATTTCGCGAAGACCGGCGGAAATGGCTGGACTTGTTCAAGGCGTCTTCCCCGAGCAACTCGCTGGCGAATTATTTATCCGCGCAGGATTATCTCAAAAACGGCCTGACCAACGAGGCCATCAACGAGCTTTTGGCGGCATCGGGCAAATCGCAGTTCGGCACTTATTCGATGGAGGCTTTTGTGGACGGCGAGGAATTGAACCAGTTCGCAGGGAAAACGCCGTTGGAATCCGGGCAACTTGCGTTTTCACATTCGATGACGGACGTGTTGACGGAAGACACGACCCTAAAGTCACTGGCTTGGAACGTGGCGGATTTGGAAAAACAGCAAGCGGCCATCGGCGATAATGTTTCCGTCGAAAATCTTGCCCGAATGGGATTAACTTTTGCGGACCAAATCCGCAGCGGTGAGAATGGGAAGCTGATCATTAACCAGCTTATCGGGAACTCCTCCGCAACGCTGGCGCTGTCGGGTTTGGATCAAAACACCAGCTACGATTTTCTTGGCGGCCAGACTCCCGGGCAAATACTGCAGCAGATCAAAGAATGGAAAGCGTCAATGAAGGAACTGTCGCAAAATTTTGCGGCCGCTTATCCAAACCTGACCGGAGAAGAGATGGCCAGTTATATTGACCGCATAAAAATCTACGGCGAAGTCGAAGCCATGCGTTGGGTGGTCCAACAGCATCCGCAGGGCAATCCATAACTGTTGCCAAAAAACGGAAGAGGACGGCGCTTCCGCGCCATCCTCCATCTTCAATTCTCCATCCTCGCCGGGAAAATCAGGCCGGGGCCGCTTCGGGCTTCTTCCAAGTGCGTTTCGGCGCCTTGGCGACGAGGCCTTTTTTGAGCGCGCTGGCGGCGACGCGCAGGTAACGCACTTCGCCGCTGGGCAACACGGCCTTCACGCGCTGCAGGTTCGGCAGGAAACGCCGTTTGGTAATGGCGGTGATGTGCGTGCCGATGCCGCCTTGCTTCTTGGGCTTGCCACTGCGCCAGATGATGCTGCCGTTGCGCGGGCCTTTGCCGGTCAATTCACAAATTCGTGCCATAAAATCCTCAATCAGGGACGCGCAGCATAGTCATAAAACACCGGGTGGCAAGCACTATTTCTCCGCGATTTTGTTGCACACTATCTCAACGCTTGAAAATCGGCTTGGCTTTCCGGAGCGATTGGCGTTGTCTTTGGCCCGCATGAACCTGAATTCGCTTTGCCGCCACCCGGTCACAGCCCTGTTTTTGATTGTCAACTTCGTTGCGCCGCTTATTGCAGTCCGCACTGCCGCCGCGGAGACCAACACCGTCCAACCTGGAGCGGCGGCCATTCCGCCGGCGTCTGTGGGAACCAACGCCGACGCGGTCGCGAATTCGGTCGTGAAAGTGTTTTCCACCGTGCGGTATCCGGATTTTTAC
>JBEKMU010000107.1:0-10173 GCA_049523555.1 Verrucomicrobiota bacterium | reverse complement strand
CCAGAGGATGATGTCATGGGTTTGCCCGCCCACCTGCCGGCAGGCCAGTTGATGGCCGAATTCATGCGTCAGCACGATGGCAAACAACGCCAGACACTCCAGCACGCTCCAAATCGGGGAAGTATAGCCTTTTGCATAGTAGATGAAATACACGGCGGCGAAAAACCAGGCCCAGTGCAAATATACGTCAATCCCAAACAGCCGGAACAGATGAAATGAGCCTTGGCGTGTCGGCACTATATCGCTCCTTTGATGAGCTGCATCAAATCCGCGTAAGTCTCGACGGCTTTGAACTGCGGGAATTGCTTTTTGACCGCGTCCGGCGCGCGGAAAAGGAAACCGACGTTCGCCTCGACGAGCATGGCCGTGTCGTTGAACGAATCGCCGGCGGAAATGACGTAATAATTCATCCGCTTGAAGGCGGACACGGCCTCGCGCTTTTGTTCGCGGATGCGCAATTGGTAATTCACGATGCGGTCGTTTTCCACCACCAGCCGGTGACATAGCAGGACCGGCCAGCCAAGCTGGCGGAGCAGGGGAGAGGCGAATTGCTCGAACGTGTCGGACAGGATGATGACCTGCACCAGCGAACGCAATTCATCCAGAAATTCCTTGCTGCCGGGCAATGGACGCAGCGCGCCGATGACGTTTTGAATGTCGGACAGTTTCAGCCCACGCTGGTCGAGAATGGCCAGCCGGCCGCGCATGAGTTTGTCATAATCCGGCTCGTCGCGGGTGGTGCGGCGCAATTCCGGAATGCCGGTCTTCTCGGCGACGGCAATCCAGATTTCGGGCGTCAGCACGCCTTCCATGTCCAGGGTGACGATTGATTGTTTCACCGGCGCGGAGTTTTTCAGAATTATTTCGCCATGTCGAGCGCGGCGGAGTGTCTCAATTCAGGATGCGCGGCGAAGATTTTATCCAGCTCATTTTTTGCCTCGGGAAGATCCGGCGCGAGCCGCAGCGCTTCGCGGTAATGAAGGACGGCACCGGCCAATTTATTTTGCCGTTGCAACGCCTGCGCGAGGCGGTAATGCGCCTTCATTTCATTTGGCGTGAGGCGAAGGTCTTCTGAAAATTGAGCGGCGGCCTCAGCGGGCTGATCATGGTTGAGAAAGGCGAGGCCGAGATTGAAATGCACCTCGGGATTATCCGGTTGCAATTCGACGGCTTTGGAAAAATGGGCGATGGCCTCCAGTGTTTTGCCCTGCCGGGCGAAGGCGACGGCGAGATTGCCCTGCGCGTCCGCAAAATCCGGTTTCAGCCGCGCCGCCTCGGAAAATTGCGCGACGGCTTCGTCGAGATTTGAATTCGCAAGTAAAACCGTTCCGTAGTCGTAATGAAACTGCGGGTTGCCGGGGTCGAGCGTGGCGGCTTGCGACAGTTGCCCGGCGGCTGGCTGCAATTTTCCCTGTGCCAAAAAAGTTTTGCCCAATGCATTATGCGCCTCGCTGAAATCCGGATTGTCGTTCAACGCGGCGGCAAAATACGCAACGGCCTTGTCCGGCTGGCCGTGCTCCAATAAAAATTTGCCGAGATTGTATTGTATGACGGGATTGCGCGGCATGGATTGCGCGGCGGCGTTGAGATGACCGATGGCCTCGGTCGGCTCGCCTTTCTTCCACAAAACCATGCCGAGAAAAAATTGGCCGAGCGGATAGTTCGGTTCGATGCGCACGGATTCCCTGCAAAATTTCAGAGCTTGATCCTCCAAACCGATGGCGTCCAAAGCCTGGCCGAGGCACGCACAGGCGACGTGATTGTCCGTGGTCACTTCGATGGCGTGCCTGAAAAGCGTGAGGCTGTTCCGCCAGTATTTTAATTGGAGGGAAGTGACGGCCAGACAACCCGCGAGCGCGGCGATTCCGGCCAGGGCCAAAGTTTTTTGTCTCCGCGGCGGCGCGCCGAAAAAATCGCTCAAGCCCCACACGACCAGAATGAACAGGCCGATGCTGGGCAGATAAGAAAAACGGTCGGCCATGGATTGCGCGCCGACTTGAACGAGGCCGATGACCGGCACGAGCGTTCCCAAAAACCAAAACCAGCCGAGGAACAACCACGGCCGCCGCCGCGCCAGCAAAACGAACAAACCCGACCATACGGTCAGCAACAACGCCGCCACGATCGCCAGACCCGCCAGCCCGCGTTCTTGAAAGGGATAGATGACCGCCAAATCTACCGGCCAAAAGGTTTTTGAAACGTAGCGCACATAGGCCCACAAAGCGTTCGCCAGGCGGAACGAAAGTGAATCGCCCGCCATCGCGCCGCCACGTTCTTGAGCCAGATAAGTCACGACGCTTCCCGCCGCCGCCAGCGCAAAGAACGGCAGTTTTTCCAGAATCAATCCGGCAATTGATTTGACTGAAACGGCCAGTTCCGAAATGGAAGGAAATTTTTCCGCAAGCGAATTTGTCCAGCGGAAGCGGTTCAGTGGCCAGAAATCGATCAGCAGCAGAACGAATGGCAGCGTCACGACCATTGGCTTGGACATCAGGCCGCCAGCGAAGAAAAACAAGGCGAGAAAATAGTCGAGGGTCGAGCGCCGGGCGTCGAGAGCGCTCGACCTTCTTTGCGCGTAGCGCGTGTAAGCCAGTAACGTCAGCATCCAGAAAAACGCGCTCAAAACATCCTTGCGCTCCGCCGCCCACGCCACCGATTCCACGTGCAGCGGATGCCACGCGAACAGCGCCGCCACGAATGCGCTGCGCCACAACGCGCCGGTCAAATTGTTCAGCAGCAAAAACAGCAGCAGCGTGTTGGCGACGTGGAACAGCACATTCGTCAAATGATGTCCACTGGGATTCAAACCGTATAATTGGCAATCCACCATGTGCGAAATCCACGTCAACGGAAACCAGAGGGCGCCTAAGTTAGTTTTGAAAGCCCAAATTAAACCTGCCCAGGTCAAACCGGCGTTGACGTGAGGATTTTCTGTAATGTAGAAGTCATCGTCGAAATTGGTGAAGCCGTCTTGCCTTATCGGCCAATACAAAATCAGCGTCCCCACCGCGAGAACAACACAAATGAGCACGAACCACTGATTTCGTGTCAATCCGGCCGTAACCATAATTCGAGGTTAAATTACAATTCGACAAATTGCCGTTTCCGCTGCACGAACCGGCAACATTCCTGGTAACCAACTTCGCGCGCGAGTTGGACGGCTTCGCCGAAATTCATTCCCACTTCGCCCGGCGCGTGGGCGTCGGAGCCAAACGTAATCGGCACGCCCTTTTGAAACGCGAGTTGGAGGATTTCGCGGCTGGGATAAATCTCGCGGCAATCCTTCCGCAAACCGGCGGTGTTGAGTTCAATGGCGCAGTTGTTCCTTTTGGCCGCGTTCAGAAATTTCTCGTAGAGCGGCGTGCAGCTCGCCTCGGCGAAGCTTCCGGCGCAGCCTGGGTCGCGCGACGGGCGGTGACCGAATTTTTTCGGCAAATCGGCGTGGCCGATGATTTCAAAAAAGCCGGTCTCCGCCGCTTTCGTCAACCGCTCGAAATATGCCGACCAGACTTCGTCGGCGTTGCGGTGGTTCCACTCGGACAGTTTCTGCGGATCATCAACGGCCCAGCCGTCGGAGACATAATGCACCGAGCCAATGAAATAATCCCACGGATGCCGCGCGGCGAGCCCGCGAATCCAGTCCTCATAACCGGGCAGATAATCCACTTCGAGCGCGAGGCGGATGGTGAGCTGCGGAAAATCCTTCTGTGCCTGGCGGACCTTGGCGACGTATTCGTCGAGTTGACTGGCGTACATCCGCCAGTTGTCGAAATCGTCCTGCGGCATCGGCGAATGATCGGAGAAGCCGATTTCGGTGAGGCCGTGGGCAACGGCGCGGGCGGCGTATTCGCCGGGCTCGCCAGTCGCGTGACGGCAGAGCGGCGTATGCAGGTGATAATCGGCAGGCCACTTCATGGCGTTGAGTGTTGGGAGTTGAGAGTTGAGTGTCGAACAAAAAACGGCGTGTGCGCTCCGCGTTGGAGTTCAAGCTTCAGCTTGTTCCTCACCGGGAGCGCCGGCCGCCGCCAGAGCAAACCAAACGGGCGGACCCCTCACGAGTTCCGCCCTGATGCTGCAAACTTGAACTGCTGGTGAATCTGGCAGGTCAGAGTCCGCCATCCACTTGCCAGCGGCCTGCCGGATTGTCCTTCCTGATGGACATGTTCCATTTCTTGATATAGCCATTCTTGAGCTTGATTTCGTAGGGCACGAAACGCCCGGAATGATAGGCTTTGGAGGTAAAAGACTCGCCAAGGCTGACAATTTCCAGCCCGCCGAGATATTCTTTCATGTCCGCAGTGACAGGCGACATGAACTTCCCGGCCTCATTCCAATCCTCGCGGCTGCAAGCCTCGAAGAAGGCCCGGGCCGCCTGTTCCGCGGTCATGGAAGCATACTTTTCGTTGTCGGGCAATTTAGACAATTGTTCCGGCAATTGCGCCCAACTCACGTCCGCCGGCAATTCAAGTTTCCATATGCTCGGATCCATCGGCTGGTTGTAGTCAATCTGGCTGAGATCGAAGATCAGCACCTCGCCGGCCGGGCGGACCAGATAGATCTGTACCGATTCCAGCAATTTGCTTTGCTCATCGAAGCGATAAACCCGGCGGGTGTCAGCGGTTCCGATGAAATTATTTTTTCCGTAATCATTGTCCGGCACGCCCGATTTGGCCATGATGGTGACGGTGTCTTTCAACCTGCCGTCAGCGGCGGTTTCTTCAGTGGTGTCCAGCTTCCAGCCTTTGGCCTGCGCGTTGTTCAACTCATTGCTGATGGTGTTGCTGAGGTTGGCGATCCTTTGCAGCCAATCGGTGTCAAAGGCGCTGGACGATGGGTGTGGAAACTTCACTCCAGTATCGTCGGTTTTGATGAGCATCACGGTTGACTTGCCATCCATGACGACAACGCGTTGGGGTTTCTCGACCCGCCATTTCAAGTCCGGTTCGAACTGTTTCCACAGTTCAATCGTATAAAACGGACAATCGGCGTTAATGTAACTAAAATTGTCCTGTGGCGCAGTGCGCACTTGGCCGCGCAGATGAATGCTGGTGAGTTTGGCCACGGCCTGCGCGCCTTTGGTCATGACTTCAACCGCTTTGGCCTGCGCGTTGGGCGTGGTCAACAAGATGGTTAATAGGATGATCGCCGCTGCACCCGCCGCCGCGCTTAATCCAAATCCCCAACGATGTTTCAATATTGTGCTCATAATTGTTTCTCTTTCCGGTTTTTTCTGTTCCTGGAGAACGCGCCGCATCACCGGTTCGACAATGGACACCTCGGCGGCTGCCTGGCCACGAGCGACCAGCCGCTGTTGCAGGCTGGCGATTACCTGGTATTCAGCCCGGCAACCGACGCAGGCTTCCAGATGAGCCTGACATTCGAGCAATGCCTCGCGGTCCAGCAACCCTTCCGCGCAGGCGACCAAATTGTCCCGGCATTCAGCGCAGTTCATAATTGTTATGTTTGGTTGACTGTTGGTTCCGCGCCTTCGCGGGCCGCCAGCTCCTGACGCAGCAGGGCGTAGGCGCGCGAAAGCGTTTTGGTGACCGTGCCCAGCGGCAGGTCGAGTCGTGTGGCCACCTCCTGGCAGGAGAGCCGCTCGTAATACCGCAGCAGAATCACCTGACGATGGTTTTCGGGCAGGGCGGCAATGGCTTCTTCCAAAGGATATTCTTCAGCACTGTCAGTCGCGTCCGTCATCATGGTTTCGGCCGCTTCACGGTCGCGTTGCCGATGCGCCACGGCGCGGAACTGTTCTTTGGCGACCCGTCCTGCGATGCCCAGCAGCCAGGAATAAAACGACTCCGGCTTTCGCAGCTTCTTCAATGACAGAAAGGCTCTCACAAACGATTCCTGTGCCGCTTCCTCGGCCTGCCCGCCATCTCCGACCCGGCTGGCCAGGTAAGAGAACAGCGGCTTCTGGTAACGTTCCACCAGCAGACCGAAGTCTTCCGGATGACCATCCCAGCAGTGCTCGACGTATTCTTTGTCGGTTAAGTCCATGCCATATCCTGTTCAAACGAACTCTACCGTCATCTTATAGTGCGGTCCGGGGCGATTTTGCGACAAAAGGATGAGAAGTTTTTTTTCAACAGCGTTAAGTGTTGAGAGTCGCGGGTTGAGTGTCGAATAAAAAACAGGAAACCAGGTCAGTTAGTGGGGCGAGGCTACTGACGAGCCCGTTCGTGTGTTCGGAGCGCGGCTTGTCCCAAGCCGCAGCCGCCTGGATTGCCGGACAAGTACACAAATGCCACGGGTTTTGGGGATTGTCGAATGTGCTGCGGGTTGAGACAACCCGCGCTCCCAGAGAACACATTCCAGTCTTGAACTCCAGCGGCCCGGACAACAAATTGCAGGGCAATGGCAGACGACAGTTCCACGGAGAAACTTCGGTTGTTTGTGGCGATTTCCTTGCCGGAACCGGTCCGGAATGAAATCACCGGTGTGCAACAGGAGTTGCAGCGGTTGGTGTTACACGATGCTGTGCGCTGGACGAAACCGGAGCAATTCCATCTTACGCTCCGTTTCCTCGGCGATGTGCCGGTTGAACGCGTGCCGGCTTTGTTGGAAGCCGTCAAGGCCGTTTGCTTCGGCAGTCCGGTCCTGCGCCTGCGTGCGCAAGGCATCGGTTCCTTCCCAAATGCCCGGTCGCCACGCGTGATTTGGGCCGGCATCAACGACGGCGAAGGGCGCCTGGCGGAGTTGCAGAAAAAGATTGAAGCCGCGCTCCAACCGTTTGCGGAGAAACCGGGCACTGAAAGATTTGCCGGCCATGTGACGATTGGTCGGGTCAAGCATCTGAACCGGCCTGAAATCGAGAAACTGGCGGCACACGCACAGGCCGTCAAAGACCGTCTGTTCGGCGACTGGACGGCGAATGAAATTGAACTGATTCGCAGCAACCTGTTGCCTGCCGGTGCAAGCCATACGGTGCTCACGGCGTTCCGCCTGAAGACGTGACATGTGACACGTGACATGTGACATGAAAAATCAGTAATGGTTCCTGTCTCATTTCAGCCTTTTCTTGTCACTTGCCACCTGCCACGTGTCACCTGGTGAAACCTTTTCAGTTCGGCTAACGTCTTTGAGAATGTATGCTTAAGTCGTTTTCGGCTGACCGCTGGAGTTATGCGATGGCAGCGCATCTGTTGAACCGGGCCGGATTCGGCGGGCCGCCCGCGGAAATCCAAAAACTGGCCGACCTCGGCCCGGACAAGGCGGTTTCTTCGTTGCTCGACTACGAGAACATTCCCGATCCCACGCCTGCCCCGGTCTGGGCCAAACCTGATCCGGACGGAATAAAACGCCTGCGGGAAGCCGTCCAAAAGGCAACGCCGGAGGAACGCCGTAAAATCCAGCAGCAACAAGGCCGGCTCCAATCTGACCGCCTGATGGAACTGCGCGGCTGGTGGCTGAACCGCATGGCCAAAGGGCCGCGGCCGTTTCAGGAAAAAATGGTCCTGTTCTGGCACGGCCATTTCGCCACCAGCTTCGAAAAGGTGCGTAACGCCTATTATATGTGGCGGCAGAACGAACTGTTCCGCCGGCTCGCCACGGGCAACTGGCTGGAATTGCTCACGTTCGCTGGACAGGACCCGGCCATGTTGATCTGGTTGGATCAGGCGGAAAGCCGCAAGGAGCATCCGAACGAAAATTTCGCGCGCGAGGTCATGGAACTCTTTTCGCTCGGCGAAGGCCATTACACCGAGAAGGACGTCACCGATGGCGCCCGCGCCCTGACCGGCTGGTCGCTGGATCGCCCGAACGAAAAATTCATCTACCGCCCGGTCTTTCACGACAACGGCATCAAGACGTTTCTCGGTCGCACCGGCAATCTCGACGGTGACGACGTGATGGCGCAAATCGTCGCCCAACCGCAGGCCGCGCGCTTTATCACGGCCAGGCTCTGGAATTATTTCGCCGGCCAGCCGCCGCCGGATTCCCTGAACGACGCCCTCGCCGCCGTTCTCCGCGAGAACGGGAATAATTTTAAGCCGTTCCTGCGGATTCTGTTCCGCAGCGAGGAATTTTACGCCCCTGCCATCATTCGCAACGAGGTCAAAAGTCCGGTGCAATGGCTCGTCGGCAGCGCGCGGATGCTCGAATGCGATCTGCCGCCGGTGCAAATCTGCGAAGCTCTCTTGCGCAATCTTGGACAGGACCTGTTCGCGCCGCCGAACGTAAAGGGCTGGGACGGCGGCATCACCTGGATCACCACCAACACGCTGCTGGCACGGTACAACGACGCGGCGACGCTGATTCAAGGCGCGTTCCCGCCGCTGGCGGCTTCCGATTTTGCGCGCAAACCGGGCAGGCAGGGCGGCGTCAAAGCCGAACGCCAGGCGCAACGCGTCCGTATCGGCGGTGTGGACGTGGGGAAAATTCTTTCCCCCGGGTTGCTAGCGGACAAGGAACTTCTGGTCGCTTCGCTGGAAACCCGGTTGCTGCAAGCGACGCTCCGGGATGAACAGCAGAAGGCGCTGCGCGATTTCCTCGATACCAAAACAAAACTGGACGACGCGGATGTCCGGACCGCCATCCGGCTCGTCATGGCCACACCGCAATATCAGGTGACGTGAAAACCATTCGTCCTCGTTCTCCTTCTCGTTCTCGTCCTCGGATTTTGGGATTCGATTACGAGGACGAGGACGACGACGAGAACGATTCAAATTTATGAAAAACGAAATTTCGCTCCAAACGCGCCGCCAGTTTCTGCGGACCACCGTACTCGGCAGTGCGCTGTCGTGGACGGTCCCGGCGTTTCTCGCCGACACCTTCACCGCGCTGCACAGCGAGGCGGCCGATTCCGCCACGCAAATCATCACCGGCAAAGACGCCACCATCCTCGTCGTGCTGCAGATGGCCGGCGGCAATGACGGCCTCAACACCGTCGTGCCGTACGCGAATGATTTTTACCACCGGGCGCGCCCCAAACTCGGGCTGACGGCGGAACAGGTCCTGAAATTGAACGACCAGATTGGTCTGCACAACGCGATGACCGGGTTCAAGGAGCTGTTCGACGCCGGGAACCTGGCCGTGGTGCAGGGCGTTGGTTATCCGAACCCGAACCGCTCGCATTTCCGCTCCACGGAAATCTGGCAGACCGCCAGCGACTCGGACAAGGTGGAGAAATACGGCTGGCTCGGACGTTATTTCGACAATTGCTGCGCCGGGGCCGATCCGACCGTGGGCGTGACCATCGGCAGCCAGTTGCCGGAAGCCTTTTTCGCCAAAAAACCCACAGGCATCTGCTTCAACAATCCGCAGAGCTATCGTTTCATGACGGGTGGACGGCGTGGTCCCGATGGTTTGGACCAGGTTGAAGCGGCTTACGAAAAAATGAATGAAGTCGAAATGTCCAGCGCCGCACCGGATGACAACTCCGGCGGCAGCATCGGCGCATTGGCGGCCGGAATGCCGATGCCCGTCCTCCGTAGCAGTGCTACTGCGGAGGGTGGACAGGGTGGGAAAGCGGTGGACTTTATCGAACGCACCGCGCTCGACGCGCAGGTCAGCTCCGACGAAGTGCGCAAGATTGCCGATCGCGTCCAGAACCAGGCGACGTATCCGGCGTCGCAACTCGGCAATTCGCTCAAGCTGGTCGCCAAACTCATTGGCGGCGGCCTGCCGACGCGGATTTATTACGTGTCACAAGGCGGTTACGACACGCACGTTAATCAAGTCCCGACGCAACAACGCCTCCTGAAAGATTTGGGCGATTCGACGAAGGCGTTTGTGGATGATTTGAAGGCGCAGGGCAATTTGCCGCGCGTGCTGGTGATGACGTTCAGCGAATTTGGCCGGCGCGTCACGGAAAACGCCAATGGCGGCACCGACCATGGCGCGGCGGCGCCGATGTTCATTGTGGGCAACAAGGTGAAGGCCGGGTTGCTGGGGACGTATCCGAGCCTTGCGCCGCAGGATTTGTTCGAAGGCGACATCAAATACAACGTGGATTTCCGGAACGTCTATGCCGGAGTATTGGAAAGCTGGTTGAAGACGAAGAGCGCCCCCATTCTCGGTCGCCAATTCGAGCCGCTGCAACTGGTTTGATGTTCAACCCACGCGAAGCTGGAACTCACGCCAGCGGTCTCCGGTTGATCTCGTGTTCCAAATCGGACACCATTTTTATGACACTTTCAAACGATGGCGGCTCGGCCAGAAACATATCCC
>JBEKMU010000106.1:0-10622 GCA_049523555.1 Verrucomicrobiota bacterium | reverse complement strand
CGATGTCATCGTCCATTTTGCCGGAGTGCTGTTTAAGGCCAATCCTGAGCGGTTCTTGCGCACAACGAACACCGAGTACTTCAAAAATCTCGTTGACGTTGCGAAGGTGAATGGTGTCCCAAAGATCGTTTTGATCAGTTTTCCCCACGTGGAAGGGCCGACGTCCATCGAAAAACCGGCGAAAGGAAGATTGGACGGGTCACCGATATCCGTTCACGCGAAAACACGCCTTGAAGAGGAGCGATACCTCTTTGCGAATGCGGCCGAGCCGATTTCACTTCGCGTGGGCATGGTGTACGGCAGGGGTATTCTGATGATTGATGCCGCTCGATGGCTTGCAAAGCGCCGGTTGCTCGGCGTCTGGAGAGAGCGCACCCAAATTCATCTGATTTCCAAAGACGATTTCTGCTCTGCCGGCACGGCGGCAATCACCAACAATGCCGCATCCGGCATTTATCACATTGGAGATGAGGGGAACGTTTCATTGCAGGAGTTTCTTGAACTGGCCTGTCGCCAGTGGAGAACCGGGCGGCCCTGGTGCATGCCGCTGTGGCTGATCTACGCTGCTGCTGAACTCTGTGAGTTCTGCTCGAAAATCACCGGGTCCATTTCGCCTCTGACGCGCGATTTCATTGATATCGGCAGGGTGTCTTACTACGGTGATACGGAGCGAATGAGGAAGGATTTGTTGCCCGTTTTGAAGTATCCCACGATCACCGAGGGGCTTTCTTCATTATGAAGAGGCCAACGGTCGCCGGAGCCACCCGGCATTGCGAGTTGATGCGGCTTTTGTGCCAAAGTGCCGTGTCCCAACTGGGCCGGACTGGCGCAAAAAAATCTTTCAACCCGCCCGAAGTCCTTTAAATTCCACGAAAATTGAACTGGCACGCAGCCAGCTTGGTTGAATGGTAACAGCGGATGCGCTGTCAATTGGAATGATTTATGTTTAATTTGTTAGACCCCGTATATTGGCTGTTTGCGATTCCCGGATTGCTGATTGGCATCTGGGCGCAAATCAAACTGCACCACGCCTACGGCAAATACAGCCAAGTGCCGGTCGAGTCGGGCATGACGGGCGCCGAAGCGGCGCGCGAAATCCTCGACCGAGCGGGTCTTCACGACACGCCGGTGGAGGAAATCCCCGGCCAATTGACCGACCATTACGACCCGACCAAGCGCGCATTGTTTCTTTCCTCGGACAATTTTAATGGCCGGACCGTGGCGGCCGTGGGCGTTGCCGCGCACGAAACCGGTCATGCGCTCCAGCATCAGGCGGCTTACGCGCTGTTCAACGTGCGCATGGCGCTGGTGCCGGTCACCCAATTCGCGAATTCTGCCTTCATAGGCATTTTTTTCCTCGGCATCATCTTTGGCATGTTGAAAATCGTTCTGCCCATCATTATTGCGGCTTTTGCGGTGATAACGCTGTTCCAGCTCGTCACTTTGCCGGTGGAATACGATGCCAGCCGCCGCGCGAAGGAACAATTGTTCCGGCTCGGCCTCGTACATGAGGACGAACGCATGGGTGTAAGCAAGGTTTTGGACGCCGCGGCGCTGACTTATGTCGCCGCGCTGATCAGCAGCGCGATGACTTTGCTTTATTACATCCTCCTTGCGCGTGGCGGTCGCAGGTAACTCGATGGTTAATTATCTTGCGGCCTTGCGCCGAGGTCTTAACGTTTGTCCCCGTTCATGGCGGCAAAGACCAAAAAGCGCAGAGTGACCAAGCCTCAACGGCGCAGAAAACCTTCTGCGTCTCCGGCAATATCGCCGGTCATGTCCAAGGCCACGGTGCCGAAAGCCGCCGAAGGCGACACCACTACATTCATCCGGCAGGAAAGTGCGCGTTACGACGCCGACACGGCCATCAAACTTTACCTGCGCGAAATCGGCCAAGTGAAATTGCTGACGCCGCAGGAGGAAATCCAACTGGCCGCCCGCATCAAGAAAGGGGACAGAAAGGCGCGTGAACAGATGATCAAGGCCAACCTCCGCCTCGTCGTCAAAATCGCCCGCGATTACGAAGGGATCGGCCTGCCGCTGCTGGATTTGATCAGCGAAGGGAACATCGGCTTGATGAAGGCCGTTGAACGGTTCGACCCGAAAAAAGGCGGCAAGCTTTCCACCTACGGCTCGTGGTGGATCAAGCAGTCCATCAAACGCGCGCTGGCCAACCAGTCCAAGACCATCCGCCTGCCGGTGCATCTGGTGGACAAAATTTCCAAGATGCGCCGCGTGGCGATGAAATTGCAGGAGGAATTCGGGCGCGAGCCGACGGACGAAGAACTGGCCGGCGAACTCGACATGACCCCTACGCGGGTGCGGCAGATGCGGCTCGCGGCCATCCGGCCCGCGTCGCTTGACGCGCCCATCGGCGACGACGAGTCGAACAATTTCTCTGAAGTGGTCGAGGACGAAAACGCCGCAACGCCCTACGAAGACCTCGAAGACAAGACCGTCTTCATCATGTTGCAGGACATGGTCAAGCATCTCGACGACCGGGAAGCGACGATTTTGCGCTATCGCTTCGGCCTTGACGGCGGCATGGAAAAGACCCTGGAGGAAGTCGGCAAAAAATTCGGCGTCACGCGCGAGCGCGTCCGCCAAATCCAGAATCTCGCATTGCGGAAACTCCGCAAAATGATCGAAAAACTTGAAAGCTCCAAAACCAAAAACAACTGAAACCATGCCCCGCCCCAGCGCTACACCCAGGGAAATCGAACAAGCCATCCGCAATGTCCCGGACTTTCCCAAGCCGGGCATTCAATTCAAGGACATCACACCCGTGCTCGCCGATGCGCGATTGTTCGCCGGCGCGATTGATTTGCTCACGGAAAAATTCCAGCCCGGTTCGGTGGATGCGGTGGTGGGCATTGACGCGCGCGGCTTCATTTTTGCCGCCGCCGCCGCCGTGAAATTGCGCGCCGGTTTCGCGCCCGTGCGCAAAAAGGGCAAGCTGCCCTTTAAAACCATCGAACAGGATTACGCGCTCGAATATGGTTCGGCGACTGTGGCCATGCATGTGGACGCGCTCAAGCCGGGCGCGCGCGTGGTGCTGATTGACGACCTGCTCGCGACGGGCGGCACTTCTGCCGCCGCCGCCGCCCTGGTGAAAAAACTCGGCGCGCAAATCCTGGAAATCGGTTTTCTCATCGAACTGAAATTCTTGAATGGCCGCGAAAAACTGAAGGGGCATCCTGTGCGTTCCATCATCGTTTATTGAGCCGCACAATTCAGTTTTCAACTTCCCATTTCCCGCTACACTGACGGTGATGCACTGGCTGCAAACGCTCGATACCAGCTTGTTTTATTCCGTCAACCGGACGTTGAGCAATCCGTTCTTCGACTGGCTGATGCCGATTTTGAGCAACAACGTTTTTTTCTTTCCGCTCGTGTTTCTCCTCGGCGCGGGTCTGCTTTGGAAAGGCGGCGTTCGGATGCGGCTGTGCGTCCTGATGCTGGCGGTCATTCTGCCGCTGGGCGACAACTTTGTCATCAACACCGTCAAGCATGCGGTCGCCCGCCCGCGTCCGTTTGCCACGCTGCCAGAGGCGCGGCTGTTTGGCAGTGTCGGCAAAGGTTACATCGCGCCCGAAACCGGCGACAACGGGCTGGAAATGTCACACAACCAAGGCAGCGGCACCAGCATGCCGTCCTCTCATGCTTCAAACTGGTTCGCCGCCACGATGATTTTTTTTATTTATTACCGGCGCAGCGCGTGGTTCATGCTGCCGCTGGCGCTCGCGGTTTCATTTTCGCGCGTTTATAACGGCGTCCATTATCCCAGCGATGTGCTGGCCGGCGCGATTCTGGGCGGTGGTTACGCGGCGGCGCTGGCGCTCACGTTTGAAGCCGCATGGCAGCGGCTTGGAAAAAAATGGTTTCCGCTCTGGCACGCACAATTGCCGTCGCTGTTGAACCCGAAACTGAAGATCGAGGACCCGAACTCGGAACTCCCGCCTGCGCCTTCGGCTTCGTCGCGGCAAGCCACTTTAGAGGCCGCGTCGAAGCGCAGCGAAGACGGGCGAACTCCGAACTCCGAAGTTGAATGGCTCCGCCTTGGCTACATTTTAATCTTCGTGATGCTGATTGGGCGCTGGATTTATCTTGCCAGCGGCACGATTGATCTGGAGAAGGACGAAGCCTACCAATGGCTTTGGTCGAAACACCTCGCCCTGTCGTATTTCAGCAAGCCGCTGGGCATCGCGTTGATTCAACGCGTCAGCACGTCGCTTTTTGGTGACACGCAATTTGGCGTCCGGTTTTTCTCGCCGTTATTCGCGGCCATTTTGAGCGTGATGATGTTGCGTTTCATCGCGCGGGAAGCCGGCGCAAGACCGGCATTCTGGCTGTTGCTCATCGTCACCGCCTCACCGTTGCTTGGCATCGGGACGATTTTGATGACGATTGATCCGCCGCTGGTTTTGTGCTGGATGTGGGCGGTGGTCGCCGGCTGGCGCGCGGCGCAAACGGATGGCAAAACGCGCGACTGGCTCGTCGTTGGACTGGCCATGGGACTTGGTTTTCTCTGCAAATACACCGCCGTCTGCCAGATTTTCTGCTGGGCGGTTTTCTTCGCGCTCTGGCAACCGGCGCGCGTGCATTTGCGAAAATCCGGCCCGTGGCTGGCTTTGCTGGTTTTTGCCATTTGCACATTGCCGGTGGTCATCTGGAACGCGCAGCACGGTTGGAGCACTCTCGATGAGGTGGCTGGAAATGCAGGGCTTCACTCGCAATGGCATCCGACGTTGCGTTATTTCTGGGATTTTCTGTTCACGCAAGCCGGGCTGTTAAACCCGATTTTCTTTGTCGGTGCGCTTTGGGCGATGATCGGCTTTTGGAAGCGGTGGCGTGAACGCCCTCTATGGCTTTACTTTTTCTGCATGGGCGCGCCGCTTTTCCTTGGCTACTGGCTTTACTCGTTTCACTCGCGCATTCTACCGAACTGGATTGCGCCCGCGATACTGCCGATGTTTTGCTTGATGGTCGCCTACTGGGATGAACGCCGGCAAATCGCCAAACCATTCCTGGCTGTTGGCTTGGCCCTCGGCTTTTTCACCGTCGCGATGATGTATCAAAGCAATCTTATCGGCAAAATCACCGGCGAGCTGTTGCCCGGTGAAAAAGACCCGCTGCGCCGCGTGCGCGCGTGGAAACCGACCGCCGCACTTGTTGAAAGCGCGTGCGAAAAGCTGGAAGCCGAAGGCAAGCCCGCGTTCATCATTGCCGATCATTATGGCATGACCGGGCTGTTTTCGTTCTATTTGCCCGCCGCCAAAGCCGCGCTCAAATCCGAGCCGCTGGTTTATTGTGTGGATTCGGACGAACCGATGAATCAATTTTATTTCTGGCCGCAATATGATTACCGCGCCCAGCGCAAGGGCCAAAACGCCATTTATGTCACCGAGCTTGACTCCTACCCGCTCGAACGCGGCTGGCTCTGGAAATGGCTGATGCGCCAGCCGGTGAATTACGCCGAAATCCCGCCGCCGTTCCCCAAGCCGCCGCGAATGCTGAAGGAATTTGAATCCGTCACCGACTTGGGCGAATACGAAATCAAACTGGGCGACCGCGTCTTCCGCCGCTTGCACCTTTGGGTGTGCTACAACTTGCGCTGAAATGGCTGCGACGGAAATCCTGCTCCGTGTTCGAGATTATGATCTGGCCGCGACGCTCGATTCCGGCCAAGCCTTCCGCTGGCGCCAGCAAAAAAACTCCTGGACGGGTGTCGTCGGCCGGCACTGGGCGCGGCTGACTCAAACCCGTGACGGTATCCACGCCGAAACCGCCCGGCCGGCCAAAAATTGGGACTGGCTATGCAACTTTCTCCAGACTGAAATTGAATTGGAAGCAATTCTCAAAACTTTTCCCGACGACAAACCGATGCGGAACGCCGTCGCCGCGTGCCGCGGACTGCGCGTGCTGCGCCAGGATCCGTGGGAATGCCTGGCGTCATTCATTTTGTCTTCGACCAAACAAATCGTCCAAATCCGGCAAATCGTTGCGCTGCTTTGTGAACGGTTCGGCGAACCCATCAATCGTTGTAGCGTCGAGCCTGTGGCTCGACTCGATTCGGCCACAGGCCGAACGCTACAATTCGCATTTCCGTCACCGGAAAAAATCGCACGTGTAACGGAAGCCAAACTCCGAGCGTGCAAAATGGGTTTTCGCGCGCCGCACCTGCTCGCCGCCGCGCGCCAGATTGCCGACGGTAAATTTGATTTGGAACGGCCGCGCCGCCTGCCGCTGGCCGAAGCGCGTGAAGAATTGATGAGACTGCACGGCGTCGGCGGCAAAATCGCCGATTGCGTGCTGCTGTTCGCCTACGGCTTTGATGCCGCGTTTCCCGTGGACGTCTGGGTGGAACGCGCGTTGCGCCAGCTTTATTTCCCGCGCCGTCGCGTAACGGTGAAAAGGCTGCACCACTTTGCCGCGACACATTTCGGCCCGCACGCCGGTTACGCGCAGCAATATCTTTTTCATTACATGCGGACGAAATTAAAATAGCTTTTCCTTGATGGAAAAGCGCTGGTCAGCTTTTATAAGCCCACGATGAAGGCTATAGATAGAAAAGTCAGCCATGCACAGAGTCGTGCATGCTCTGCGGCATAATTATAATGTCAGGCCGCTACCACCTTTATGAAAACACTCGCTATTCTGTTTCTGCTCTGCGCTTCGGTGTATGGCGCAGATACCATAACCACGAACGTTGTCGGTGACATCACCACGAAAGTCCTCGAGCGGACAGCCAAGGACGGCAAACCAGAGGTGCGCATCGAGACGGTTTATCGCGGAAAGACGAAGATTCTCCAGATATTGAGTCGTCCAAACAAACAAGGGACACTGGCCGTCGTCTCTCGGAGCTATTTTGTTGGTGGAGACTTGGTCATGATCGAGAGCGACGAGGATGGGGATGGTGTATTTGGTCGCATTTCGCTTCATAATCCCGGAACAGCCGACCTTGAGATGTTCAAGCGCCAGCCAGATGGGTCAGTGAAACCGGTAAGCACGCAGACTCTGGAGGCTACCAAAAAACAGATGGCAGTGGTAAATGAGTCCATGAGGGAGTTAATCGAGAAGAAGAATGTGACTGACCAAGAGATTAGCAATTCGCTCCAGCAGACGCGGCAGAAGGTTCAAGACTTGGAGAAAGAGAAGAAGGATGTCAAGTAGTGAGGCAGAATTATCGAGCGGCCTGATCAGATCGGTCGAGCGAACCGCTGCTCCGCTTCTCCGCTCGACGCCGGGCGGCAATTCGAGAGTGCCTCGTGCGCTCCACCATCGCTGTCGGCGGCGGTCGCTCACCTCTGGCGTTAGACTGAAAACTTCTTTACCGACTTCGGCCCTTCGCGCGACATAAATGAAAATTGAAGCCATTTTGACCCCGGCGGAACTGCCCGCGCCGGCCAGACGCGATTTGCGCGATGCGGTGTGCGTCGTGTTCGACGTGCTGCGCGCCACGAGCACGTTTGTGACCGCGCTGCACAACGGTGCAAAGGCCGTCTTGCCCGTTTCCGAAATAGCCGAGGCGCTGGCCCTTCGCAAAAAACAGCCGGATGTTTTGCTCGGCGGCGAACGCGACAGCGTGAGAATCCGCGCCGCGCAAACCGGCGGGATAGACTTCGACCTCGGCAACTCACCGCGCGAATACACGCCGGAAAAAGTCCGCGGCAAAACCGTTGTGAGCACGACCACCAACGGCACGCGCGCGTTGCGCGCCTGCACGGGCGCAAAAACGGTTTTGGCCGCCTCGTTCTTGAATCTTACCGCCACGGTGAACTTCATTAAAAAACTTCAGCCCGCGCAAGTGCTGCTGGTCTGCGCGGGCACGCGCGAAAACACGGCGCTGGAAGACGTGCTGGCTGCCGGCGCATTGTGTGAAATGCTATTGGGCGAATTTTCCGATTCGGCTGAAATTGCGCGGCGCGTTTATGCGCAGGCGAAGCCGAACCTTGCCGGTGCGGTCCGCAGTTCAGAAAACGCGCAGCGGTTGCTGGCCATTCCTGAACTGCGCGACGACGTGCCATTCTGCCTGCAACGTGATGTTTGCCCGCTCATTGCCAAAATGGAAGCTGATGGTTCGGTTCGCAGACGATAGGATTCACCAAAACAAAATGATCCGGCCCTGCACAGATTCCGACGTCCCAAACATTTTCGCCATCGTCAATGATGCCGCCCAAGCCTACCAAGGCGCGATTCCTGCCGACTGCTGGCATGAGCCGTACATGCCTTTGGAAGAATTGAAGGAAGAAATCGCGCGTGGGGTTAAATTTTGGGGCTGCGAGGAGGACGGCCAACTCATCGGCGTCATGGGCATGCAACCGGTCAAGGATGTCACGTTGATCCGGCACGCCTACGTCAAGACCGGGATGAGAAACCGGGGCATCGGCGGAAAATTACTGGCACACTTGCTGAGACAGATAGACGGTAAAATTCTTGTCGGGACGTGGAAGGCCGCCGATTGGGCCGTCAAATTTTATCAGAAACACGGATTTCAACTGGTCAGCGAGGAAGAGAAGAACCGGTTGCTCAAGACATACTGGAACATTCCCGATCGGCAGATTGAAACCTCTGTGGTTTTGGTTTACAAAGGATTTCCTTCCTGAACAAAAGGACTCAAACCACAAATTCCAATTCCTGGCGGTGCGGAATCAGGCCGCGCTCGAAGGCCTGACCGAGAAAGCGACGGATGGATTCCCTGCCCCGTTCACCGTAATCGAGCGTCCAGTGGTTGACATACATGCCCACGAATTTGTCGGCGAAGTCACGGCCCATGTCGCGCGCATATTGCAGCGCGTGTTGCACCGCCTCGGCGCGATGGTCGAGACTGAACTGAATACTCGCGGTCAAAATACCGGAAATCTTTCTGCGAACGTCCGGCAGAAATTTTTTGTGGATCACGTTTCCGCCCAGCGGCAGTGGCAGGCCATCGTTTTGTTTGCCCCACCAAACGCCGAGGTCTTCGCAAACGACGAGGCCTTCATTTTGATACGTCAACTGTCCTTCGTGGATAATGAGGCCGACGTCCGCCTGGCCGGAGCGCACGGCCCTGAAAATCTGGTCGAACGGTACGACGACATAGTCGAAATTCGGAGTCCGGAGTCCGGCCTGCCCTCCGTAGCTTCTGGGCGAAGGATGGGAGTTCGGAGTTTTTCCGGCGGCGAGCCAGAGTTGCAGCGCAAGGAATGCGCTGGTCATCGTTCCGGGCACGGCGATTTTTTTCCTCGAAATTTCTTCGCAGGAGAATTTTTGTTTGGCCACGAGCATCGGGCCGTAGCCGTCGCCCATGCTCGCGCCGCTGGGCAGCAGCGCGTATTTGTCCGAGACGTAGGCGTAGGCATGGAGGCTGACGGCGGTGATATCGAGTTCGCCGCGCGTGGCGCGTTCGTTGAGCGTCTGGATGTCCTGCAAAATATGCTCAAAGCGGAAGCCGTGCGTCGGAATCAAATCCTTCACCAGCGCATAAAACATGAAGGCGTCATCGGGGTCGGGCGAATGGCCAAGCGTCAACGTCGTTTGCTGCATGGCTGGAAATTAACCGAGGCAACGCACGAACGCGCCAAAAAATTTTGCCGCGTGACTGAACGATTTTCGCGCCAGAACGCCGCAACATTCGCGCTTTCATTCATTAAAAATCGGGACTGGCGTTGGGAGTGGCCGCCGGCATAGTGAAATCGCTGACGTGAAGCGACGTGAATTTGCAACTACGCACAGGTAAAGTCCGTTTGACTTTACAGCCAAAGCCCGTTGTGTTGCGGCTTACCTTTTTACGCCGAAATGGAATCCTGTCCTATCCTGATAGCCGAGGGGTATTTTGCTTTCAATCATCTCGCGCAATCTGGCGGCAAGACCAAAGATCAGCAAATTCAACGTTAAAACCGGCAACAAAATTTTGCTCATCATGCCGTTTTTTCAGCATATGCGGTGCCGTTTGAATCCGTGAGATGGGAAGAAGGTTTACGGACAAACTTTGTCCTATATTCATACACATCGAGTAAATTTTAGACACGTTCCTTCCCGGTCTAATAGTGTTCAAACGCGATTTTATCGTCTCATTGTTCATCGAAAAATCGCATCACTAAACGTGTGTCACTTCAAGGGAACGCAGGCAAATCCCCGTCAGAAGTTCATTGACTTCCCGGTTTTGCGGTCATAAACTCGCACAAAAGCGGTAATCAAACATATGAAGAAGGATTTAAATATCAAAACCGACCGTGTGGATTGGTGTGAGAAAAAAAACCATGTCGCACGCCCGTTGGTCAAATTGGGATTGGCGCTTTGGATTCTGGCGCTGGCTGCCGGTTGTCAGACCCAATTCCCTCAACCCAGCGGAGTCAAGGAACAGACAACCGCTCCCCCCGAAACAATTACTCTACGAGAGGGCGACGTCTTGAAAATTTCTTTTCCCGGCTCCGCAAGCCTGGACACCACCCAGCAAATCCGGAGGGACGGCAAAATAACGCTGCCTTTGGTCGGCGAAGTACAAGCGGCCGGAATGACCATTGAGACATTGCAGCAGAATCTGGTCAAATTATACGCGCCGCAACTGTCAACCAAGGAGGTCACCGTCACAGTGGCATCCTCCTCCTTTCCGGTTTTCGTGACCGGCTCGGTCATTCGTC
>JBEKMU010000105.1:0-10662 GCA_049523555.1 Verrucomicrobiota bacterium | reverse complement strand
TCGCCGGTGATTGCGGGATTGATTTACGTGCTGTTGTTTGGCGCGCCGGGGCCGTTTTGGACATGGTTGTCCGATCACAACGTCAAAATCATCTTTGCCGTGCCGGGCATCGTGCTGGCGACGACGTTTGTGACGTTTCCGTTTGTGGCGCGCGAATTGATTCCGCTGATGGAAGCGCAGGGCCGTACGGAGGAGGAGGCGGCGCGCGTGCTCGGGGCGAGCGGCTGGCAGACGTTCTGGCGCGTGACCCTGCCGAACATCAAATGGGGTCTGCTCTACGGCGTGATTTTGTGCAACGCCCGGGCGATGGGCGAGTTCGGCGCGGTGTCGGTCGTGAGCGGCCACATTCGCGGTCTGACAAACACCATCCCGCTGCACATTGAAATTCTTTACAACGATTACAACACCACCGGCGCGTTTGCCGTGGCGTCGTTGCTGGCATTCCTCGGACTGGTTACGCTGGTGTTGAAGACGTGGATTGAGCGGAAGAAAAATGCCGCGTTGCGCGCGGCGGAAATGGATTTGATCGCATGAGCGTCGAAGTCCGCAACGTCACAAAAAAATTCGGCAGGTTCACCGCCCTCAACAACGTGAACTTGAAGATCGAGTCCGGTGAACTTGTCGCGCTGCTCGGGCCATCCGGTTCCGGCAAGACGACGCTATTGCGCATCATCGCCGGTTTGGAATTTCCCGATCCCGGCCCGGCGCAGGTCTTGTTTTACGGCGAAGATGTCACGAATATTCCCGCCAGCGAACGCAAGGCCGGCTTTGCCTTCCAGCATTACGCGCTGTTCCGGCACTTGAACGTGTTCGAGAACATCGCGTTCGGCCTGCGCGTGCTTCCGCGCTCGAAGCGGCCGAAGGAACCCGTAATCCGCGAACGCGTCGAAAAATTGCTGAAGCTCATCCAGCTCGACGCGCATGGCAAACGTTTTCCGTCGCAACTTTCCGGCGGCCAGCGCCAGCGCGTTGCCCTTGCCCGCGCGCTGGCCGTGGAACCGAAGGTGTTGCTGCTCGACGAACCGTTCGGCGCGCTCGATGCCAAGGTGCGGAAGGAATTGCGCCGCTGGCTCCGGCAATTGCACGAGGAAATTCCCGTCACCACGCTCTTCGTCACGCACGACCGCGAGGAAGCGCTGGAGGTGGCTGGGCGCGTGGCCGTTTTGCACGACGGTCGCATCGAGCAAATCGGCACGCCGCAGGAAATCTACGACCAGCCGGCCTCGGCGTTCGTCTATGATTTTCTCGGCAATGTAAATTTGTTTCACGGCCCGTCTCACGGTGGCTCCGTAAAAATCGGCGGCACAGAATATGCCGTGACCGAAAAAGGCGGCCCGCTCCAAACGCCCGCCGTCGCATTTGTGCGGCCGCACGACATTCGCATCAGCCGCGAACCGGGCGGACAAGCCACGCTGGCTGCGCGTGTCATCCGCGGCAACACCGCCGGTCCGTCCGCGCACCTTGAACTGCGGCGGCTCGACAACGACGGCTGGTTCGAGGTGCAATTGAGCAAGGCACAATTCCATCAATTGCAATTGAAACCGGGTGATCAGGTATATGTGGAATTGCAAAATGTCCGCGTTTTCCCCGAAGATTATTCCATTTGAATTTTGCTGAAAACTTTGAGACGCTGATTTTATGAACCGGCTGTTGGGGAAATTATTGTTTCCGCGTCTTCCGCCCGATATGCAAAGGCGCAAGATTAACATCATTCTGGCGGTTCTGTTGGTTGGCCTGCTCTTGGGCGGCCTCGTTGCGCTGATGGCGGTTGTCAACAACAGGGTGGGTGCCCATTAAGCCGTTGCCGCGCGGCGCTGAGGAAGGCTGGGGTGGCCGACGGGATTTGAACCCGCGACAGCCAGATCCACAATCTGGGGCTCTAACCAGGCTGAGCTACGACCACCAACCGGCTATCAGGTTAAATTTTTGAATGCCGCGCGTCAAGTTTGCGCCGGACGTGGCGCATTTTATTTCCCTTCCACGCCTTTGAGATAGGCGAAAATGAGTTCGGGCAATTCGCGGCTGTAACCGCCTTCGAGCAGGCTGAACATCGGCACACCGAGCGCGCGCAACGATTGGCCGAGCCAGTAAAAATCGTCCAGCACCAGCACGCCCTGCACGAGTGGGTCGCGCACATAGGCATCGAATCCGGCGGACACGGCGACGAGGTCGGGGCGGAATTTTTTCAAATCATCGAGTGCGCGGGCAAGCGTGGCACGGTAGGTCTCGCGTGGCGTGCCCGGGGCGACGGGATAATTGAAACAGTTTTTGCCGACGTTCGCAGTGCCCGTGCCGGGGTAGCAGGGATATTGGTGGATCGAAAAAAACGCGACGCCGGGCCGATCGAGCAAAATCGCCTCCGTGCCGTTGCCATGATGCACGTCGAAATCATAAACCGCGACGCGCTTCGCACCCGCCTTCGCTGAAGCTCCGTCGCGGCTGTCGCCGGTGGCCGCGGCTTCGAGCACGGCGATGGCGATGTTGTTCAAATAACAAAAACCCATTGCCCGGTTGCGCATGGCGTGATGGCCGGGCGGGCGCATGAGGCTGAAAACATTTTCACCGGCACGTCCGGCGCGCAGGGCGTCCAGTGCGGCGGCGACGGACGCACGGGCATAATCGGCAATGTTTTCGTAAAACGGCGTGTCGGCGTCGAAGTCTTCCGGTTCATTCAAGCGCGCAAGATGTTCGGTCGAATGGGCACGGAGGATTTGCGCGTCGTTCACCTGGCCCGGCGCGGCCCAAGTGATGGGCAGTTCGGTCTGGTTTCGCAGCAGTTCGAGTGTGGCGAGGATGCGCAACGGGCGTTCGGGATGACCGAGACACGAATAACCCGCGCAACGTTCGTCAGTGATGATTTTCACGAGCGGGAATTTAACCAAGAAAGGATACGAATGAACACGAATTTTGGTTTGGTGAGACGAGCGTGGACGCACCCCGGCACCATCACCGGAACGCCGGATTTATCCGGCAGCAGCACGCGCCGGTTGCACACCTGCCCGATGAATCCGGCGTTCCACGCGGACGCGGCATCGGGCATGGGTGGTAGCGTCCTGCCAGCGCATTTGACAAAAATTTCACAAATGAGAGAGCGGATTATTTTGGCAACCGCGAAGCGTTTCGTTAAATTGGGCGGCGGCAGGAACTTGATGATGAAGCAAAAATGGTTCGCACTGGCAGCCGCGCTCGGCGCGTTCACCTTCAACGTTGGCGCGTGGGATTATGAGGAGCATCATGCCATCAATGAACTGGCGCTGGCGTCGTTGCCACAGGATTTCGGCGGATTCACACTGACACCCGCCTTGAAGCGTCGCATCGCGTTTCTCGGGGGCGAGCCGGACCGCTGGCGCAACGTGGGCGATTTGCCGCTGAAAAATCTCAACGGGCCGGACCATTACATTGATTTGGAGGATTTGAAGCTCTACGGCCTGACGCCGGAAACCCTGCCGCTCATGCGTTACGATTTCGCCGCCGACATCGCGCGGGCGCGAGCGGCGCATCCGGAAAAGTTTCCGGCCATTGACCCGGCGAAAGACGCCGACCACACGCGCGAATTGGACGGGTTTCTGCCGTGGGCCATCACGGAGTATTACGAAAAATTGAAATCGTGCTTCAGTTATCTCAAGACCTTCGAGAAATACGGCGGCACACCGGAGGAAATCGCAAACGCAAAGGCGAACGTCGTCTATGTCATGGGTGTGATGGGGCATTTTGTGGGGGATGGTTCGCAGCCGTTGCACACGACGGTGTATTTCAACGGCTGGGTCGGCGACAATCCGCACGGCTACACGACCAGCCTGAAATTTCACGCGTGGATTGACGGCGGCTACTTTCGCCAGACGGGCGGCATAAAAGTCGAGGCGCTGGTTGACAAAATTCATCCCGCCGAGCGCATCGCGAATGCGGACACGCCGGACGGAATGTTTCGCGCCGCGGTGGCTTATCTGGTCGGGCAAAACAAGCTCGTCGAGCCGCTTTACGAATTGGACAAGGACGGCAAGCTGACCGGCGAAGGTGACAAGGGCTTGGAAGGCCGGCCGTTTCTCGAAGGCCAGCTTGTGAAGGCCGGCCAGATGCTCGGTAACATCTGGTACACGGCATGGCTGGAAGCGCCGGAGGACCAATTTCTCGAAGGGCAACTGGAGCAACGCAACGCGGCGAATTCGCAATCGAAGTGAATCATTGAGAGGCTGTGGGCCCGACAGGATTTGAACCTGCCGAAAACTGAGGAACATCAGCATAAATCCGCTGCGCCCTCACAAGGAGACTCACAAGAAATTGCCGAACTCAAAGAAGTTGTCTCGGCATGGCCTCGTCTGACTGACCCATTAAAAGCGGCTGTCCTCGCTCTGGTGCGGACAGCCGTCGCGCCGCCAGCGCGGATGGGGCGCGCCAGCGCACCGCCGCGCGGCGGCGGCGGCTCCCTTAGTTTATTAATAGCCGACCAAATCGGTGAGTCTGATGTGGAAGAGGACAGGGGGTCTGTGTATGCCAAGAGCAATACACATAATAATAAAAAATGAATAATTAATAATTTATTATTATGGGTATTGCATTTAGAAAAGTTAGATACAGCTTTGAGGCTGGCTTAACTTCGTTTTGTCTTAGGTATGAACCAGATGTGTTCTTCTGGAATCTGACTTTTGCTGAAAACCTCGTATCGGTGACTGAGGCCAAGAAGCGTTTTCGGTGTGTGTGTGACCTCGTCCGTCGCAAAAAGGGCGAATACTATGGGGTGTGGGAGCGTCAAAAGCGGGGAGCCTGGCATTTGCATTTGCTGGTCAATGTTTATTTCGAGTGGCATTGGTTCCAAAAGTGGTTAATGGCGCGAGGGTGGGGGGAGCAGCTTTACGTAGAACGTGTTCGACCGCTCCCTGATGCCGTAGGCCGTGCTCGTTGGCTTCCTCCGGCACGTTACCTGTCAAAATATCTTTTGAAGCAATATGACTCAACTGTGGAGGTTTCTGACCGTGTCTCGTAGAATCATCATGTCAGCCGGTGCACGTTCATCCTCTACAAAATTTTGTTGGGTTTGGTGGGAAGATGCCACGGAAATGCTTTATTACTATGGTTTTGACGAGTTTTACTGTCAGGAAGGCCGTTTTCCTTATTTCTCTGATTTTTTGGACGTGCTCCTTTACGGGTATTATTTGACTGGATGGGATGAAGTTGATCCGTGGTTTTTTGCCTGTAAGGGGTTTGGGATTTGTGAGGACTTGTGGTTAAAACATCATCCTGCTGTTCGCCGTAGGTTGGTTTAAGTTCGTTTCATGCGAAAGGCTGACGAAATCCGGCCTTTGCTATCAATCAGAAGGGAAACTTCGTTGTTGCCTGTTGTTAGCGCTTGACTCATAGAAATAATAATATGAGTGTTTTTTTATGACGACTAATGATGTCTCTGAAATTCTGGAAAAGGTCAATTTGTTTTACAGCCAGTCTTTTTCCACTTTAACGGCTTATGCGTTCGGGCTTTTGGGATTGGTGGGCGTTTTGATTCCACTTCTTTTTTCATGGTATCAAAATCAGAAATCAAAGTTGGAGGAAAAACACCTTTTAGGAGTGATGGAAAACCGATTTGAAGAAGTAGCAAAAAAGGCTGGTGAGGCGGCAGAAAAAGCGACGTTGGAAGCGGTCAAAAATGTTGAAGAAGAATTGAAAAAAGAAGTGGCTAGGCTCGAAGGAGGCATTTGCATGCAACAAGAGAAGATTTTTTGCTCAGGAAGCCTCTTTGCGCTCGCAACAATAAGTTGTATCCGGGGTGCTGAAAGTTGCCTCTACGCTGAACATGAAGGTACCGTGCGAGCAATTTTGGGCGACCTTACTGAATTTGTTTTGCCTAGGCTTACAAAGTTACAGATTGAAGAGTATGTTGTTGAAAATATTCCAAGCAGAATTGATGATCTTATAAAAAAACTCGAAGCTAAAAACGAAAAAAGCCGGTTTCAGGATTGTATAATCAAGATCAAGCAACAGTTTGCTAAGGCTATGAAACGATAGCACACTGATGCCATGCGAAAGGATGGGCTGTGTTCCGGCCCCCGCTCCTAATCAGACTGTATTTTTGAGCGGAGCGAACCCAATATCAAAAACCTAAAGGCTTTGCGACTGATTGGTTTACAGGCACAATTTACAGGGTTATTCACAGTGAGCCTGCGGAAAGACCCAGAGTTGATCCGCAAACGAGCGGAGCGCGTGCCGTTATTAAAGGCGGGTTCAAGAATCTCTTTCGCTTCAGCCTTCCTCTTCTCGAGTTAGGGCATGGCAAAGAAGCATCGTAACAATTTTGTCGCGCCTTTCAATGTTTGCCTGCCGGCTTTGAAGGAGCAATCCGGCCCAGTCGCTCCCGCGCTCCTGCTTGACGTGACGATTCAGGGCGGGCAGTGTCGGAACCGACAGCGATGAAGACACTGGAACGAGCGAGCCAAGCTGGCGTATTCACGATGCCGTTGGGCGCGGTTCGTCTCAAGGATTTGCCCCGCATCGGGGGCAAGGCGGCTCATCTTGGGGAGATGATAGCCGCCGGGCTGCCGGTCCCGTCCGGATTTGTCGTCACGACGGATGCCTGCAAGCGGTTCATGCAATCCGATCCCCGGATTGCGCATTGGTTGGGAATCCTGGAGAGGTGCGATCCTCGAGATCCGGCAGCCCTGCGCGGCGCGGCGGACGAGGTGAGGCAGCAGTTAAGCGCAATCGCGGTGCCGGGCGACGTGGCGGACACCATCGCGGCTGCCATGGCGCCCGAACCTGGCGGCGCCCGGGCAGTGCGTTCGAGTGCGACGGTCGAAGACCTGCCGGAGGCGTCGTTCGCCGGCCAGCACGATTCGTTTCTCAACGTGCGCGGCTGCGACGCGGTTGTGGCCGCGGTGAAACGTTGCTGGCTTTCGTTGTTCTCCGAGCGGGCCATTTCATACCGGAAGCGAAAAGGTGTCGCGCCCGGCCCCGCGCAGATGGCCGTCATCGTTCAGCAATTGATTGACGCCGATGCCGCCGGCGTGATGTTCACAACCGATCCGGCAGTCGGCGATTCCGACTCCATCCTCATCGAAGCCGCGTTCGGATTGGGCGAAGCCGTGGTTCAGGGCAAGGTGGCGCCCGATCGGATCGAGGTGTCGCGTTCGAAGCTGCGGGTCGCGCGGCGTGAAACAGGCTCGAAGCGAATGCAGATCGTTGCGGCCAAGGACGGCGTCTGCGAACAATTGCTGGCGGCGGAAAAGGCGGGCGCTCCAGCGCTGGATGACGAGACGGCGGCGCGGCTGGCAGGACTGGGGCTTGAGGTGGAGCGGGTCTTGGGCGGTCCGCAGGACATCGAGTGGGCCGTGCGTGACGGGAAGACCTGGCTCTTGCAGGCGCGGCCGGTGACGACATTGCCGCAGGGGCGGGGGTCCAGCTTCGAGGAGCGGCAGGTGTGGACGAACGCCAACGCGGGCGAGGGATTGCCGGACGTGGTGACTCCGATGACGTGGTCGCTTGTGCAGTCGCTCATACGCTATCTGCTTGACAGCTTGTTCCGGGATTGTGGCTTCCGGATGAAGCATGAGCAGGGGATTGGCCTGATTGCGGGGCGGGTGTATTTCAACTTCAACACGGTGTGCGCGCTGGGACGCCTGGGGCGCCATGTGCCGGGGTTGAGAGATCGGAGCATGGAAAGCCTCTTCGGCGGTCATCAAGACACCATGATGGCGCTGAAACAGATCAAGATTTTGGAAGCCGATCTGCCCCGGATTGAGATCCGCCGCTGGAGAGCGGCGGTCCGTCTTCCGGTTGTCATGCTGCATTTTCTGTTCTACTCGCCCCGGCGTGGTCAAGCCGTGGTGGACAAGATCCGGCGGATCAACGAAGACCTGGCCCGCATCGAACCGGGGGGGCTTTCCGACGGCGAGTTGCTTGCCGCGATACGCGGGTCGTTCGCCCCTGAAGCGATGATCGGCTTCAATGTGATCGGCGAGTTGCTCGGCGCGGTCGGCTTCTTCTTTTTATACAATTTGCTTCTGTTCAACCTGTGCGAAAAATGGTTCGCGCCCGAGGGGCGCAGCACGGCGAACCGGCTGCTGGCGGGCGTTGGCGGTCTGGATGACGCGGCGGCCGGGCGCGAACTGTGGCTGCTGGCGGAACAGGCGGCCCGGGAACCGGCGATCAAAAGCGTTCTGCTTGGCGAGCGCGCATTCCCCGCCTTTGCATCCCGGCTGGCGGGTTGCCGGGGCGGCCGGGCTTTTCGCGAGCGGTGGGATGCGTTTATGCATCGGCGTGGACACCATGCGCGCGGCGAGATCGAGTTGTTCAACCCGCGCTGGTCGGAATGCCCCGACTTCGTCCTGGACGTGGTGCGCGGCTACGTTGAAGCCATCAACGCAGGGCACCCCGGCCCGATCGTCCGCCAGGAGGCGTTGGCGGGCGAGCGTGTTGCGCTTGCCAACAGATGCATTGGCGGGCTGAAGAATCCTTTGAAACGAGCCATCTTCCGGTTCGTCCTGTATCGCGCGCAAAAAGGCGGCGGGCTCCGGGAGAATCTCAAGAGCGAACTGATCCGGTTTTTTGCGTTTCTGCGCCGGTTCCTGCTGGAGTTGGGCCGGCGCCTGGCGGCGCGCGGGCGGCTGGCGGATGGGAACGATGTCTTCTTCCTGGAACTTGAGGAACTGCTGAGCGGCTCTTTGTTGGATCCCGGCACAGATTTGCGCGCGCTGACCGCCGGTCGGCGGGCGCTCTACGAGCAAAATCTGAAAATAACTCCACCCGCCGTGATCGTCGGCCGGTTTGATCCGCGTACTTTCGTACCCGACGCGGTAGATTGCGGGATGAAGGTGTTTCATGGTCTCGGTGTGAGCGCGGGCACCGCGACCGGCCGCGCGCGCGTGATCCTGCGGTCAGACGCCAATGAACGCGTGCAGCCGGGAGAGATCCTGGTGGCTCCGTTCACCGATCCGGGCTGGACGCCTTATTTTGTCGCGGCTGCCGGGATCGTTATGGACCTGGGCGGCATGCTGAGCCACGGCAGCATCGTCGCGCGCGAATACGGGATCCCCGCAGTGGTCAACGTGGGGCCGGCGACGCAAATCATCCGGACCGGACAATGGCTCGAAGTGGATGCGGATCGGGGTGTGGTAAAAGTGCTCGACGCGGCGCCGGAGACACCGGCAGAGATCGGAAGTGCAGTCCCGCCTTGTCGGGGTTGAACTCAACCCGTGCCGGCTGGCTTTGGGCGGGAATGAAGTCCGGCTCTTTCAGGAATCGGAGTGCCGCCTCCAGCCCAGTGATCGATGGCAGTCGCGGGGCGGCAACCTGAATGGCCGACCAATCAATGAGTTTGGCTAAAGGCGCAATCACGTGTTGGTCATTAGGAGATTTCGTGGCGGACTGTATTTCCCTTCTTTGGTTGGCCGTGAAAGAAAAGCATGCTCGGATAATGCCGAGTCGAAGAATGAAAAAGAGGGCGATTCGTTCAGTTCTTGAAGAATCGTCCTCGGTTACTCGGCATTATCAGAGAGCTTGCAGAAAGGCCATTATGCCGAGCTCGGCATAATGGTTATTTCTATAATTGAGCCGATAACGGTTTCGTGAAAAACGAGGCCATTTTTTCGTTCAAAACTGTGTGCCAATCTTCCAAGGTGGCGATTATTCCTTCGTGTTCCTCGCAGGAAATCCGAGCAGCGTTAGACTTGAACTAGGTTTGCCTCCACTTTTTGAATTTGATGAGCAAACAAACCAAATCGCAACGGGACTTTGGCGGTTTGATTTGTTTTGATTGAAATCTTCCGCGGCAATCTATTTTCTCTGCGCGTGCTGAAAACCCTTCGCAAAGCCGAATACGCCGAACTGACGATACTCTTTTTTATCCAGGGCGCAGCGATGAGTGTCTGGTTCGTGCCGCTCGGCAATGTGCTTGACGCGCACGGGCTGCACGCCAGCAAGCCGTTCGCCTTTGCCACCGGCGCGCTCGCGGCGTTCGTCTCGCCGTTGATGTTCGGCGCGATGGCCGACCGCCACGTGCCGCCGGCGCGCGTGTTGCGATGGCTCGCGCTGGCCACTGCCGTGATGATGTCGCTCGTCAGCACGGCCATCAAATTCCATTGCAACGGCTGGCTCGTCCTCGCGTTGATCCAGCTGCTTTCACTGGCGAGCGCGCCGATGTTGAGCATCACCTCAACCATCGTCTTCGCGCAACTCGCCGATTCAAAGGAATTTGCCCCCATGCGCGTCATGATGACGTTTGGCTGGATGGCGGGCTGCGTGCTCGCCAGTGCGTTGAACGCGGACATGTCGTCGCTCGCCGGTTACGCCAGCGCGACGATATGGGTGGTGCTGGCAGGGTTTACATTTTTTCTGCCGGCGTTGGAGGTCCCCAAATCCGCCGAGAACCTCACCTGGCACGAACGGCTTGGTCTGGATGCGCTCACGTTGCTGAAAAACCGGGACCATCGCGTCGTTTTCATTACCACGACGCTGTTGAGCATCCCGCTCGCGGCGTTTTATCCGTATGCGCCGGCCAACCTGCGCGACCTCGGCCTCGCGCACACGAGCGCGTGGATGAGCATCGCGCAAATCTCGGAAGTCATCGCCATATTCAGCATGGGCTGGCTGCTGCTCAACTGGCGGTTGAAATGGATTTTCGCCTGCGGCCTGGGCTTCGGCGTCCTGCGGTTCGTATTGAGCGCGGTTAATGGCAAA
>JBEKMU010000104.1:0-10707 GCA_049523555.1 Verrucomicrobiota bacterium | reverse complement strand
GCCGCCGAATTGCCGGACACCGAAATCGTCCACCTGCTTACCTTCGGCGAAGCGCCGTATGCGCACCGGGAACTCGCGCAGTATTTCCGCGTGAACAGTTTTTTCATCGCCGAAAACGTGCGTGACATCATCCAGGAAGGTCTTGGCGACTACACGCCGGTGTTCCTTTCCGACATTCCGCGCCTGTTCAACAGCGGCCAGTTGCCGCTCGACGTGGCGCTCATTCAAGTCACACCGCCCGACCAATACGGCCTGTGCAGTTTTGGCGTGTCCGTGGACATCGTCCGCAGCGCCACTGAAAACGCCTCGCTGGTCATCGCGCAGGTCAACCCGAAAATGCCGCGCACCCTGGGCGATTGCTTCATTCACGTGAACGACATTGACGTGCTCGTTCCGTCCGAAGCGGCGATCCTGGAAGTGCCGCCGGCGGAAGTGACTGAGACGACCCGGCAAATTGCCGAATACATTGCCGCGCTCATCGAGGACGGTTCCACCATCGAGTTCGGCATCGGCCGCATTCCGCAGGCGATGTTCGGCTTTCTCAAGGGCAAAAAAGACCTCGGCGTTCACACCGAGATGGTCACCGACAACATCATCGAACTCATCGAGTGCGGCGCCATCACCGGCAACCGCAAGTCCTTAGACCGCGGCAAAATCGTGGCCAGCTTCTGCCTCGGCACGAAAAAAATTTACGATTACGTGGACAACAATCCGCTCTTCTCGTTTCACCCCACGGAATACGTCAACGACCCGTTCATCATCCGCCAGCAAAATAAAATGATCGCGGTCAACACCGCGCTGGAGATAGACCTGACCGGCCAGGTGTGCGCCGATTCCATCGGCTCCAAGTTTTTCTCCGGTGTCGGCGGCCAGGTGGATTTCAACCGCGGCGCGTCCAAATCGCGCGGCGGCAAGGCCATCATCGCGCTGCCGTCAACAGCCAAAGGCGGCACCATCTCGCGGATTATGACGTATCTCAGTCCCGGCGCGGGCGTGGTGACGACCCGCGCGGGCGTGCATTACGTCGTGACCGAATACGGCGTGGCGTATCTGCACGGCAAAAGCATCCAGGAACGCGCCCTGGCGCTCATCACCATCGCACACCCGAAATTCCGCGCCGATTTGCTGCGCGAGGCCATCGCCGCGAAATACCTTTCCGCCGAGATGAGCGACAAGGAAGAGAAAATTCTTGTCGGGCCGAAGGAACTGCGCACGACCTATCTGCTCAACGACGGGACGCAGCTCAATTTCCGGGCGATTCATCCCACCGACGAACCGCGGATGCGCGACCTGTTTTACAAATTATCCGAGGCCACGATTTATTATCGGTTCATGAGCCACCAAACGCGGGTCTCGCGGCATCAGATTCAGGACTTTGTCTATATTGACCACCGCAATGACGTGACCATCGTCGGCACGTTGCCGGAGGCGTACGGCGAGGAAATCATCGCGGTCGGCAGTTACTACCTCGACCAGAAAACGAACCTGGCGGAAGTGGCGTTCGTGGTGAGTGACGACTGGCAGAACCACGGCATCGGCACGTTCCTGTTGAAACACCTGATGCGTATTGCGCGCCGCAACGGCATCCGCGGCTTCACCGCCGAGGTGCTCACGGAGAACAAACCGATGCAGGCGGTCATCAACAAATCGAACTGCAAGGTCAGCAGCAAGTTCACCGGCAACGTTCACAGCTACGAGATGGATTTTGAGTAAATCCATTCCTGGCCGCAGCTCACTCCGATACCGGGGATTTTCCGTGGCAGGGTCCGGCAAGCCATCTCCCGTTATAATTCGAAAATAATCTGTTCCTTTTCCCGTTTCGGCGGACATTTATAGGCAAATGCCGGAGATGGACGACATCGAATTGCTGGCGCAATACGCCCGGCACGATTCCGAAACCGCGTTCACCACGCTCGTCGAACGGTATGTCAACCTCGTCTATTCCACCGCGTTGCGCAGTGTTGGCAACACGCACGCAGCGGAAGAAATCACGCAGGCGGTGTTCATCATTCTGGCAAGGAAGGCGCAGAGTTTGTCCAAACGAACCGTTCTTTCCGGCTGGCTCTATCGAACCGCGCGGCTGACGGCGGCGAACTTTCTGCGAACCGAAATCCGGCGCGCGCGCCGCGAACAGGAGGCGTATATGCAATCACTTTTGAATGAACCGTCACCCGGAATGGATGATGCCTGGCGGCAAATCGCACCGTTGCTCGACGATGCGATGGGCCGGCTTGGCGAAAGAGACCGGAACGCCGTCGTGCTCCGATTTTTTGAGAACAAGAGTCTGGCGCATGTTGGCGCAGCTTTGGGTGCGAGCGAGGACGCGGCGAAGATGCGGGTGAACCGCGCGCTGGAAAAGCTGCGGCAATTTTTCACGAAACGCGGCGTGAGTTCGACGACGGCCATTATTGCCGGGGTGATTTCCGCCAACTCGGTTCAAGCTGCACCAGTGGGACTTGCGGTAACCATTTCCGCAACGGCGGCAAAAGGGTCAGCCGTTGCCGCTACAACTTTAACTCTCGTAAAAGGAGCATTGAAACTTATGGTCTGGATCAAAGCAAAAACGGCAATCGCAGTCGGGGTGGCAGCTATTCTGACTGCTGGCACGACTGTCGTCATTGTCAAAGAAATCGCGACACCCACCGGCGCCGATGCGGCTCGCGGCCCCGTTGAAATGAAGGTCAAATGGCAGGCCGGCAAGAGTTACGCCATGCGCATGGAAATGACCCAAACCACCGAAATGAAACAGCCCAATCAGCCGAGGCCGGTGAAGCAGTTGGTGAAAATGACCCAAGACATTAATTTCTCCCTGGTCAGGGAACTTGACAACGGCGGCCGGCAACTGCAACTCGAAATTGAGGGTCTGACGATGGATACTTTCCAGGGAGACCACCGGGTGGTGGGCTTTGATTCCAGCCGGGATCCCGCCCGGAATACCAACGATCTGGTGGCCGCCGTGCTGCGCAAGGTGGTCGGCACCCGCCTTCAGTATTTTACCGCCGCCGACGGCCAGGTGGAAAAAATGGAGGGATATCAGGAGTTGGTGAACCGGATGGGGCAAGGCGGGAAACCACAGGAGCAAGCGGTGTTCGAGCAACTGTTCACTGGCAACGGCTTCAAACAATACGGTTCGTTTGCGGACATGATGCCCAATCGAGCGGTAAAGATCGGCGATACCTGGTCAAAAAAACTGGAAGTGCCGGACGACAACATCGGCATTCTCAACGTGGATTTGAAATGCACCTTCAAGAATTGGGAGCAGCACGCTGATCGCAAATGCGCGCGGATTCAATGCACGGGCACTTTTTCATCCCGGGCCGCCGCCAACGCTCCCAACCTCCCCGTTAAAATCGAAAAGGGAACGTTGTCCGGTGAGGTTTGGTTCGATCCGGAGTTGGGGATGATTGCGGAGATCGCCTTTGATGAGGACATGATCCTGAAGATCACCCGGCAGGGGCAAACCCTGACCTCTCCCGTCAGCCATAAAACCCGCTTCGCGCTGGTGGACGTGGAGGATCTGACGAAGTAATTCCCGTGAACGCCCGGCATTGGGAACAAACACCATGCATCTTCCTGGAGCGCCTCCAGGCAAATTGGGCGGTGCCGGTGTCTATCCCGGTAAAGGCATGCTTTAACGGTCATTTAACTGGTTGTGTTCGAAAAAGCGGGGAATTAAAATAAATTGTCACTTTCCGGTCTGAGCGGGCACTTTATAGATAGATGGAACGTTCGATGACATGAAATGGGTTCAAAATATGCGCGCCAACAAGACCGCGAAATGAAACTTTAGCATGTGCTTCAGTGTTTATAAGTGTATGGGGCCAAGACGCGCTTTCACGCTCATGGAACTGCTCGTGGTGATGGCCATTATTGGCATCCTTGCCGCGATGTTGCTGCCGGCGTTGTCCGCGGCCAAAGAGCGCGCGCATCGCTTTAACTGCCTGAACAATCAAAGGCAGCTTGGCCTTGCGTGGGAGATGTACGCCAGCGAATCCCACGACAAAATGCCGTTGAATGACTGGGCGCTCATCGGCTCGATCTCCCGGAGCCCGTCGAATTCGTGGGTCGTTGGCAATGCCGTCCTGGATGCAGACCCGGCAACCATAACCAGCGGCACCCTTTTCCCCTATGTGAGGAATGTGGATGTATATCGTTGCCCGTCGGACCGCAGCCTGATTCAAGGCACCATCACAAACAAACTCCGCAGCTTCTCCCTGAGTTGCTACCTGGGCGGTCCAACAACGGACACCGATAACTGGGACGTTCACCCGTTGAGCCGGACCAGCCAAATCCGAAATGCTTCCGGGACGCTCACCTTTATTGACGAGAACGATACGACGATAGACGACGGCCATTTTCTTTATCCCAAAATCAACAACTGGTATAACCTTCCGAGCTGGCGGCACCAGCATGGCACCGTTCTGGCGTTTGCCGATGGCCACACAGAATACTGGAAATGGAAGGGGCCCGAGCCAACCCAAACCGCCTTCGAGGGCGGCACCATTACCGACCCCTTGTCGCTTCAGGACCTCGAACGCCTGCAACAGACCGCGCCGGACGCCAACTGATCATACCGGTGGTTGGAACGCCGATTTCCAAATCGGCATTTGAATCCGGTAAATCGCATAATTCCCCTCCCTGATCGGAGTCCGGCGTTCCAATGTTTCCGTGTGTTTGGTGTATTTCGTAGTTTGAACTGATTTGATTTTCCTTTTGCGCGCGCGGCACTTTGGCGGTTTAATTCCCCATGATGAAAATTGTTCTGGCTTATTCCGGCGGCCTCGACACCTCGGTGCTGCTTTCGTGGCTCAAAGAAACCTACGACGCCGAAATGATCGCGTTTTGCGCGAACATCGGGCAGGAGGAGGAATTGCGCGGTCTCGCCGCCAAGGCCAAAAAGACCGGCGCGTCTAAAATCTACATTGGCGATTTGCAGGAGGAATTCGCGCGCGACTTCATCTACCCGATGATGCAGGCGGGCGCGATTTACGAAGGCCAATACTACCTCGGCACCAGCATCGCCCGGCCGCTCATCGCCAAGGAAATGATTGAGGTCGCCCGCCGGGAAAAGGCCGACGCCATCGCCCACGGCGCCACCGGCAAGGGCAACGACCAGGTGCGGTTTGAATTGACCGCCGCTTCGCTCGCGCCGGATTTGGAGATCATCGCCCCGTGGCGGGACGCGCGGTATCGCAGCCAGTTTCCCGGCCGGCAGGAAATGATTGATTATTGCGCCCGGCACCAGATTCCCGTGCTGGCCAGCGCCAAGAAACCGTTCTCAAGCGACCGGAACCTGCTGCACATTTCCTACGAGGCCGGCATTCTCGAAGACCCGTGGCTGGACGCGAGCGACAAAAAGTATCGCGGCTCGTTCACCACGCTGTCCGTGTTCCCCGAAGACGCGCCGAACAAACCGGAATTCGTGACGCTGGATTTCTTGAAGGGCAATTGCGTGGCGGTGAATGGCCAAAAACTGTCCCCGCTCGGTGTGATGAAAACGCTGAACAAAAACGGCGGGAAACACGGCGTCGGACGCGTGGACATGGTAGAGAACCGGTACGTGAGCATGAAATCGCGGGGCGTGTATGAAACGCCCGGTGGCGCGATTCTGCATTTTGCGCATCGGCAGATGGAAAGCCTCACGATGGACCGGGAAGTCATGCATCTGCGGGACTCGCTGATTCCGCGCTACGCGGAGCTGGTGTATTACGGCTATTGGTTCGCACCGGAGCGGCTGGCGTTGCAGGCCTTTGTGACCGAGAGCCAGAAGAACGTGACCGGTACCGTGCGGGTGAAACTATACAAGGGCAACATCATGGTCGCGGGCCGCAAAAGTCCGGTAAGCCTATACAACCCGCACATTGCGACGATGGAAGCCGACCCGACGAAAGCCTACAACCAGGACGACGCCACCGGCTTCATCAAGTTGAACGCGTTGCGGTTGAAAGTCGCGGCGAAGGTGCAGAGGAAGAAATAAATTCTCTCAGTCGGATGAATCTCAACCGTCTGCTCAGAACTCGTCAGCTTCTTGAAGGCCGCGAAGGCCGTCCATTCAATGCGTTCTACGAACTATGGACGGCTCATTTCAAAGCAGAAGAAGAACTCGCTAAATCATCTGTATCGGCATCTACGAAGTGGCTTTTCCAGCGCGCTTTTGTAATTAGCTCCGTAACAGCTACGGAGGTCTATTTTCGGGGGATGTTGGATACCATCTTTCGAAGCTGCAAACGGGAGACGTTTGAGCTAAAGCTACTTGAGCTTCACAAAGCAAAATATGACATTGACGAACTCGTCATGATTTATGAGAAGCGAGTCCATCCATGTGAGTTGGTTGTCGAGGGATTGTCATTCCAACGAATCAGCACTATCGAAGATGTTTTCTCAAAACTGTTGGGGAAACCCTTCTGGAAATCAGTCGTGCCGATCCAGTTGAGGCGAAAAGATGAGCCAGAGAAAATACTGCACGTCACCGAAGAGTCGGTGAAAAAGTTCGAGAAATTGCTACATCTACGTCATGAACTGATTCATCACCCGGATCCAAAAAAGACGGAACTGAATGAAGATGAACTCGATTGCCTCTACGAAATTCCCTTTCTGATTCTTGCCTGTAATATTCAAATCACTTCCCACATAGCCAAGAATCTTGATCCGGAATTAAAGAAACCCGTTCCCAAGAAAAACTAGATAGAATGGTCAGTAAACCGGAGTCTTGAGCAGATCGGATTTGCGAACGAGGCGATCCAACCCATGGCGCTTGGTTACTATTTGCACAAGCTCCTCGACATAGGATTTAGCTGTCGGACTGACGACGATTGACTGGATAAGTCCTTTCAAGTCGACTTTGGCACTGATGCCGAGCGGCTGCCGGAGCCGTTGCCGTTCGAGAAAGGAGTCATCCATATTAAAGGATGGGCCGTCGACAATGAAATTGGCGATAATAATCCCCCTGACTTCTCTCTCGTGCTCAAAACTTTTCCGTTTTAGATGTCCAGGTCGTATCACCGTGTGGGTGCCTGTGTCCCGCCTCATGTCGTGATTATCGAAATCTGCATACTCCACCTGACCCAGTATCCCATGCATGTGGGGTGTCAGGTCGACGTATTGCTCAATGCACGCCATTGTTGACACAATGGCAATTCCAGCCCCACCTGGAGCGTAAAGCTTCCATAGCGCATCTGACTCGTGTTCTGAGGCGTGCCAGCAAGTGGCAAACTGATGGAACCGCCCGGATTTGAAAATCCACGGCTCGTATTCCTTTGAACTGAAGTAAGGTTCAATTTCTCCAGTGTTCCGCATTCGCGCGTATGCGTCAGTTATAGCACCCTCAAAGGGATCACCAAGCTGATCGAGACGTGTGTGGTAAAGTGCAGATTTTTCCAGCAGCCAACAAAATTTTTCAAAGGTCATATACCGCCAGAGCGGGGTTTGGAGCGATATGTCTTTAGGGCTTCCTCCGAATATTTGGTACCGGTATGGAAGGTGTGGAAGGTGTTTAAGGCTGTCTGCCATAGAATCTTACTTCTGAGTGTGGTGCTACTGTTTGACACCGTAAAGTCAAAACGAGATTTTTCCGAGACAGAAAAGAGGAGCGGAATCTTTGTCGCCATTCGTGATTGGCCTTGCCAGAAAGGGTGAACGGGAGTTTGCTGATTGCCATGATGGAATCTTGCAGTCACAATTTGTGACTTCAAGTTAATTGAAAAAGTATTGCGTTTAGATTAGTAATCTTGAAGTTCCAAATTGGAACCTCAAGTTTGAAGCAAAAATCTTTTAAGGTCACAATTTGTGACCTTGAACGAAGTCGGAACTTGATATCGCAATTTGCGATATCAAGATGAAAGGGTATGCGGTCACAAATTGCGACCGCATCAGGAAGGGAACGCTATGAGCAATCAAACGCCATCGCGCGTGGACGACATCGGCTCGCTGATTCGGACAATTCGCGGCCAAAAAGTCATTTTGGATTCTGACTTGGCTCGGATTTTCGGTGTACCAACGTTCCGTTTTAACGAAGCGGTAAAGCGCAACCGCGAACGGTTTCCAGTGGATTTTTTGTTTCAACTTACAGCAGAAGAGTTCAAATCTTTAACATCGCAAATTGCGATCTTAAAAAAAGGACGCGGTCAGCACCGAAAATTCCTTCCCTACGCCTTCACCGAAAACGGCGCGATTATGGCGGCCAATGTTCTCAACAGCCCGGAAGCCGTGCGGATGAGCGTGTTTGTGGTGCGGGCCTTCGTGAAGATGCGCGACCTGCTGGGTGGCACGAAGGAACTCGCGCGCCAATTGGCCGACCTGGAAAAAAAGCTGACTTCCCGTCTGGATGTGCATGAGAGTGTGATTGTGGACGTGCTCCGGCGCGTCATGGAAATTCTCGACCCGCCGCCGCTGCCGCCCGAACCACCGAGGCGGCGGATTGGTTTTCATGTCGAGCCGGAAGACAAGCCGGGTAGCAAGGCAAAGAAAAAGGCGTGAACTCCGCATCCGCAAGGATATGATGGTCACGATGGAAGCCAGAACCAAAACCTGCAACCAAGACGACGCCACCGGCTTCATCCGGCTGAATGCGCTGCGGCTGAAGGTCGCGGCGAAAGTGCAGAAAAGGAAATGAATTTGCCTGTGCCAAATATCACTCCCATTCCGCTGGTTCTTGCTGAACTGCGCAACGGTCGCAAAGGGTTTACACCCGCATTTGGGCAAGCATTGGCAGAAGCAGCCTCGGTTTGCCTTGAAGAACAAGGCCACTCAAGCCCAACTCAAATGCAAATTTCTGGACGCTTTGAAGCCCTCGGCCAACTCGAATGGATAAATCCTTCTGACCAAGCGCGGCGGTGTTGGAATGATGACGGATACCCTAGGTCACCATCCCCAAAATCATCAACCCCATCGGGGTTGCATCATCGTTTCGCCATGATTCGATTCAACCCCTTCAGGGTTGATTTCAATTTGCGATTCGCCACCCAGCGTAGCCCGATTTCATTGGTCAACGCCGGGCTGAATGACATAATCCCTTCGGGATATTTCCCCCGCCGATTTGCGCCTTTGCACCTTGGCGTCTTTGCGTTAAATCGGTTTGCCTGTGTTCAAATCCCCCGCCCGCCGCCGTAGCCTCACACTTTGAGGTTGACAAGCATCATGGTTTAAGGTATTGTCGCCGCGATGAAGAAAACCAACCCCAGTTTTTTGAACGGCGTCCCGGAACTGCTGGTGCTGCGCCTGCTGGCCCGCCGTGAAATGTACGGTTACCAGATCGTGGAGGAAATCCGGACCCAGACCAGCGAAGCTTTGGCTTTCGGCGAGGGCTGCATCTATCCTCACCTGCATTACCTGGAAGCGGAAAAACAGGTGAGCAGCCGGCGACGTGAAGTGGACGGCCGGAACCGCAATTATTACAAACTCACTGCGCGCGGAAGGAAACGGCTCGCAGAATTAACCACCGAGTGGAAACGCGTTACGACCGGCGTCTCGCTATTGATGGAGGAACAACATGCCTGATTTCATTGAACCATTGCGTCGTCGGTTGGTGGAACTTGGCTGCCCCATGACGCAGGTGCGGCGGTTGGTCCAGGAAATTGCCGACCACCGCGAGGACCTGAAACAAGCCGCCTTGTCGGAGGGATTATCCGAAGCCAATGCGGAATCCCGCGCGGACGCAAAGCTCGGAGACCCACTCGCTCTGGCAGAGCAACTGATGGCGACACTGCGACAATCGTCCTGGTGGGGCCGTCATTCCGTCATCGGTTTTTGTGTGGTGCCACTTTTGGCAGTTCCGGTGCTGTGGGCTCTGCTCTTGTTCCTCGGCTTATCGCTGGCGTTCGTGCTGGGATTCGGCTGGGATTCAAAGAAACTCCACACTGCAACCGGTAACCCGGTTGTATTTCAGCATTTGGTCACGGTGGTTCAGTGCGCTGACTTGGTCGCGATTGCCTTAGTGTCGCTGCTCTTCTGTTGGCTGGCTCGACGAACAGTCGTGAGCTTCAAGTGGATGCTGACCGCCTGTGCCATTTGTTCACTTTACGCATTATTCAGTGACGCTTTCATCCAGCCAAACTCATTTGTGCTGGGTCTTTCCTGGACTCCACACTGGATTAGAGCGGCGCTCCCGCTCGTGATTGCCGGCGCAATTTATGCCTTCCGGCGGCGAACGACTCAGCGTTTCCTGGAGAAGGTTGCAGGTTAGCCGCCACGACGCGGCAATTTTTGAATCCCAACGGGATTCCATACTTCAGCCCAAGGTTGGAGCGCCCGCCGTCGCTCAGTTTTGGCGCGGCAAGGAGCGACTACCCTAGGTCATCGTCCCAAAAATCATCAACCCCAACCCCATAAACGGCCTCGGGGCAGGCGGGGTTGCATCACCGTCGCGCGATTTGATTCAACCCCTTCCGGGTTGATTTCAATTTGTGATACGCCACCCAGCGTAGCCCGATTTCATCGGTCAACGCCGGGCTGAATGACGAAATCCCTTCGGGATAACACATTCAATTCTCCGCGCGTTCAACGCGCCGGTGCCTTGGTCGCGTCGTTGTAGATGGTTTCAATCCAGCGTGTGGTGCTGGTGGAGCCGCCGCCCATTCCTTTCCATTTGTCCGGCAGGCCGTCGGCTTTGAGCTGGTCGAGCGTTTTGCCTTCGGCGATGGATTTCTTCACGAGGTCTGAGGTTGTCACGAGCATGTCGCGGTATTTTCTCAGGTCTTCCACCGTCGCCAA
>JBEKMU010000103.1:0-10843 GCA_049523555.1 Verrucomicrobiota bacterium | reverse complement strand
TGGTCGAGCGTTTTGCCTTCGGCGATGGATTTCTTCACGAGGTCTGAGGTTGTCACGAGCATGTCGCGGTATTTTCTCAGGTCTTCCACCGTCGCCAATTGGCCGTGGCCGGGAATGATTTTCGCGTCGGCGGGAACCGTGTCCAGCACGGCAGTAATGGTCTTGATGTAGCCCTCCAAGCTGCCGCCGTTTTTGAGGTCAACAAACGGAAAACCGCCGTTGACAAATTGGTCGCCCATGTGGACGACGTTCGCGCCCGTGAAATAAACGATGCTGTCGGCGTCCGTGTGGCCGGGGCCGTAATGGATGAGCTTGATGTCCTCGCCGTTGAAATGGATGGACGCGGACTGGTCGAAGGTGATGGCGGGCAGCGCTTCCGGCGGGTTTTGGGTGTTGCGGGCCAGGTGTTTGCGAACGTTGTCCTGGGCGATGATGGTCGCTCCCTTCGAAGCGAAAACGGCATTGCCGCCAGTGTGGTCGGCGTGGAAATGGGTGTTAAGCACGAACTTGATTTTGCCGGGATTAAGCTCCCGGACCGCCGCTTCGATTTTCTCCGCCAGCGGCGCATACCCGTCGTCCACGAGCAGGATGCCATCCGGCCCGACGGACACGCCGATGTTGCCGACGACGGCGCCGGAACATTCAAGGAAGTAGATGTTATTGGTAACGGGCATGGCCCTGATTTTGACGTTGGAGAAATCGCGCTGGGCAAAAACCGCCGGGGCAATCAGGACCAGAACCAGTAAAAGAACGGATCGGGTTTTCATGGAGTGAAGGCTAAAAAGCACGGGATAAAATACAAGCGGCAACGGTGGTGAAATGAAGTCATCGGCGGTGTAAATCGGACAAGTAGTTGTGCGAGGCAGGTTCGCACAGTTCACTCCCTCTCCGCCGTCGCCGACGGGGGAGAGGAGCGAGGTGAGCTGGCGCAAATCAGATCTCCTCACCCGGCCTCCGGCTACCCTCTCCCCGCTGCGCGGGACGAGGGAATCAATCAACAAATTCAATCCTCCGCCCGTTCACCGGCCGGGGCCATTTTGACAAGACGCGGGAATTCATCGGCATAAAAGTGGCATTGAACCTGCGGAATAACCGACATTCATATGCGTCAACGATTAATCAGAATACCAAGATACGCCTGGCTGTTCGTATTGGCTGCCTGTTTGCAAACAGCGGGTGCTGAAGAAATCGCCGGTTTTCCGTCTCCCGGCGAAGGGAAACTCGTCCATTTTGACCAGGCGCTCCCGCGGGTTGCGAACCCCGCCATGGGTGTTGACTACCGTTTTGATCTGGCGAAGGAATCGTTTGAAATCTTTGTGCCCAGGAATTATTCGGACAAGGAGGCCTTTGGCGTTTTTGCGTTCATGAATTCCGGGGACCACATGACCATGCCCAAGGAATGGGCGGCCATCATGGAAAAGGAAAAGCTGATCTGCCTGATTCCCCAAAAGATTGGCAATGATCAGCCGTTTTCCCGGCGCGTTGGACTCACCTTGATCGGAATTCTCAAAACCGTTGAGCGGTATAAAGCAGATCCCCGGCGGATTTACACCGGTGGACTGTCGGGCGGGGCGCGCTGCTCGCTGCAACTGGCCTTCCTGCACAACGACGTGATTGCCGGAAATATTTCAATTTGCGGAGCCAATTTCTACAAGCCGGTGCCCAAGGTCAAAGCGGCCGGCAATTCGGACTATGGCGTCTGGCCGGTTCCTCCCAACCGGGTCGCTGAGGCCAGGAAGAAAGTGCGTTTCGTTTTTATCACCGGTGCCAAGGATTTTCGTTATGGGAACATACTGGACATATACCAGGGCGGTTTTGTGAAGAACGGTTTTCAAGCCACGCTCATTGACCAGCCGGACATGGGACACCAACTTTGCAGTCCGGAATCCCTGTTGGAAGCTTTCGATTTTGTCGGTGGCAAGCGGTGAGGCGGCCGACGGCGTCCTTTGGCGTTCAACCCCGATAAACAGCATCGGGGCGGGCGGGGTTGCATCACCATCTCGCCGCAATTTCATTCAACCCCTTCCGGGTTGATTTCAATTTGTGATTCGCCACCCAGCGTAGCCCGATTTCATCGTTTAATGCTGGGCTGAACGACGTAATCCCTTCGGGATATTTCCGCCCAATCCTCGCGCCTTTGCGCCTCGGCGTCTTGGCGTTAAATCCGTTTGTTTCTGTTCAAATCCCCCGCCACCGCCCGCCGCCCCGCCCGGTGAGGAGCGGAATCTTTGTCGCCACCTGCTTCCCTGAAACCTTCCCGCCCCGTCGCGGCGAAATCTTCTTCCTTCTTTAAGGTCGCAATTTGCAGCCTTGATTCGGGCGGGTAACAAACGCATTCAGCAAGAAATTGGAAAATTTCAAAGCTGCGGTTGCGCTACATTACGCTCATTACAATTATTACAATTTCGTCAAGTCTCACAAAACCATTCGATGCACACCGGCTGTGGAATCTGGTGTTGAAACTTCTGCATGGACAGTGCAGAATCCGGTCGAAATGGCGGACGCATGAGCGAACGGATTGAAAATTTACGAACAGCGATTGAAACCACGCACAAGTGCAAGGCTGTGCATGAGAAATCCACCGTGGTCATGGAAAAGTTCAGAAATGAAACGTTGTGGGTCGGTGTCGTTGAATCGTTTGCCCTGACAGGCCACCCTAAAGCGAAACGCTGTTACGCTTGGAGTTTCCACGACGGCAAGGAAACCCGATACGTCAATGCGTTGGAAATTCCGCCGGTCGTTTCACCGCAAACGGCGGTAAGGGCTTCAATTGTGGCGAGAAAGAAATGAGAACACGGCTGATAACCCTTGTCTGCCTCGGGCGGGCGTGTCTCGTTGTGGTCATACCTCGCCATCGCAGAGACAAATTCTAAATTCAAATTAGGACACTACCCACCAGCGCGGAGTTGTGGGTTTGTGCGGGAAGGATTCCCCCGCCGTTATCTGAAAGTCTGCGGACGTTGGGAAGATCACGAAAGATGGGCCATCCTTTCCAGCTCGCTACACTGTAGGACAGGCGTCCCGCCTGTCTCCATCGTCAAGAATTTCTTTCACCGTCTGGCAGCGTTCTTGGCGCTGTCGCATTTTCCGAAAAGGCAATCCGAACAAAGTCAGAGACAGGCGAGACGCCTGTCCTACGGCATGAATCCCGTCCCTGCCAGCACGCCGGTTCAATCCTCCGCCCGCTCGCCGGCCGGGGCCATTTTGACGAGGCGCGGGAAAAACCGAGCAAGTGGTTCAACCAAACCGGTTTGCGCGGCCATGACTTCCTCGATGTTTTTATAAACCATCGGGACTTCGTCCAGACCGGCGGAAATCAATTTCACGCCGCGTTCGTCGAGGTAGGGTTTCACCATCTTCCAATTGAAACTTTCCCTGGCCTTGTGGCGGCTCATCACGCGGCCCGCGCCGTGCGCGGCAGAGTTGAGCGACGCGGCGTTGCCCTTGCCGCGCGCCACAAACGTGGCACTGGCCATCGAACCAGGAATCACTCCCAGCACTCCCGCGCCCGCCGGCGTCGCGCCTTTGCGATGCACGATGACGTCGCGTCCGCCATGGCGTTCTTTCCACGCGAAGTTGTGATGGTTTTCAATGTCCAGCAGCACGCCAGCACTGAGATGCCGCGCGACGTATTTGTGGATGAGATAGTGATTCGCGGAGGCATATTTGCCCATCAATTCCATCGCCGCCCAGTATTCCCGGCCGTCGGCGGAATCGAGGTCGAGCCACGCGAGGTAGCTGAGTTCCTTGGGCAAATCCTTGTGTTTCGCCCGCGCGACGCGGCTGTAATGGTCGCACACAAGCGCGCCGGTGCCGCGGCTGCCGCTGTGGCTCAACAGGGCGAGATACGTGCCCGGTTCAAGGCCGAGCTCCTTGGTTTCCACGGTAAATTCGCCGAACTCGACGAAATGATTGCCGCTGCCGCTGGTGCCGAGTTGCGCCGCCGCCTTGTCGCGAAAACGCTGTGTGACGGGGCTGACGGACCAGTCTTCGTCCATCACCGGATGCGTGCGGCGATGTTTGAATTCGGAACCGATCCCGAAGCGCGTTTCGGCTTCGATGGCGCGGATGAGATCGGTTTCGCGGCGGCGAAGATAATCCAGCGGTAAATCGAGGACGGTGAGTTTGACGCGGCAGGCAATGTCCACGCCGACGGCGTAGGGGATAACGGCATTGTCGGTGGCGAGCACGCCGCCGATGGGCAGGCCGTAGCCGACGTGGGCGTCGGGCATGAGCGCGGCGGCGACGGACACCGGGAGTTGGCAGGCGTTCTCCATCTGCTGGAGCGCGTTGGCGTCCAAATCCGTGCCCCATTGGCGGTAAGTGATGGGGTGCTCAGGCATAATCGCAAGGAGAAGTTAACCCCGGCAAAGCGTGTTGCCAATGGCAAGGTAGGGACGCCGCAGTGCTGTCCCTACCCATAATCCAAAGAAATTTGCGTTTTTGGCCGATTGGAATATCGTTGCCACACTATGGAACCGACCATTGCGCAAAAATCTCCGTTCGTTCAACAGGTCAAACCCGGCACGTATTGGTGGTGCGCGTGCGGAAAATCAAAAGGCCAGCCGTTTTGCGACGGCTCGCACAAAGGCACCGGTTGCGGGCCAAAGAAAGTTGAAATCGCCGAGACCCGGACCCTCGCCTGGTGCGGCTGCAAGCACACGAAGAACGCTCCGTTCTGCGACGGCAGCCACGCTGGATTGTGACGGGTGGCTGATCGTTTTTATAGCGGCATTTGTGAAACGCCTTGGCCGCGCTTTTACACGCACGGCCACGTCCATCACACCTCTTTCTTCCGGAAGAGATGGTGCGGGTCGGTCACGTTGAGCACGGAGAGGTCGAGTCCGCCGTCGGGATTGCGTTCACGCGCGGTTTTGAGCCGGCGCGCAAGGCGTTTCACCGCACTGGCGGCGTAGTATTTCACCACCCCCACCCCCACTTGAGCTTTGAAAATGACGACCAGCAGGCAATGTTCATCCACGTTCACGACGAACATGCTGTACTTTTCGCCTTGCTGGTAAATGCTGTTGAAGTTCGATTCATTGACGAGGCCGGCAATGGTCTGATTGGCCATGAAAGCGCCGGAAGCGAGCGCGCCGATGGTGGTCAAATCAAATTGTGCGGCATCGCCCTGATGCGTGATGAGGAAACCGCCCTTGTCAATAATCAGCGCCGTCGTCGCTTCGGTGTGAGCGATGAATTCGCGGAGCGTTTCGTCCAACAGGTGAATATCGCGCTCGACGAGTTGGGGCAGAGTGGCCATGTCATGCGTATTGCGGAACACTTTGGTTGATGAATTTTTGCAGCAGCAGGCGCGTGATCATGTTTAACGTTTCGAACACGCCTTCACATCTGTGCGCCGTTGCGGTGAACGACGGCACCTGCAACTCGCGGTTGTTCAGCAGAAACTCCATGTATTCGACCGGCGCGGCGTTCGGCAAATCGCGCTTGTTGTACTGCAGCACGTAGGGAATGTCCGCGAAGTTGAGCTTGAGCGTATTCAAATTATCAATGAGGTTCTGGAAGCTTTCCACGTTCTCCGGCATTTTTTCGTACTGTGAATCGGCGACGAACACGATGCCGTCCACGCCGCGCAGCACCAGTTGCCGCGTCGTGTTGTAAATCACCTGGCCGGGCACGGTGTAAAGCTGGAACTTCGTCTTGAAGCCCTTGATGGTCATCGCCTCGATCGGCAGGAAATCGAAGAACAACGTGCGGTCGGAGCTCGTCGCCAGCGAAACGAGTTTGCCCTTGTTGCCTGCGGCGGTTTGGACGTGGTCGTGGACTTGGACGAGGTTGGTCGTCTTGCCGCCCATTGCCGGGCCGTAATAGACGATTTTGACCTGCAATTCCTTGGTAGCTTGATTGATGATGGCCATAAAATAATTATTGCTTTTTGCGGTCGAGTTCGGCGGCCAGCAGGGCCAGTTGCGCGGTGGGCAACGCTTCGCCCGCGCGACCGAACGCGGCGAAATAGACCGCGTTCACCCGGTAAATTTTCCACGGCACATTGCCGACGGTGAAATTCACGTTGTTCAGCGCACCCATGCGCAACTCTCGCGTGCTCTGGCCCAACCGGTCAAAAATCTGCGGCAAAAACGCGGCGAGGGTGTCGGCGTTCAATTCCGCCGGCACCTGGCTGGCCACTTTCAAACCGTCCTGCAGCGCCACGAGCGCGCCCGCCACACCGGGCAATTCCAAGGCGCGGGCGACGACGTCCTTCGGCATTGCCCGACGGCTGGTGAAATCGGTCGGCGGCGTGTGCGGACGTTTGTATTCGCTCTCGTCCACCTTTGGCACATCACTGTTGTCGCTCCAAATGTAATAATTCGTGTCGGGCAGTTTGGTATCCGCCGGCCTGGGCGTGTAACGGGCGACTTCCGGCTGCGGCGCGGTCACTTCGGGCTGCGACGCTGCTACTTCCGGCTGCGATTGCGGCTGCGGAAAACCGAAAAAAAGATCAGGGATTTCGGGGGCAAGGGTAACTTTCCGCTGCAGTCTGGCCATTGTTTTTTGCTGTCCGAAAAACAAAGGCGCGATGACTTTCAACGGCAGTTCCAGTTCAATTCCATCATGGACGGAAACCCCCGGCGGCACCGGTCTGATCCAGGAACGCACGTAACGCCATGAGAAAATCACGCGTCCGCGTCTTAACGCCGGTTCCACCAGATGCACCGGCAAGGCGACCTGGGCGTTCGTCAAATTCGTTTGTGCGATTTCCAGCCGCAGTGCCTCCGGCCACTCTTCCGAAAGCGCGGCCAACGGCGCGGAAATGGTTGACTGTGTGTGCTCCGGTAGAATGGTCGGGTGCGCGGTGGGTGTCACCGGTGAGACCGGCGCAGCGGAAACAGAACGGGGCGCGCCGTTGCGCGGAACCGGGCCGACGGTTGTCGGCGCCGCTGTGGCGGGCGCCGGCATCGGAGTGATGGTGCGTGAAGCAAACGACGGTCGCGGCGTGAGCGGATGGGGCGGAACAGCAGGCCACGAAATCGGCGACTTGGTCCGCGGTGCCGGCGCTGGCGCCGGCGCTGGTGCGGGTTTGAGTGGCGTGGTGGTAAAATTAATTCCCTGACCGCGGCCATCGAACGGTCCGATGACATCGTCGGCAACCTCGATTTTCTTCTGCGTGGAGTGACGCGACAACAAAGCCGGATTGAGTCGCGCGAGAATTTCGTTCAACGGCAAGGTCACTGGCCGGGAGTCATTCTCGCCACCGGAGTTCGCGAAAAGGGTGGGCGCGGCTAGACGCAATTCGCCGTAACTGATTTTTACCGAGCCGTGCGCGAGCTGCGAAAGGACTTTTTCAATTGCTATGATCATCGTCGCGCCCGCCGGCGGCACCTGCATGACTTTGGCGCGCAAATCCATGGGCAACGCGGCGAGCACCGTTTGCAACGGCAACTCCAACTCATCCGTCTCATTCTGGCTTTCACCAGGTGTTGACGGCGGAGTAAAAACCGGCTGCGGTTGCGCAGCCATGACTGGGGGGATCTCTGCGGGCGGCGCGGCAGTGATGGGTCGCGGCAATTCCACTGCGTTCACTTCATTCTGATCGAGGCGGTGGAGTAGGCCTCGGAGCAACCCGACAAACTTCGTTTTCATGATCTTTGGTATGACACGCATGTTCCGCTGCCTATCGAACCAGATAGGTTTGCCACGAATTTTAGCAGGAAGCGCGCCATGACCCTTTTTTGTCTCGATTCTGACGCGCGGTTTTCGATTTTGGGTGACCGGGCGGAAAGATTGTCCCACCGTTGGACTGATTTGTCTGTTGTTTGTCCACAATGCGGCCTTAAATGTTTTCCGCCCGGCGGGAACGGCGATTGCTTCTCCCAAAAAATAATGCTGTTTGCGCACTTTCGCGCTTGTATTTGTGCAGCAACGGCGTTAGCGATTGTGGCCATCGGAATGGAGACAAGGCATAAAATCCTGGTTTTGGACGACGACGCGGACTGGCTCAAGTTGAGCAGCGAGTTGCTGACGCATCTTCCCAGCAAGCCTGAAATCCGCACCGTTACGTCCGGCGCGCGCGCCCTGGCGCTGATGGAAACCGAGCCGTTCCGGCTGTTGATATGCGATTTGAAAATGCCGCGCATTGACGGACTGCAAGTGCTCGCCATCGTCCGCCGCCGCTTCCCCGAACTGCGCACGGTCGTCTTGAGCGCGCTTGAAGACGAGGAATTTCGTTCCCGCGCTTACGCGCTGGGTGTGGACTTGTTCTGGCTCAAAACCGAGATGCAGCGCAACCTGCAGATGTACTTGGACTGTCTCGAATCGCTGCTGGGGCGCGAAACCGATGGCGGCTTCCGCGGCATTCAAAGCAAAAGCCTCATGGACATCATCCAGATGGAATGCCTCTCGCGCAGTTCCACCGTGCTGCGCCTCACGCGCGGCGCGCTCGTGGCAAAATTGTGGATTCAGGACGGTGAATTGATTGACGCCGAGGCCGAGGGCGCGCGTGGCGAGGTGGCGTTCCGGAGAATCCTGGCGTGGAAAGCCGGCACGTTTGAAAACCTGCCCGCCGAACCCAACCGTGAGCACACCATCACCAAATCCGTCAATGCCCTGCTCCTCGAATCCGCGCAAGCCATGGACGAAACGGCCAACCCGGTTGAACCTGAATCCGTCGAACAGGCCGCGCACCGCAAAACCATCTGGAAACTGGCGCTGCTCACGCGCGAAAACGCGGAATTCGTTGTCGCCGTCCCGGCTGAAGGCCGGGGCGAAGTCGAAGCTTTGGGCACACAATCCGTCCAGCCGCTCGCCCATTGGACGCGCCGCGCCGTGGAAGTCGCCAGACGGCTCGGCGAACACATTGAAGCCGGACCGCTGTCACACCTTGGCGGGCACAATCTGGAACGCCAGTTGCTCGTTTTACCCCGCGAGGACAAATCGTTCCTCGTCGGCTGGCCGCCGAACGTTGAAGCCGGACCGTTGTTGGAAAAAAGCAAAAAACTTGTCGCGTCATGGGATTCTTAAAAAGACTATTCCGCTTTCGTTCCCGCGCAGCGGTCCAGCAACTGCCGAGCGGCAGCATTGCCGTGGACCGGGAGGGCAACGTCGTTACGTCCACCGTTTCCTCCGCCTATTCAAAAGACTTGCTGCGCGCAATCGGGCGGGACGTCTTGGCGCTCTTCCGTGAGGCGCGCGAGGCCCAAATGCCGCTCGCCGAGGTCACCATTCTTTTCGTCAGCCTGCGCATCACCGCCCGCGAGTTGCGCGGCGGTGCCGTCATTTTCCTTTTCCCGCAAACCGCGCTTTCGCCATTGCCAACCTGATCACGCCTATGAACGCCAAAGAACTCAACCAATTGGTCACTCAAATTGAAACCCATATTGAGTGCTGGAAACAGTTCAACCACTTTGTCAACGTTGCCCGCAACAAAAAATTCGGGCCGACGGAGGAAAACCATTTCCTCGAAATCAAAAGCATCATCGTGCAGGAACTGGAATTGATTTACGCCGCCGTCGAGGTCGCCTCGCCCACGCGCGACGAAGTCCACGGGCTCATCGGCAACGCGCCGTCGTTGCGTTACCTCAGCGAAATGAGCGAAGGCGCGTTGCGCGGCATCGAAACCCAGTGGCACAAAATCTACATCGGCTGGCATTCCATCCTCGGCCAGCTCAAGGTCAAACAACACGCCGAGGAAAGCAAAGCCTTTTGGGGATCAAAAAAGTAGCCGCCCGCACTACTTCTTCCTTGCCAGCCGGCCGCGTTTCGAGTCTAACCACGCACCATGCCTGACGGGATGGCCGTTGCCATCTTTGGAGTTGGCGAAAAGATTTCACGAACATGCTGAATTATTTTCAAATCCTGATTCTGGCGCTGATTCAAGGTGCGTGTGAACTGCTGCCGGTTTCGAGTTCCGCGCATGTCATCATTGCGGAAAAACTCATGAGGTTGGATCCGTCGAGTCCCGAAATGACGATGCTGCTGGTCATGTTGCACACCGGAACCATGTTCGCCGTGATCGTTTATTTCTGGCGCGGCTGGAAACGCGATTACTTTGCCTCCCCCGGCCAGCTCCAATGGTTTGCCATCCAAGTCGGCATGGCGACCGTTTGCACAGGCCTGGTCGGCTACGGACTGAAGGTGTTCATTGAGAAAATATTCATGCGCCACGTGCCGCACGCGGAGGTCGAGGATTTGTTCTCCAACCTGCCGTTGATTGCGTGCGCGCTGGCGGCGGTGGGGCTGCTGATCATTTACGCCGGGTGGCGGGAGGAAAAATCGCCGCGCCATTCGGAAATTCAGCCGGCGCACTCGTGCTGGATCGGCATCGTGCAAGGCATCTGCCTGCCCTTTCGCGGCTTCTCGCGTTCCGGCTCGACCATCTCCACCGGATTGCTGCTCGGCCTGCCCAAGCAAAAACTGGAGGAATTCAGCTTCGCGCTCGCCGTGGTTTTGACGCCGCCGGTGATCGCCAAGGAAGTGCTGCGCTTGCTCAAGGCCCACGCCTTGAACGGCCACGGTTCCGTGCTGCAGCTTTTCGCCCCCAGCCTCGTCGGCATGATCTTCAGCTTTCTCGCCGGACTGCTGGCTTTGAAATGGCTTTCCCGCTGGCTGGAAGGCGGACGCTGGAAATTTTTCGGCTACTATTGTCTGGTCGCGGCGGCGGGCGTGCTGGTCATCCACTTCAAACTTCCCCACTGAACGCGTTGGGGGTATCGCCTCACGCTGGCCATCGTGATTTTTCTCCTGTTGCTGCGTTAACCCGGGCTTCCCCATCTCCGATCTGCCAACTTCCGGCCTCAATTATTGCGTCGGCGCAGGAATAAAAATCTTTTTTCCGACAATCAGGTTTTTCGGATCCAATCCCGGGTTCGCCTTCAAAATCTGGTCC
>JBEKMU010000102.1:0-12506 GCA_049523555.1 Verrucomicrobiota bacterium | reverse complement strand
CACGCACGTCTGAACCGGCCGCCAGCAGGATGATGCGTGTCCCGGCTTGCCCGCGGGTCAGCGCCATGGCTTCGGGGGTGTCCGGCAGCAAAATCCCCGCGTCGCCGAGCATGTGTTTGGAAAGGTTTGAATTGCGCCCGGCGACGAGGACGCATTCCTGTGAAGCGGATGCCTGGTCGAGGTTTTGATAAATCTGTGCCGCAGCTCCGCGACCGGTCAGGGCAGCGTGCAATTGTTCCACGGCCCATTTCACCGGCGCTTGTGTCACGACCGGGTCGGACTCGTCGAGCACAATCGAAACAGCCGGGTTGTTTTCGCGGGCGGAGACGGGAAGTTGAAGCAGGCTGCCGCCGGCGACCACCGCGGCGGCCATGCCGGTTTTCTTGATGAATTGCCGCCGGGTCTCGCGAGGGCGGGCGGGGTTGGTTTCGCCAGGGCACATGATTGCGCTTGGGATTCAAGGCTTTTTGCCCGCCGCTGGCGAGGAAATATTATTTGGGTCTGGGATCTCGGGTTTGGGTTCTGGGGGAAATTTGCGAAATGGTTCTGTTGGCCTTCCAAGCCTTTAATTCTTGTGAATTTGCGCAATTCGCGTCACTCATCTTTGTTTTCTTTTGCGTCTTGGAGCGTTTTCAAAAACGCTTTGCCCTGTTGCTGCAATCGTTCCTCGAGGCGCTTGAGCTACTATCATCGTCATCGTACACATAGGTTTCTGGAACAGGATTGCCCGCCACCGCGCGCTGTTGAACCGCCCGATCAGGGCAAAATCATCGAACTGCTCTTGGTTTGCGGACTCCACCACCGCTACGCTCGTCAGGCGGCAGCTTGAGCCAGGCTTTCCCTTCCCTGGCTCCGGATCGCAATGTCGTGCCCCGGCCTGCCGCGCATGCATCCACCTATCAGTCCGCCAACCCTCGCAGGCGCCCGCCCCAGTTTTGATTTTGCTCCCAACCGACACTCGGTCTCCGCTCGTCTTGGAAATTGTTCGTTCTACACACGAATTTGGATCCGCGATGAAGTTCTCACTACCCACAACCGTGCCGCTGGATGAATTACTGGCCGCGATGGACTGAGACGAGGCGCGCTAACTGAGCCGCACCGTCTTGATTGCCACCGAGGCGTTTGTTCACCCCGACCAGTCTCCATGGATTCAAGCGTTCGCCGGGCGGGGAAGATAAGGATCTGATAACGGTGTCAAGCCGCCGCACTGAACGGAGACACATGGTGTGCGGGACTCTGCTCGACGGCTTCCCTGGTCAAATTCACGAACACCGTGGAGTCCGGATAACTGATCCGGTCCACCTTGCGCGTCGGTAGCTGCACTTCCTTGCCGTAAAACCGGTGCCCGGTTTTGATGACCAGTTGACGAATCGCCCAACTCTGGGCGTCCATCATAAAATCACAGACGTGGCCGATCGTCCCATCGCTCGCCTGGAGGTGGTAGCCGTTCACGGCTTGCGTGCTGCGCAGATGCGCATCGGCACATTCGGGGTGCCGGTTACTCGCAGGGGCTGGCTCACTCGGGAGAGGTTTTGACGGCAGCTCCAAAATCGGGAAGCCGCTCATGCCCCACAACGCATCACCCTGCCAGTAGAACGGCCAGCCGTAATATCGGTAATACTCCTCTTCGTATTGTCGCGACACCGGCTTGTGCGATTCAATCGAAGGGCTGTTCTCGATCTGTTTCCGGGTCAGGTTCACGCGCAGGACTTTTCCGGTCTGATCGAGGCTGCCAAAGGCATGGGGAGAGATGAGCACTTGGCGACCCGGCAACCAGGAACCCGTGTCCGCGACCAGATAACGAACCGCCCAGTTCTGATCGTCAAAATAAAAATCCTTCACATGGCCGATTTCGCCATCCGACGCCCCGAGTTTGTCTCCGTACAACTGTTTAATACCTTGTAACATAAACTTGTCTTTCGTGTAAATTGCGTGGGCCGCCACCTGAGAAGATAACTTGCCCGGCATGCGATCCATTCAACTGCCAACCCTTGCTACCGATGGAGCACAGCCCATCCTGTTCAAATTCTGCCCAGCAAAAGCAGGACAACCAGAACAACCAAAAGCAAGCCCAATCCGCCGCTCGGGTAATAACCCCAACTCCGGCTGTGTGACCACCTCGGGAGTGCGCCGAGCAACATAAGAATGAGTACAATCAATAGAATGGTTCCTAACATAATGTTCCTTTCAATGTGCGAATGTGGTTCGCTTGGTTATCTTCCGTTATTTCCCCCGCGTTCGTCGGGCTTATTGTCCTTCCGATTTTCTTTCTGGCCTTGATGCGAGCCGGTCGGCGCCCAATTTTTTGGATACTTTTGAACCACCACCGCATGGTGATTTGCCGGGGAATCGTGGAAATCCATCCTCACGGATGGTGAAGCCAGCAACACGTCAACCGAGACGCCACGCGGCGCCGGCCGCGAAACCCACGCGCCGCCTTCCAGGTAAGCGTATTGATGCCGGCTGCTGCTGTAATAGACCTCATAGCTGGGGTAATAAACGTAGTCGTCCTGAATCTCCACCACGGGAGGTGCTACATATACACCGGCGCGCGGCCCATCAACGTATCCCACGCATCCGGTCAGCGTTACCAGGAGCGCAGCACCCAACACGAATCCGGCTTTGCCGGCCTTGAAGAAAAGTTTTTTGTGATTCATGGAATGAGAGTAATCCAAAAGCGTGCGGGCGCTATGGGGTGTTACCCTACCCAACATTTATGAATCCAGCCCTGGCGGGCAGGCTGGGATGATCAAAGAAACCGGATGGGGAGTTTCAGGCCGGCCGCTGGCCGTGGCGCATTGAAGCTTTTGCGCAAGGCCAGGTGGGTGGGGAGAAAGGCGACGAGCCACAGTACGACAAGCCACAGGATGACATAGAGATTTTGGTTGAGCCGGTGTTGCGGCTGCCGGTCGTTGAAACCGTAAACATAATTAATGTTGATGGGGGTATTGGGGTTGACCAGATGGGTGCCAGCGGGCGGAGTAAAAAAGTAACAGACGAGCACCAACCCTGCGGCCAGGACAGTCCAGGCAGACAAAGCCCGTTTGTCGTACCCCAGGCGGATCAGGAGCCAGACGAGCAGCAAGGGCAGCCAGCCATGAAAAAGCGAAAGCCCGCGGGTGAAAAGAGGGAGATGGCGGTCGAACATGTAACCGGTCAGGCCCAGGAAGTGAATTCCCAGAAGGTGGCTGCCGAAGTCCGCGAGCCAGAGGCATTGCGGAAGCAGAATGCCAACGGCGCACATGCTGATGAGCAGGGAGCTTTCCCACCACATGCCCGCCACCGTGAGAATGAGGGCAGCATCGCAGAACCATAAAAAATTGGTGGGCCCATAGATATGCAAATAAATCGGAACGAGGACGGCGAGGAAGGCGGTGCCGGCCACTTTGGCGGCCAGCGGAATCTTGTGTTTTCGAACTACGGGCAGCTCCTTGGCAGCAATTGGAATTGCTTGGATGACGGTCGCTGGAGCTTCAGATTTCATGGGCGAAACTTCCTTCAGTAGCTTATTCAGATTTGGGTTGGGGTGGCTTCATGTTCGCCAGCGCTCCCAAAATGGACTTTTGCACCGTCGGATTGGAAAGATTTCCCAAGTGCCCGCCTTGCGCGAAGACGGTTGATTGTTCCGGGGCAAACGTGGCGTGGAGCCAAGCCAGGTCTTCGTCCGCCAGGAGAAAATCGTTTTGATTGACGATGATGCGGATGTCGGGGTTGGCGCGCAGTCCGGCGTCATACGTCCGCAAATCACCGGCTTTTTCCAGCGTTTCCGCCGTCGGCGATGCCATGCCCCGGGTCTGATAATTAGAAACTCCAACTTACTCCAACGGTTCCATAGACCGTGGCACCCGGGTCGAGTCGGGCTGTGTGACCGCCAACTGATTGCTCCAAGTCGGTCAGATTTTGGAATTGCGCGCCAACATAGACGCCCCAGCACTTGTTGAAGGCGTAGCGAAGCATCCCACCCACGTAGGGGCCGTAGAGCAGCTCGGTCTTGGACGAATGGCCGCTCGCCGCAAACGTGCCGCCGCCGGCCAGAGCGACGGTTTCCGAGAAGTCGTAATCAAGCGTCGTCGGAGCCAAAGTCAGGCCTACGCTGGCGTCGAAACTCAATTTGGGAGTGAAATTCAATTCGGCAAAAGGACCGAGGCGAATGCTAAATAACTGACCGCTCAACTTTTGATTGCTCGTCAGGGCAGCGGACTCGGTGGTGCGCGTGGGGGTGTCGCCGAGCAAGGCACCGGGTCCCGAGAAGGTGCCATTGTATCCGGCGCTGGGAGGTAACACACCATTAAGCTGAAAGGTATCGGTGGTGACTGACACGGTTCCGCTGCGATTCTCGCGCAGGTCGAGATCCGTGAAGCCAAAGCCGGTTTCGAGGCCCCAGCAGCCAGACGACGAGGGCAAGTGGCCGATGACGCGCTGGTAGACCAATTCGGCTCCGTATTGCGGATTGTCGGTGGCAGAGGAAGGACTACTGGACTGAATGGCGTGGAACTGCATGGCCACGGTATTGCCTACCACCTGAGAGGAGTTTTGGTAGCCCCAGTTCCAAGTGAGGCCGCCCGCGTTTCCGCTGCTGTCCACGAGGACGTAACCGTCATTATACGTGTGGTCCGCGCCGCCAGCAACAGGCCCCGGGTTGACTGCGTTGAAGTAGGATGCGTTGTTCCGGAAGTCGGCTTTGAAGTTCATGCCAAAGCGCGGGCCGAAGAAGAAGCGGTTGGGGTTATCGGTGGAATCCTCGCCGTGCATGGCGAAAGGAGTGGCGGCGAGGGCGAGCGTGGTGGAAAGGATAATTCGATTCATAAGTTTTGTGGTGGTTGGTGGTGACAAGACTCAGGGCGGCAGTACCATGACCCGGTAGAAACGGCTCCCGACATTGGTGGGGTTGCTTTCAGTTTTGGGTGGGCCGTCGTCGTACCACTGCACCCGGTTGGCCGGGGCGGTGATAATGGGAATGGCGGTTTTCCAGCTTGTCAGGTCGCTGCTGTACTGCACGGCGTAGCGGCCTCCTGGGATGGCGGAAAATTCGATCAGGAACCGTCCACTTGCCAATTGCACATCACGATTGATCGTGAGGACCGTACCGGTTGGGGTCAAGGAAAGCGGGGTGGTTTCCTGAACAAAAAAGGTAGGCTGGAAATTGGTATCGCGATTGGCGCGATAATACTCGATCAGGAAACTAACTGTCGCAGCGGGAGCGAGGGGAAGATTATACTGCACGTAGGGGATGCCATTGGTGAAGCCGCTCGCATTATAAACCTGCACGTCGTCCGGAAGGCTTAGGATAAGCAGCCGGACGGCAGTGTTGGTATTGAGACTGTTGTTATACAATTGAACGGTCTGTTCGAACAAGCCGGTCTGCGGATTCAGCGTGATGGGTGAGATTCCGGTTACAAAGACGTTGGTCGAACTAGTGACTCCACCTGTGCCTGTGCCCGTGATCGTGATATTGAAAGGGTTATTGGTTGCATTGTTCGCGATGTGCAGCACAGCGGTTTGCACGCCTGATAGCACGGGCGCGAATCGCACGGTAAAGGTGGTGCTGCCGCCGGGGATCACTGTGGCTGGTGTGGGATTGGTAGTCACGGTGAACATGGTCGAATTCGTGCCATCAATGGTGATACCCGAGACGGTGAGATTTGCGTTACCGCTGTTCGTGATGGTAAAGGTGTGGCTGGTGTTAGTGCCAACGGCCACCGAACCGAAGTCGTTGGTGCTGCCACCAGAGACAAGGTTCGTGCCAAGGGGCTGTTGAACGGCAATTTTGGGGGTGCCGCCTGTGCCCGTGAGCGCGATATTGAAAGGGTTATTGTTGGTATCAGTGTTCGCGATGTGCAGCGCGGCGATCTTCAGGCCCGTGCTACCAGGCGTGAATCGCACTGTAAAGTTGGTGCTGCCACCGGGGATCAGTAGAACTGGGGTGGGATTGGTAGTCACGGTGAACATGGCCGAATCCGTGCCACCAATGGTGATACCCGAGACGGTGAGATTTGAGCTGCCGATATTCTTGATGGTGAAGGTGAGGCTGTTGCTAGTGCCTAAGGCCACCGGACCGAAGTCGTTGGTGCCGAGGCCATTGACAAGGTTCGTGCCGAGGGGCTGTTCAACGGCAATTTTGGGGGCGCCGCCTGTGCCAGTGCCCGTGCCTGTGAGCGTGATATTGAAAGGGTTACTGTTGGGATCATCGTTCGCGATGTGCAGCGCGGCGGTCTTCAGGCCCGTGCTAACGGGCGCGAATTGCACGGTAAAGTTGGTGCTGCCACCGGGGCCAAGTAGAACTGGGGTGGGATTGGTAGTCACGGTGAACATGGCCGAATCCGAGCCATCAATGGTGATATTCGAGACGGTGAGATCTGCGTCGCCGATGTTCGTGATGGTGAAAGTGAGGCTGGTGTTAGTGCCGACGGCCACAAAACCGAAGTCGTTGGTGCCGACGCCATTGACAAGGTTCGTGCCAAGAGGCTGTTGAACGGCAATTATGGGGCCGAGTGAGGGCGAAGACGGGGGCACAGACATTCCAGCGCCGTTGAATGTAACCCCGGCGCTGAACGCCAAGGCTCTGCCGTTCATCGTGCTACTGGTATCCATCGTGATGGCTTGGTCAGCTATTATGGTCCCATTAAACACGGCGGACGTTCCAATCGTCGCTGAAGTGCCTACTTGCCAGAAAATGTTTTTGGCCTGTGCGCCGCCAGCCAGGATGACTTTTCTCCCGACGCCCACTTCAAGATCTTGCGCGCACTGGAAGATCCAGACATCATCTGGACCACCCGTGAGGGTGACGTCCGATCCCGTTATGTAAGCCGTGGTCGTGAATTTGTAGAGGCCGGGGGCAAGGTTCAGCCCGCCGATATTCCCGCCATTGGGATTCAGGAAAGGCCCCGTAGGTACGGGAGTTCGTCCGGCGGCGTCGTTATACGCAATGGTCAAATCGCCCTTGGCCGTGGTTAACAGGGTAGCATCTTGCACCGCACATGGCAGAGGCCCGGCGGCATCAACCGCATAGATCGTCCCGGTCACTTGAGCGCAGGTCACGCCTATGGCAGACCCGGAGATCGGACTCGCCCCGACATCCCCAGTAATGGTGCCACCACCTGTTGTGGTGATCGCGGCGCCGGCCAGAATCGCGAAATTGGCGGTCGAACCAAGGTTTACTGGCGCTGGGCCTGCAGCGGCGAGATTGTACGGGATGGCCAGAGCCAGCAAAAGCGAAGTTAAAATTCGTGCGGTTGCGTTGGACGGGTTCGTCTGGCATCGAGCTTGCGCGCAGGCTGACTCTCCACTTTGCAGAATTTGGTTGTTTTTCATGGTGCGCCAATAAAAGTGAAATCGCCTCGACCTGTCTATGGGGTGTTCACCCCATAGGAAATGGTACGCATCTTGATTCGACACCTATGTCGGGGTGGCCGTAGGCTCAATTGGGAGCGAGAAAAGTGGTGCCGGCCACTTTGGCGGCCAGTGGAATCTTGCGTTTTCGAACTACGGGCAGCTCCTTGGCAGCAATTGGAATTGCTTGAGGCCGGGTCGCAGGAACTTCAGATTTCATGGGCGGAACTTCAAGCTCATTCGGATTTGGGTTGGGGTGGCTTCATGTTCGCCAGCGCTCCCAAAATGGTCTTTTGAACCGCCGGATTGGAAAGATTTCCCAAGTGACCGCCTTGCGCGAATACCGTTAATTGTTCCGGGGTAAACGTGGCGTGGAGCCAGGCCAGGTCCTCATCCGCCAGGAGAAAATCGTTTTGATTGACGATGACGCGGATGTTGGGGTTGGCGCGCAGACCGGCGTCATACGTCCGTAAATCATCCGCTTTTTCCAGCGCTTCCGCCGTGGGCGAGGCCATGCCCCGGGCCTGATAATACGGAACCGCAAATTTCTCAAAATAATCCTGGTAGGAATACTGAAGGATTTCCTGGTACACCGGGTCGCGCCTGAAATTCCGGATCGGGTGTTGCAGGACTCCCTGATTATTTCGCCGCTGACTGCTGAAAATAATATCCCGCAGCGTGAGTCGAAACGTCAGTCCGATGAGAAACTTGGACTCGATGGCGTTGAAGGGCAGCGAAGTTTGCGGTGTGAGTGTGCTCTTGCTCAAAGCGGCCACCTTGAGAAAGGTGTTTTCGATGTCGTCGGTTCGTTCCGCGACCGGCCACTTCAGGGGCGCGCGATAAAATTCGTCCAGCTTGGAAACCCCATACGTCATTCGAACGGGTGTATTGATGGCAATGTAGCGATCAAATTTAATCAACGGTCCGCCTTCGCCGAGGCTTCGGCGGACAGGCAACTGATCCCGCGACTGCGGGACGCCGAAGTCAGACGGAGGCGGATTCGTCGGTTCGGTGGCCGCGACGTATAAAGAATCGAATGCGCCCATGGAGTAGCCCATCAACGCTTTGTCGCCCAACCGGCCTGGATACAACGTATTCAAGTGGTGATCAATCTTGGTGAGAGCGACGTGCAAATCGCGACCATCCACCGGCAGATAAGCCGGCAACGCCGCGGTCGAAGCATGTTCCATGAACTCGTAGTTGAAAGGGCTGCTGATGCACACGGCGGAGAAGCCGTTTTTGTAAGCCAACTCGGCCAGCGCCAGGGAGGTTTCGGCCAGACGATGCGAACCCAGCCCGGGAACGATGTAAACCACGTTCGCTTTTCCCGGTTGCAACCAAAACGTAAATTTTAATTTCCGGCCCGTCGCCGGAATCAGCACCGACCGGGTTTTGCCCCGGCTTGGGAATTCAGGATCCTTGAAGGTGAAGAAGACGGATTCGATGGTTTCCAGCGAGGCTTCGTCCTGTTTTCCCTTCACCTGGAAATTCGCCACCCGGTTCTCTCTCACGAATGTCCAGGCGTACTGAATCTCGGAATACGGGTCCATTTCGGCCCGGCTGAAGCGCACATATTCGCCCACGCTGTCGGCGAGATCGTTATACATGACCGCGTAGTTGAGATAAGTGTAGGGGCCGAGATAGGTCAGCGGATCGTTGGCGTCGAAGTGGTAGGGAGAGATATAGATCAACGGATTGGCCGCCGTGTCGGCGGCCAGGCCAACGGTATCCCGTTCATTGCTCGGTCCAAAAATCGGCAGCATAATAAAACACTCCGGCTTCCAACCCCATTGGCCGAACGTCTGGCCAAAATCCGCGTCCGATTTCGGAATCTTCCATTTGCTCCCCACGTCGAAGAACCCGGCGATCCCGACGGTGGTATTACAAACAAACCGGTAGGATTCATCGCGGGCTCCGCTCCACTTTCCCTGGAGCAGATTGTTGATCAATCGTCCCGGGTAAGTGAGGTTCTTGCCGAAATTTCCAATTACGGTTCGGACCGGTTTCACGACGGCAAACCGATAAACCCTGCTGGTCGGCTTGATGACGCCGGTCATAAGCCCCTTGTTGAACGCCCACATCACCCGATTCAACGGTTCGAGGGGGTCGGGGACGGATTTGGGGAGGACAACGGTCTCCGTAGTGATCTGATGCGGGTTGGATACGTGCGAAGGGTCGGTTGAAACCAGTGGCAACGTTTGGGCCTGGGAACTGGCGATCAAGCCGCCTCCCAACGCGACGGCCAGAACGATGCGACCCAATCTGGTCAACGGGAATCTCGAAACTTTCAGGCGATGCACAAAACGATCAGCTTGGTCGCAGGAAGTGGCGAGGCCGAAAACGGATTTCTTTGGCATCGGTTCAACCTTCCATTTCAGGATAAGATGCTGTTTCTCGTCGCTTTATTGAAGAGCCAAGCGGAAAAAACAGTTTGTCGATTTCACGCTCTGAGTCTAGGCGGAGATGTTTTTTCCACGCTATGGGGTATTCACCCCATTTGCCTTGACCCCAACACCCTTTCTACAACCGAAAAGAAAAGCGGGCGCGACGATGGTGTTCATGTGCGTCGCCACCACTCGAAGATCCAAGTGTTGCGCAAGCCATTGAGCTGTGTTCCTCCAGGGCGCTCGCCGGCGACTTGCCGGATGGCAACTTATGGAGAATGACTTCGAATACTTTTAACTTCACAGTTTGTGTCAGTCCACGGTTCGCCCAATCCGCGACTGACGCTCCGAAAGCGGGTTTGTTTTAGAGTTGGCAGGTTCATCGTCATTGACCACGAGAATGCGCTGGGACGGATTTGCCCGGTTTCGGGTTGACCTGATCGCGGTTTGTCGCCACCAGTTTCAAAGGATGCATTCACAACTTCGTATTGGCATCACACGGTTGATGTGTTTGACGGTGATTGGCTACCCAATCCGGGGGACGCGGATGTCGCCCGAGTGATTGAGAATGCCGAAGGCAAACAACAGCCACACGACGACGCAAATTACCACGACGACGTTGAGGATTTTTTTAATCTTTCCGTCCATCGGGATGTAGGTATTAACCAGCCAGAGCAACACACCGATGACGATCAGAGTGACGGCGAGAGAAATCAGTGACATAGATTACCTCCAATTTGGATGAGTGTTTTATTATTCATGCTGTGAGCCTAAGCCGGAGAGTGGGTGGGCGCTATGGGGTGTTACCCTACCAGGAATTTCATGAAGCCAACCTTTGCCCCCATATTGAAGCAATGATGGAAAAGAAGAAACCGGCGGAACGCCGGAGCAATTGATGGTCAACTGAACACTGAACTGCGGAGTAGAATCATCACAGCTGTAAACCATCGGCTGATGGCTGGCTTCGCCAGTTTGGCAGCGGATCGGTCTGTTCGCGGACACCGTCGGTGGCGCGCAGGACTTTTGTCACTGTTCCCGACGACCGGCAGGGCCATGCGGGCGGCACGCAGCTTCCTGACCAGTTCAACGCCGGTCAGCTTGGGTATGCTGTGCTCGGTGATCAGAAGATTGTAGTTGTTGGCCTGAAGCGCCTCCCAGCCGGCGGCACCGTCTTCCTCGGCGTCAACATGGTAGCCGGGGCGAACCAGCACATCAGTGTACAGCTGGCGAAGGTCGCTGTCGTCATCAACCACGAGAATGCGGCGGGGGGGATTCGTTTGGCATTGAAGTGATGCGCCGTCTGGCTCTCCCGCTTGCGATAGTTCGTAATCTTTCATAGTACGAATCCGTTGCCGCCGTTTTAAGTACGGTGACAAAGAGCTCGCTTGCGATAGTTCGTTATCTTTCATAACAGGATAAACAATAAGGTGGAGACAGTTGCGGGCGCTATGGGGTGTTTACCCCATATCGGGATTCAGCCATACTGCATCTATTTGGAGCCAAAATCGTGCGGTTTCCCAATAAAACGGGCATTGGCCGTGAAAATTGAGTGTTTTCGATAAAAACCTGCTTTTGGGAGCCTGTTGCGTTCTGATATTGGCTTGCCTGAATTTGTTGCGCGTGTGTGCCGCCCTCCTGTTTGAGTATTATCGCAGTTTGAGCAATAGCAAACAGAAGGAGCGCGACAGAGACAACAAGTAACGTCCAAGTTACCCGGGATTCTTGAATCCGGCGTTCTTTGCGCGCGGCACGGGCGCTGGCCCACGGCTCAGATTCTGCCCAGCAAAAGCAGGACGACCAGAATAGCCAAAAGCAAGCCCAGTCCGCCGCTCGGGTAATAACCCCAACTCCGGCTGTGCGGCCAGGCCGGGAATGCACCGATCAGCATCAGAATGAGCAAAACCAGTAAAACAGTTCCTAACATAGTATTCCTTTCAATGTACGACCGTGATCTGACTTTCCGTTTTGGAAGAATCATTCACGGCCTGAAACCATAAACTTGGAATCGTGCCGGTGCTATGGGGTGTTACCCTACCAGTAATTTCCTGAAACCAACCTTGACCTGCATGTCGGGGTAATTGATGGTCAACTGGACGCTGGACCGGTAAGTGGAATCATCACAGCCGTAAACCATCAGCCGATGGCTGACTTCGCCAGTCTGGCAGTGGCTCGCACTGCCCGGGTGCACTGTCGGTGGCGCGGAGGACTACTCTCACCGTTTCCAACAACTCGTCGATGGAGAAAGGCTTTGGCAGCATGGCCGCCAGTTGGAGCGACGGGTTTTGGGCCAGTTCCTCCGTGGGTAATCTTCCGGTGGCCAGGATGACCGGCAGCGCCATGCGCGCTGAACGCAGCTTCTTGACCAGTTCAACGCCGGTCAGCCTGGGCATGTTGTGGTCGGTAATCAGGAGGTTGAAAGCCTTGATCTGAAGAGCCTCCCAGGCGGCTGCGCCATCAGCAGCGGCGTCCACCTCGTAGCCAGAGTGAATCAGGACTTCAGTGCTGAGTTGACGGATGGAAATGTCGTCCTCCACCACAAGAATGCGACAGGGCGGCTTCGTTGGGCATTGAAGTGGCGCGCTGGCCGGCTCTCCAGCTTGCGACGTGTTTTTATCTGTCATGACACGAACTATAAGCTGGAAAATTTTGCGGGTGCTATGGGGTGTTTACCCCATGCCAGACTCGATGAATCCAGCCCCGACACGGCAGGTCGGAAGGGTGGTGAGCGAAACCTGACGCGACCGGGACAAGTCGGAGCAAGGCAACAAACCCTATTGAGGCTCGTTCAATTCA
>JBEKMU010000101.1:0-11050 GCA_049523555.1 Verrucomicrobiota bacterium | reverse complement strand
ATCAAGCCGCAGCATGATTTCGCCCAGCGCAAGCAGGTCGTACTTGCATTGTGATTTGCCGCGAAGTTGAATTGGCATAGTTGTTGTTTTTTAATTCCCGTTCTCGAATCAACACGAATAGACACGAACCAAGAGATAATTTCAAACCATCAGAGTCAAACCATTATCCTCCGGGGAAGGCTTGTCCCGCATTTTTGATCCTGGTCTTTGCCCATTTGCGGGCTTGCAGGGACGTTTTCAATTCGTCCTGCAACTGCTGCTCGCGGATTTCGTTCAGCAACGCACCCATGGCCGGACCGGGCTTCATGCCGAGTTTGATCAAGTCGTTTCCCGTGAGCAGGGGCGGACGGATGGTTGGTTTCTTTTTCAACTCGGCCGCCTGCTCCACCAAAAACTCATAATGCCCCAGGTCGCCGTGCGAGCCGAGGCAGTCGAGCCGGTGCAATTCCAGTTCCAGCGGAAATGTCTCGCGCAACAGCAGCCGGCGCAGCGTTGCCGTCCGCATTTGCTTCACGTCCTTGAACTGCATGTGCTGCCGCACGCATGCGACGATCTCCCCGATTTGTTTTTTGGGAGAACGCAACCGCTGCAAAATTTTTTCCGCCATCGCCGACCCGATTTTTTCGTGCTCGTAAAAATGGATTTTGCCCGTCGCGGCGTCGCGCTCCGCCGTCGGCGGTTTGCCAATGTCATGCAAAATCACCGCCCACGGCAAGGATTCGTGCGTGCCCGGCGGTAACTTTTCCAGCATCAACCGGATGTGCTCGAACACGGTGCCTTCGGGATGATAATCCGGCGATTGCTCACACGAAACCGTCGCCGCCAGTTCCGGCAAAATCTGCTCCAGCAGTCCGCTGTCGCGCAGCAGCACCAAACCACGCGCCCCGTGCGGCGGCGCAAACAGCTTGATGAGTTCGTCGCGAATCCGTTCGGCGCTGATGAGCTTGATTTTCGGCGCGAGCGTTTTGACGGCAGCGAAGGTCTGCGGCTCGATTTCAAAATTCAACTGTGCGGCAAGTCGCACCGCGCGCAACAGGCGCAAATGGTCTTCGGCAAAACGTTCTTCCGGCCGGCCGATGGTGCGGATGATTTTCGCACGCAAATCCTTTTCACCGCCGACCCAGTCGTGAAGTTTTTTCACAACCGGATCGTAAAACAACCCGTTGACGGTGAAATCACGTCGCTGCGCGTCGGCCTCGGCATTGCTGAATACAACCCTGGTCGGGCGGCGACCATCCCGGTAATCCGCCTCGGCACGAAACGTGGCAACCTGGAACTGGTGTTTGGCTTCGACCACAATCATCACGCCGAATTTGCGCCCGACGGCAATGGTGCGTTTGAAGAGTTTCTCGACCTGCTCCGGCCTGGCATCCGTGGCGATGTCGTAATCCTGCGGTTCGCGTCCGAGCAGAAAATCGCGTACACAGCCACCGACCCAGAACGCGCTGAAACCCGCCTGCTGCAGGCATTGGACAATGCTTGCAGCCAACTCGCGTGATGAAATGCCAGCCGTAGCGGTCATTTGCGATTTACGATTTACGATTTACGCGAAAAATGCGAGCCAACTCGTCAACTGGGTGGGGCGCGACTCCGTCGAGCCTAAACTTTAATTCAGGGCTCAAGAAGACTCTCGCCCCACCAATTTATTCGTTTCCCCAAACCAATTTGATGTGTGCCATGCCGCATCTGACGGCTTCGACGGGCAGCGACGGGCTGAGTTCAAAAACCTTGATGTGCTGCGGCTTCACGAACGACTTGAGTTTCGCGTAATCAACCGTGCCGGTGCCGGGCGCAGCGTGGTCGTCTGCGGGAAATTGCACGTCATGAACGTGAAAGCCGGCCAGTCGGGCGGCCAGCGACTCGAGCTGCTGCGCGTGTTGGATGAAACCGAGGTTTTCCTTGATTTGCGCGTGGCCGGTGTCGTGCCAGTAAACGACGTTTGGGCCGTCAAAGTCGCGGAAGAAATTTTCGAAGTCGCCGTCCAGCGGAATCTCCTCGAGCGCCTGGCGATTTTCGATGCCGAGCTTGAGGCCGCGTTTTTCGGCTTCGGGCAGAACTTTGCGCAACGTTGCGTAAACACGTTCAACAAACGGCTTTTTCCGCGCCTCGCGTTTGGCGGCGGCTTCGTCGCGGAGTTTCCGGTATTGGGGCGATTCTTTCCCGGCGCTTTTCAGCAACTCGCACAGCTTGCCGGTGTAATCCTTCAACTCAATGCTGCCCAGATGCAACACCACGACCGGCGCCTTGACGCGCCCGGCGAACTCCAGCGTCCTGAGCGTGTGTTTCACCGCCAATTCATGTTCGCGCGGGTCCTCGGCGGAAAACTGGTAGAGGTTGGGCGACGCACGCGTGACGCCCATCGGCAGCGGACAGAAATTGTGCAGGCTGGAAATCTTGATTTCGCCCGCGTCCACCGCCTCAAGGATGCCGGGCATGAGGCCAAGGCGGATGCCGTGGCTCAACTCGGCGTATTCAAAACCGAGGTCGCGGATTTCGCGCAGCAGTACGCGCCCATCCGTGTGACGGTGGGAATTCCAGCAGGTGGAAAATGAATACATAAAAACCGGGTGCATCGTAATCGGACGCACCCGGTTTTGGAAATTGCAAATTACATATCCGCGTAGCGGGCGGTGAGCATCGCGGAAAAGCGCGCGGCCTTTTCCTTGCGGCGTCGCTTTTCACTCGGCTTTTCAAAATGCCGGTGACTGCGCACGACCTTGAGGGTCCCTTCGCGGTCAACTTTTTTCTTCAGTCGCCGCAACGCACGTTCCACGGGTTCGCCTTTTTTTAATCTTATTTCGGTCAACGCAACTCACATCCTTTCCGGGAGCGAGAAAATCCGCTCACGGGCGGGGCTCGCAAAATGGGCGCAAAGCATAGTTTTTCGGAAACCATTGTCAATGCGCAAAAGTGGGCGGTGGCGGCCAAGGCTGTAGCGTCGGCGCTGTGCGCCGATTGAATTGAGCCACAGGCTCAACACTACAACAAACAAGGATACCTGCCCGCAAAAATCAGGCGGTTGCTTTTGTCCGCCGCAAAGTTATTCTGCCGTCGTGAACAGAAGGAACGGCAAAAAACCGGCCGCCGACCCGGAATTGGAGCGGCGGATTTGGGAACTCATCAAATTCAAGGGCGGCGGCCACAACGAAGCCGAGGTCGCCGACATCGTCGAAAACGCGCTCAAGCTGTTGACCGACCTGAAGGACACCGGCGACGTGCGCGTCATCCAGATCGCCCTGCGCGAACTGCGCTACTCGTTCCGGCTCTTCGCGCCCTACGCGGGCAAACGCAAGGTTTCCATCTTCGGCTCGGCACGGATGCAATCCGACAGCTTTGAATACCAGCAGGCCGCGGACTTCGGGCGCAAGATTGTGCAGGCCGGTTTCATGGTCATCACCGGCGCCGGCCCCGGCATCATGCAGGCCGGACACGAAGGCGCCGGGCCGGTAAACAGTTTCGGCGTCAACATCCGCCTGCCGTGGGAGCAGGCCGCCAATCCCGTCATCGCCGAGGACAAGAAGCTCGTCACCTTCAAATACTTCTTCACGCGCAAACTCATCTTCATCCGGCACTCGGACGCCATCGTGCTGTTCCCCGGCGGCTTCGGCACGTTCGACGAGGGCTTCGAGGCGCTCACCCTCATGCAGACCGGCAAGAGCCAGCTCATGCCGCTCGTCCTCGTGGACAAACCCGGCGGCAGCTTCTGGAAAACCTGGGACAAAAACATCCGCGAACAACTCCTGCGCGACAAATTGATTTCGTCCGACGACTTGAGCCTTTACCAAATCACCGACAGCACCGATGAAGCCGTGAAAATCATCACCCGTTTCTACCGGAACTTCTATTCCACACGGTTTGTGAAAAACCTGCTTGTCATCCGGCTCAAAAACGCGCCGCCGACATCCGCCATCCCGACGTTGAACAGGGATTTCGCCGACATCATCACCGGCGCGCCGATCAAAATCATCAAACCCACGCCTGAAGAACGGGAAGCCAACGACCATCTGGACCTGGCGCGCATCGCGTTTGGTTTCAACCGCCACGATTACGGCCGCCTGCGGCAGTTGATTGATGTGTTGAATGAGGTGTGAAGTCGCGGAGCGGCGACCGACGGTAGCTCAAATTGGTTTGCACGGTGGCTGAAACTTTTCCCCCTCTCCGCCAACGAAGTTGGGGGAGAGGGATGGGGAGAGGTGGCACGTTTCAAAGCGGCTCCGGTGGAGGCTGAATCAATACATCAGCCTTCAGCGGAAGAAAGCGGTGGTTTTGCACCTTCCGCATCACGGCCACGCAACCGGTCCGCCGGTGCAAGGCATTCCAGATTTCCAACAGGATGGCTTCGCGGTTCTTCCGCCATTGATGATTCCAGAAGCGCAATTCCTCGACTCCCTCCGACGCCAGAAATTTTTCACGCACCTCGTCACGCTGGCGTTGCTCTGGCAACCCATGCTGGAACCCGTTCAATTCAATGGACAACTTCGCAGTGGGACAATAGAAGTCGAGAAAGTAGCTTCCCAGCGGATGCTGACGGCGGAATTTGAATCCCGCAAAGCGTCCTGCCCGCAGGGCGCGCCACAACTCCTTTTCTTCGTCGGTCTGTTCGCGACGGAGACGACGGGCATTGCTTGTGGGATTCATAAGTCCAACGTAGATGACAATTTTTGAAAGGCAACCCCTCTCCCTGGCCCTCTCCCCGCGCTCCACTGCGGGGAGAGGGAATGGAACCGGCGTTTTGGTTTCTACGTTGCTTTGTTCATGTCCTCGCGCTCGACAGCCCGCCCGCCGATTGTTAGCGTTCGGCCATGAATTTTCTGGTCACCGGCGGCGCGGGCTTCATCGGTTCGCACGTTTGCGAACGGCTCCTGCGCGATGGCCACGCCGTCTGGGCGTTCGATGATGTCAATCCGTCTTATGACCCGCAACTTAAGCGGCGCAATCTCAAAGAAACCATAGTGCTCGCCACAGCACTCAACAAGCCGTTCGATTTTGTCGACGGCGACATCACCAACCGCGCCGCGCTCGACGAAATCTTTTCCTCCGTCAAGTTCGACCAGGTCATCCACCTCGCCGCGCGCGCCGGTGTGCGGCCCAGCCTCGCCGACCCGGCGCTTTACCAGCGCGTGAACGTCGAAGGCACGGTCAACGTCCTCGAAGCCGCGCGCAAGCATCGCGTCAAAAAAATCACCATCGCCTCGTCGTCGTCGGTTTATGGCGTGAATTCCAAAACGCCGTTCAGCGAGAGCGACCCGATTTTCTCTGCCGTGTCGCCCTACGCCGCGAGCAAGCTGGCCTGCGAAGCGCTTGGTCACGTCTGGCATCACATCTACGGCATGGACGTGGCGGTGTTGCGCTTTTTCACCGTTTATGGCCCGCGCCAGCGGCCTGACCTCGTCATTTACAAATTTGCGAAGCTCATCAGCGCCGGCAAACCGATTCCGGTTTTCGGCGATGGCAGCGCCGCGCGCGATTACACGTTCATCACCGACACGCTGGACGGCATCATTGCCTGCACGCAAAAGGAATTCGGCTATGAAATTTTCAACCTCGGCGAATCGCAGACGGTGAAGCTGACTCGCCTCATCGAATTGCTCGAAAAATCACTCGGCAAAAAGGCCGTGGTTGACCGCCAGCCGGTGCAGCCCGGCGACGTGCCCATCACGTTCGCCGACATATCCAGGGCGCGCGAGAAGCTCGGCTATAATCCGCGCGTCAAAATCGAGCAGGGCATCCCGAAATTTGTGGATTGGTTTTTGAAAAGCAATGGATAAACTATCTTCATGACTGCGGCCAATCCGTTCACACGCCCGACATTAAAGGAAGCAATCGACGCCTGGAAAAAGCTGCTGGCCGAGCGCCAGCTCCCAACGAACCTGCTCTGGCTTTTCGAAGAAAACTTGTGCCTGGAAAAATCGCGGGTGGCGCGAGGCGGTTTTCATTTTGCCTTTCAAACCCAGTTCACGCCGCCGCCGGATGACGCGCTGGACATTGCGTTTGATCATTTCGCCAATTCAAAGGCGCGCATCGTTTTTTACCACGTCGGCGTCTGTCGCGGCCAATCCCTCTGCCTTTTGCTGTGTGATTCGTGGTTTGACAGCAAAGGCGAAAGCGAAGGTTTTCTGCGCCGCGACGAATGGCACATGTCGTTTCATCCCGGTCGCGATGATGAAATCGAGGAAATCACCGACTTGAGCCGCTGGCTTCGGCGGGTCAAACACGGGCGCAGCTTTCACGACCTCGATTTTTGCATGGCGCTGACGGTGATTGACGAAATCAAAACCTACGACCGTCCCCTCGCCCCCTACGAACGTTTCGCCCAGACCATGCTCAACCGTCTGCGCCGGTTTCTGGGACAACCCGCGTGAACTTCACGCGCTCCGGCCGTTTTCGTGTCAAATCCCCAGACTGTTTTGTTCCAAAGCAAGTCGCCCGGCGCCACGACGGGGATTGGCCCAAGCGATGCTAAAAGGCCGGCATGGCTAGAATTGCCTTCAACGTGAACAGAAAAAGCGGTGTGAATTTCATACGTTCCACGCTCGTTCCGGCCAACCGGTCCGAGCAAGCGCGGTTCGGTTTGCTCGACGGCACGGTCATCGCTTTTTTTGTGCTCCTGTGCGCTACGGGGCTGGCCCTCCTGCTGAAACAGTGACCCACCCGCCGCTGCCGTGAGCCGGCGCACCGCGGTTTTTCGGAATGAAAAACCGTGCGCCAACGCACCACAAACCCCCAATCACTTCTTCGTAGCCGGCGGCGCGTTGGTCGCCTTGGTCTTGAACGCGGAGCGCAACAACCAGTGACGCTTCAATCCCTGGACAAAATCGTCGGCGTCGGCAACCGTTTTGGAAATGGTGCTCAACATGTTCGTGTTGGCCTGGACCTGCGCGTTGAGGTTGCTGGTGATGTCGGCGAGTTGAAGGAGAATCGCGGTCAAATTTGTGTCCGTGCTGGCGAGCAGCGCGTTGGCATTGGTCAGTGCGCCCTGCAACTGCTGATTTCCATTCGTGCCCAGCGCCCAAACCATCGGGCCACCCGGCTCGCGCAGTTGCGCGCTCACCAGGGCGACATTCGTAATCACCGGCCGCGCTTCGACCAGCGCCGCATTGAGATTCGACGTGGCGTCCACCGAGTTGTCCAGCACGGCGGCAAGTTTGTTCGTCAAGGCCAGGAGGTTCGGCAGGGCTTGCTGCACCTGCGTGACCATTGCCTGCAACTGGTCGGAAACCGGCGGCGCCTCCACGGCGCGCAGCCAGACATTTTCGGAATTGGGCGTGAAATTTTCGTAGCGATGCGTCCGCCGATGCCACGAAGCGACGATACGATTGACAACAATCTTGTTGTTGTAGGCGCAAACGGAATTGGATTCGAGGTTCAATTGCGCCATGCGTTCCAGATTCGATTGCGTGAGCATCGTGAAAGCGCCGAAAACAATGTTGGAATTTTCGTCGAGCACATCCTGGTAAAGCTGCCAGCGGTTGGTTTCCGTGGTGATGAGCTGCTCCAGTTCGGGAATTGTCTTGATGAAGCCTGGCTGCGTCACACAAATCGCCGGGCCGTTCGTGCCGCGCGTGACTTCAACCTGTCGCTGGTTGAGAAATCCGGCGGCGTTGATTTTCACATACGAGCCGCCGGCCCAGATGTAGCGGAAATAATTGTCGCGGACTTCAAATTCCACCCGGACATTGTGCGGGTCGCCCGGCGGCATCGGATGGACCGAAGTGATTTGCCCGACCGGAAAACCCATCATAAAAACCGGATCGCCCGCGTTCAAACCGGCTGAGCTTTGAACGTAAGTGAAAAATTTCGCCTTGATAACGAACCAGCCTTTGCGCTCCGCCGTGTGGTAAATGTAATAGCCAAAACCAAACAACAGCAGCGCCGTCGCCAGAAACACAAACCAGCCCACCGCGCGTTCCATGCGGCTCAGGCGCGTGCGCAATTGCGGGGTCAAATCTTGCAGTGCCATGATTTTTTAGATTGTTGTGTTAAATCGTTTCAATTTCAACTGCGCGCGCCGCTTGGTTTCGTCTTAATCCTAATCTTAATCGTAATCGCCGACCAAGCGGATTAAGATTACGATGACGATTAAAATTAGGAGGCCAACTCGACCGGGACGGCCAGCAATTCTTTTACGACAGGGTCGTTCGCTGATTCTACATCTTTCCAGGAACCAAGCGTGAATAATTTCTTGTCGCGCAACAGCGCAAACTTTCGCTGCGCGTTCTGCCACGGCCGCAAATCGTCCGTGGTGGCGGCCAGCGTCATCGGCTTGCCGCCACACCACTCGTGTCCACGCCAGAGCCGGTCGAGAAAACGCAGCCACCAGTGCAAATGCCGCCCGCCGAGCCGGCCGAGCGGGTTATCCAGCAACAGCATTTCCGGCTTGAGAATGAGCGCCCGCGCCAGCGCCGCGCGCTGAAGCCAGTTGACGCTGATGTTCGGCGGCGTAATGTCGGCCAGCGGCGTCAATTCCATCAGTTCCAGCAACGGCTGCGCTTCCTGCGCCGCCGCGGCGGACGGCAAATCTCGATGATATTGCAGCGGCAGCGCCACGTTTTCCAAGATCGTCAGATGATTGAACAACTGCCCGCCTTCAAAGACAAATCCCACCCGCAACCGCTCGACCAGTTCCGCCTCGCCGAACGACTGCGTTTCCATCCCGAAAAGTTTGTAACTGCCCTTCACCGGCGACATCAGCCCGGCGGTCATCTTCAAAAAATCGCTTTTGCCCGAATGTTGCTGCCCGGCGATGACCCAGAATTCTCCCGCCGCCACCGACCAGTTCACTGCTTCAACCACTGTGAAGCTGATGTCGCGCATCGTGGCGACGCTGACACCGCGCATTTCGATGGCCGCCATGTTTTGATTTTCGTTCATGTCAGCAGGTAAAGCACGATGAACAGCGCGTCAATCAGCACGCAGACGATGACGCCTTGCGTCACCGCGCGCACCGCCACGCGCGAGACGTCCTCCAGCCGCAACGGCTGCGCCAGCCCGTGATAACACGTCACGATGGCGATGAAAAATCCGAAGGCGATCGTTTTCAGCGCCAGCAACGCGAAATCCAGCCAGCCCAGCGCCTCGGCCAGTTGCTTGAAATAATCGCCCGGCGTCAACGGCACATCCTGCAAAAATGCCCATAAATATCCGCTCCCCAGCGCGCCGATGATCAAATACACCGTTAGCGCGAATACGCCGACGGCCATTCCGATGACGCGCGGTACAATCAAATAATGCACCGGGTCAATGCCCAGCGCCTCCAGCGCCTCGACCTCGCCCAGCGCGCGCGCGGTGCCGAGTTCGATCACGTGCGCCGTGCCCACGCGCGCCAGCACCAGCATCGCCGCCAGCAGCGGCCCCAATTCGCGCACCACCACAATCACCATCGTCGTGCCGAGATATTCGGTCGCCCCAACCCGCGCCAAAGCCGAGACCGTCTGGCCGATGACGAGAAATCCCAACGCCAGTGCCACGAACAAAAACATCGGCAGCAGCGCCACGCCGGCGCGGGCGATTTCCTGCCGGATGCGCGGACGTATCACGTTTCGCGCCACGCCGGATTTTCGCAAGATGACGCCGACCGTGATGAGCGCAAATGCGCCCAGCCCTTGCACCGTCAGCAGAAACAGGAACAATTTCCGGCCCAGCAGGTCGGTGTAGGATTTGGACAGGGCGGCCCGGCGAAACACCTGCGTGTTCGTCAACTCAAACGCCTTTGCGAGATTACCGCGCACAAAGGCAGCTTAACACATTCGTCATCCAGTCAAAAAAGTTTTTCCTTCCTTGCAAATGCACGGCACAATTCCCGCGTGACACAAGCCGAAGCCAAAAAACGTCACGCCCAACTCGCCGACGAAATCCGCCGGCACGACCACGCCTATTACGTCGAAGCCAAGCCGGTGATTTCCGACTCTGAATACGACCGGCTTTATCACGAACTGCTCGACCTCGAAAAACAATTCCCCGAACTCGCCACGCCGGATTCGCCGAGCCAGCGCGTCGGCGGCGCGCCGTTGAACGAGTTCAAATCGGTCCGCCACGCCGTGCCGATGATGAGTCTGGACAACACCTATTCGCAGGAGGAATTGCGCGATTTCGTGAAACGTGTCCAAAAGCTTTTGCCGGACGAAAAACTCGAATGGGTCGTCGAACCCAAGGTGGACGGTGTCGCCGTGAGCCTGCGTTACGAAAACGGCGTGTTCGCCACCGGCGCGACGCGCGGTGACGGCACCACCGGCGATGACATCACCGCCAATCTGAAAACGATTCGCAGCGTACCGCTCGCGCTACAACGTAGGGCAGGCGTCCCGCCTGCCTCCAAATCGAAACAGAAATCGTTGCCCGAAGATGGGGACAGGCGGGACGCCTGTCCTGCTTTGCTTGAAGTCCGTGGCGAAGTCTTCATCCCGCACGCCGGCTTTGAAAAACTGAACGCCGAGCGTAAATCCGCCGGTGAGGAAATTTTTGCCAACCCGCGCAACGCCGCCGCCGGTTCGCTCAAGCAACTCGACCCGAAAATCGTCGCCAAACGCCCGCTCGATGTTGTGATTTACGGCATCGGCCAGATTCAAATTCCGAACTCCGAACTCCAAACTCCAAACTCCCAAATTGAACTGCTCTACTGGCTTAAATCTCTCGGCTTCAAAACACCGGAACGCACCTGGTTCTGCCATTCCGAGGAAGAACTCATCCCCGCCATCGCCGAACTCGACAAGGTCCGCAAAAATTTTCCCTATGAAACCGATGGCGCGGTCATCAAGCTGAACTCCTTCGACCAGCAAAGCCGCGTGGGCGCGACCGCCAAAGCGCCGCGCTGGGCCATTGCCTACAAATACGCGCCGGAACAGGCTGAAACAAAACTCAGGGCCATCACGATTCAAGTCGGGCGCACCGGCGCGCTCACACCCGTGGCCGAACTCGAACCCGTTTTCCTCGCCGGCAGCACCATCAGCCGCGCCACGCTGCACAACGAGGATTACATCCGCGAAAAGGACATCCGCATCGGCGACACCGTCGTCATCGAAAAAGCCGGTGAAGTCATTCCGGCGGTCGTCAG
>JBEKMU010000100.1:0-11285 GCA_049523555.1 Verrucomicrobiota bacterium | reverse complement strand
CATTGCTGATTGAGAGACTGATGCGGTCACAACGGGCAATGAGTGAACGATAACTGTAATCATGGTAACCCGCCCGTTGCGTTGTTCACACCGCAAAGAGAAAGTTAACGTGATATGAAAACCGCCAAACCCACGCGGACGGCGGGCTTCACGCTGGTGGAAATCATGATCGTTGTGGCCATCATTGGCCTCTTGGCGGCGATTGCCATTCCCAACTTCGTGCATGCCCGCGCCAAGTCGCAGGCCACCGCCTGCATTAACAACATGCATCAGATTGATGGCGCAGTCACCGAATGGGCATTGGAACAGGGGAAAAAGACGGGAGACCCTGCTCCCAGTTTGACCTCTGACCTGACACCCTACCTCAAGCTGAATACCAATAACGCAATTCCCCAATGCCCGGCTGGTGGCTCCTATACCATGGGCCTAGTGGGTGCCGTGCCTCAAGTCACGTGCAACCTCGCCAACTTGGTTGATCCACCTCACATATTGCAGTAGTAACATTCAGTTTGGTTCGAAAGCCCGAAGCGATGCTTCGAACCTTTTTGTTTGAGCTGCAATGGCGGCAGTTGACTCTCGCAATCATTTCCATTAGGAAAAAGGGCGATGGCCCAAGCCGCCTGCCGAGATGAGTGTTATTTTGAAAACTGAAAAGCTGCGTGTCGAATTCACCGGTCGCGAATTCCGGCAGGCGACGAAAGTCGCCCTAAGCCGTCTCGATTTGGAAGTGAGCGCCGGCGAAATCTTTGGTTTTCTCGGCCCCAATGGCGCGGGCAAGACCACGACCATCAATGTCCTGCTGGGTTTTGTGACGCCGAAAAGTGGCGCGGCGTATCTTTTCGGCATTGACGTGCGTCAGCCCATCGCGCGCCAGCGCATCGGTTATTTGCCGGAGACGACGTATTACTACAAATTTCTCACCGCCGAGGAGCTGCTGCGCTTTTACGCAAAAATTTTCGGACTGGCGCGAGCGGAAGCGGACAAACGCATTGACAGACTGCTTAAGCTCGTGGATTTGGAGCAGGCGCGCCGGCGCCCCCTCAAAACTTATTCCAAAGGCATGCAACAGCGTGTTGGCCTCGCCCAAGCGCTGATCAATGATCCTGACCTACTGGTTTTGGACGAGCCCACCAGCGGTCTCGACCCACTCGGTCGGATGAAAGTCCGTGAAATCATCCAGCGCGTGAAAAACGAGGGCAAAACCGTCTTCTTTTCATCACATGAACTCGGTGAAGTCGAAACCGTCTGCGACCGTGTGGTTATCATCAACGAAGGTGAGTTGAAGGCCGAAGGCCGCGTGGCGGATCTGGTTCAAAAATATCAGACCTCCAGTTTGGAACAGGTCTTTCTCAAGGTTGTCGGCTACGAAACAGGAAACGTCCCCGCGCCAGCCACGACCAGAACACCTATTGGATGAACAAAATTTTTGCCATCAGCAACGTTGTCCTGCTGGAAATGTATCGGCGCAAGGACTTTTATGTCTTGTTCATTGTCACTGCCTTGATCACCGCCGTGATGGGGTCGGTAACCTTTTTCAATAACGCGCAAATTGTCCGTTATCTCAAGGCGATTTGCCTCTTTTTGATTTGGGCTTCTTCGCTGTTTATCGCCATTGGCGCCACGGCGCGGCAGATTCCCGCGGAACGCGAATCACGCACCATCTTCCCGCTCATGGCCAAGCCGGTGTCGCGCGCGCAAATTTTGCTGGGCAAATTCTTCGGTTGCTGGCTGGCTTGCGGCGTGGCGCTGGTGATTTTTTACGCCTTTTTTGGCTGCGTGGCGGCCGCGCGCGAACATCAATGGCCGCTGGCAGATTATTTCCAGGCGTGGGCGCTGCATTGGGCAATGCTCGGTATCGTCGTCGCGGTGACGCTGTTCGGTTCGCTGGTGCTGACAGCAGTTTCGTCGAACATCACCATCACCTTCATCGCCACCGTCGCCATTTTGCTGGTCGGCCGGTATCTGCACAAGGTGGCTCTGTCCATGACCGAACCGAGCGCAACAATAATCACCGGCCTTTATTATGTCATTCCGCATCTGGAATTGTTTGACCTGCGCGACCTCATCGTCCACGACTGGCCACTCATTCCGTGGGGCGTCTGGCTCATCGCTCTTGCTTACGCAGCGGCCTACACGGCGCTGCTGCTGTTGTTGTCGTGGCTGGTGTTCCGCAAGAAGGCGTTGCAATGAAAATGACCCGACCGTTTCTCTTGCTGCTGCTGTTGCTGGTGGTGTTTTGTTCCGGGTTGGCAGCGAGGATTGATTGCTGGTTTATCAGCTGGCCGGGAAACCACGAGGAATCCCTTAATCCATTGGACGTGATGATTGGCGACGGACAAAAATTATTTGCCGCTTCCTTTTACCGCGAGGCGGACGTCTATTATCACAGCGGTTATTATCCAACCATTTTCGACAATCGTGCAGCGTTCGAAACGGCACACATGGCCGAGGACACCGGCGCGGTCGCCAGTCACAACCGGGGTGATGAAGCCGGTTTCATGGGCCCGCCGCTTGATTTTATTGACGCCTTCAACCGCCATTTCATCCCCAACCGGCACTCACATCTGGATGAAGGCGGGCCGACGGATGATTTGAGCAAAAGCCAGGAAGTACGGGAAATCCTGCCCTGGCTGAAAATTTCCTCCGCACTCGACCCTGAAGACGTCCAAACCTGCATCGTCACCGCCTACTGGTTGCGCACGAGGATGGGCAAGGTTGCCGAAGGGGAACAGGTTTTGCGCGAAGGTCTGCGGCATAACCCGGACAATCCCCAACTCCTTTACGAACTGGGCCGGGTTTATTTTGAAAATTACCACGATTTGCATCGCGCACGGAACATTTGGGAAGCAGCGTTGAGAAGCTGGAAAAGCCAAATGGCCGGCAAACCCGATTCTGAAAAATTTAATTTTGACAATAAGTTCATTGTTGAACAACTCCAGACACACTTGGCGTTGCTCGAAGAAGCCGCCGGCAATTTTGACGCCGCCATCGCCCATTGGGAACAGGCAAAGTCCGTTTCACCAAACCCCGGCGCGTTGCAAAAACACATTGACGAGCTCAAACAAACGCTCGCGACGCAAACGAACGCTCCCGCGGCCATGTCCCACTGACTGCGCAATTGCGCTTTGTTTTTTGCCAGCCGCTTTGTTTTAATGACCGCGTGAAAGCCCGGCAGGCCAGAATTTTGCGGAAGACCAAAGAAACCCGTGTCGCCGTCAACCTCAACCTCGACGGCAAGGGCAAATCGCAAATCAAAACCGGCATCCCCTTCTTCGACCACATGCTCGCGCTCTTTGCCAAGCACGCGATCGTGGATTTGAAACTCCGCTGCGCTGGCGATTTGGAAGTGGACGCGCACCACACCGTTGAGGATTGCGGCATCGCGCTCGGCCAGGTGTTCGCGCGCGCGCTCGGCGACAAACGTGGCATCCGCCGCTACGGCGCCGGATTTCATCCGAAAAATCCACTCTTCGGGGAAGCCTACGTGCCGATGGATGAATGTCTCGCGCGTTGTGTCATTGATTTCGGCGGACGGCCGCATCTCGTCTGGCGTGGATTGAATCAATTCGCCCAAAAGCGCGTCGCCAAATCGGAAAGAGTCCAGGACATGTCGAGCGCGTTCCGCTTCGGCCTCGCGCGCGAATTTTTCCAGGGCTTCGCCAATGAGGCCCGCTGCAACCTGCACCTTGAATTGCTTTACGGCGACGAACCGCACCACATCGTCGAGGCGCTGTTCAAGGCGTTCGCCCGCGCCGTGGATGCCGCCTGCCGGCGCGACCCGCGCATCGCCGGACAACTGCCGTCCACCAAGGGAAGATTATGAGTGGCATGCTCGAAAGCCTTGCCGAATGGTTGGAATACGGTAGATAATCATGGATAAGTCCGTGCCTAAAATGTTCAAAAACGTCTGGTATCGCCCAGATGAGGCCGGTCGGCGTGAACTCATGAACGCACAGGCTTTCACAGATCGAGGGACCCTTGTTCTTGAGCAAGGCTCATTGGTATTCACCGGTAAAAATCACACCGTTCGGATTATAGCGGCAAACCGAATTGTTTTCGGAAAACTAAAAAGGGGGCTTTTCAATAACTGGGTCAAAATCGACTACAACCAAAGCACAGCGTTCTTTATGGATGGGAAATGGCTCGGCTGGCACGGCTTGCTTGGTGGAACAAAAAAACTCTATTCCGCCATCCAGAAAGCTTTGGAGCTTGGTTCTGCGCTTTGAAAATTCTGATTCTCAAACCCAGTTCGCTCGGCGACGTGGTGCAGGCGCTGCCCGTGCTGCGTCTGCTCAAACGCCATCTGCCCGCGAGCGAAATTTTCTGGTGGATTGATTCACAATTCGCACCGCTCCTCGAAGGCGATCCCGATTTGACCGGCATTGTGCGCTTTGAACGCCAACGCTGGACGTCTCCGCTCCACTGGCCGGAAATGCTCCGCAGCATCCGCTGGTTGCGCGCACAAAATTTCGACTGGGTCATTGACCTCCAATGCCTCGCGCGCAGCGGCGCGTTCGCCTGGCTCGCCAACGGAAAATTTCTCATCGGCCTCGACGAGCCGCGTGAAGGTGCGCGCGGATTCTATGACGTCGCCGTCCGCCGCCCGTCGTTTCACACGCACGCCGTGGACTGGTATCTCGCCGTTCTGCCGCGGCTCGGCGTGCCGGTCCACACAAAATTTCAATGGCTGCCTGAACGTCCCGAAATCGCTGCGACCGTTAAATCGAAATGGCAGACCAATAGCGCACGCTGGATTGCCCTCCAACCCGGCGCGCGCTGGCCCAACAAACGCTGGCCGGTGGAGTATTTCGCCGAACTCGCCTGCCTGCTTGCGAAAAATTTCCTAAATGCGCGCTTCGCCATCTTTGGCGACAGGAAGGACAAGTCACTCGGTGAAATCATTTCACGCACCGCACCGGAACGCTGCCTGAATTTGTGCGGCCAGACTTCGTTGCCGGAAATGGTCGAGTGGCTGCGGCTTTGTCATTTGATGGTGACCAATGACACTGGCCCGATGCACATGGCCGCCGCGTTGGGCAAGCCGCTCGTGGCGCTCTTCGGCCCGACCGAACCGCGCCGCACCGGCCCCTACGGCCATTTGGGAAATGTGCTGCGACTTGACCTCCCCTGCTCTCCCTGCCTGAAATCGCATTGTCACTACGAAAAACCGAATGAGTGCCTGAAGGCGCTTTCGCCCGCGACGGTTTTTGAATTCGCGCGCAAAAAACTTCAAACGCCCACGGTTTGAAGTCACATCATCAATTTGGAATGTGCTGCAGGCCTTTGGTTTGCGCGGGAGTTGAGTTTTACCGGTAGGGAGGCTGTGCCGCAAAAGGATGGCTGCTCATGCCTTCCCTGAATTCTGTCCACAAGTCCCATCGGCGCGCTGATGAAGAATCACCGTGTTGCCGTCAGGGTCGAGAACTTCCATGGCCCAGCAAACCGAATAGTCGTGCGGCGCCTTCAACACGCGCACCCCTTTCTTTTTTAGTTCCGCGTGGGCCGCGCGGACATCCTTCACGGCAAGCGCGATGCGGCCCCCGGCAATCTTTTTCGGGAGTTTCATGCCCCCGTGCAGGGAGAGCGTCACATTGCCGCAGTTGAACTCCGCCCACTGCCACTCCCGGCTGTACACCTCCTGCGGCAGGCCGAGAATTTCACGGTAGAACCTTGCCGCCTTGGCGAGGTTGGAAACCTGGTACATCACAAAGTCGGTGCCCCGTATTTTCATTTTGATTCCTGATGTTGGATGAGTCTGTCTTGTCTCCTGGGCATATTATGCAATGACCACCGGATGTCGAGCAGTGTCTTGCACTTTCCGCAACGCCCGTTAGTCTGCCGATGTGAGCACATCTTCGCAGGCCACCGGAACGGGAACAAGTGTGCCCGGCAGCAGGCCGCCGCATCGTCCCGTTTTCGTTACGACCCATTGGTCCGTGGTATTGACCGCAGGACGCTCCGACACAACGCGTGCCCGCGCCGCCCTCGAAAATCTCTGCCAGACGTACTGGCACCCGCTCTACGCCTACGTGCGGCGGCGCGGTTATTCGCCCGAAGACGCCCAGGATCTCACGCAGGCATTCTTCGCAAAGTTGCTGGAACACAACGCTGTCGCCAGCGTCGCGCCGGAGAAAGGCCGGTTCCGTTCCTTTTTACTGGCCAGCATGAACCACTTTCTCGCCGACGAATGGGACAAGGCCCGCGCACAGAAACGCGGCAGTGGCAAGGTGATTTCGCTCGACCTGCAAAGCGCCGAGACGCGGCTGGGCGAAATCCCGGTGGAAAACTTCACACCGGAGAAGGCGTTTGAACACCGCTGGGCCATCACGTTGCTCGAACAGGTTTATCAGCGGCTGGGCGGGGAATATCGCGCGGAAGGCAAGGGCACGCTGTTCGACGCGCTGCGTACCGTGCTCGCCGGGGCCAGCGACGCCGCGCCCTACGCAGAACTGGCGCAGCAACTGGACATGAGCGAAGGCGCGGTGAAAGTGGCCGTGCACCGGCTGCGTCAGCGTTACCGCGCACTGCTGCGCGACACCATTGCCGACACCGTGTCGAGTCCGGACGAAGTGGAGGATGAACTGCGGTATTTGTTCCGGACGCTGGCAGGCAGCTAGTAACTACGAATTACGCGGCCTTTTCATGGTTTCTTTTGGAAATTCGCTGTAACCTTTGGCCAATTCTTCCTTTGTATGGGGTGAAAGCAGAATTATGGCTGACGAACGAACCTGTCCGCATTGCGGGAAGCCGGTGCCACCCACGGCATTGGGTGGCAGTTGCCCCGAATGCATGCTCAAGGCCGGCCTCGCCACGCAAACGGAGGGCCCGGGCGCGGCCGGCCCGCATGGAACCAAGGTTGTCCATCCCCCGCCCTCGCCCGCGGAAATTGCGTCGCTGTTCCCGCAACTGGAAATCCTCGAATGTCTCGGTCGCGGCGGCATGGGCGTGGTCTATAAGGCGCGACAACTGCGCTTGAACCGCCTCGTCGCGCTGAAAATTCTGGCGCGAGAGAAGCAGCAGGACGCGCAATTTACCGAGCGGTTCACGCGCGAAGCCCAAGCGTTGGCGCGGTTGAATCATCCGCACATTGTCACCGTCCACGATTTTGGCGAGGCGGGCGGGCATTGTTATCTCGTGATGGAATTCGTGGACGGTCTGAGCCTGCGGCAATTGTTGCTGGCCGGAAAGATGCAGCCGGAGCAGGCGCTGACGATTGTGCCGAAGATTTGCGAAGCGCTCCAATACGCCCACGAACAGGGCATCGTCCACCGCGACATCAAGCCGGAGAACATCCTGTTGGACAAACAGGGCCGGGTGAAAATCGCCGACTTCGGCATCGCGAAAATGCTGGGTGCCGAGGCCGGGCAGCGAACACTCACGGGCGCGAAGGACGTGATGGGCACGCCGCATTACATGGCGCCGGAGCAGATTGAGAAGCCGCAGACGGTGGACCATCGCGCGGACATTTATTCGCTCGGCGTGGTTTTCTACGAAATGCTCACCGGCGAACTGCCGTTGGGGAAATTCGCGCCGCCGTCGGCAAAAGTCCAAATTGACGTGCGGCTCGATGAAGTGGTGTCGCGCGCGTTGGAAAAAGAACCGGAACGGCGTTACCAGCAAGTCAGCGAAGTCAAAACGCAGTTGGAGACGATTGCGGCTTCTGAGAAGGGCCAGACGCAGGTTGCTGCGTCTGACAATCACTGGAAACTGACAACTCTGCTTTTCGATCCTTTCGCCCATATCACAGGACCCCAAACGCTGTTCATCGGTCTCGTGGCGATTCTTCTGGCGGGGTTTGTCGGCTCCTTGAGCAACACCCATTTTGACGGGGTGCTGGACACCCACACGGGGGCGCCTGCCCCGTTATGGTTTTTTCTTTCGGAAGGGATTGTTGACTGGTTGTGCTTGGGCGTCGTGCTCTTGATTTTCGGCAAACTCATCTCGAAAACACCTTTCCGCACCGTTGATTTACTGGGAACTCAAGCCCTGGCGCGATGGCCGACGATTTTCCTCAGTCTTATCACCCTGCCAAAGGCGTTCCAGAGGTTCGGCAAATATTTGGTCGAACAGTTCCAGCGGGGAGGCCAGATTGAATTCAACACGGCGGACGCCATCATCTTTTTCGCGGTGGTAGCCGCGACGATTCCGTTTCTCTGCTGGATCGTATGGTTGATGTACAAATCCTATGGCGTTTCCTGCAACCTAAAAGGTGGAAAGGCCGTTGGTACATTCATTCCAGCCATAATTCTCGCGGAGGTTCTGTCAAAGTTGGCGTTGTATCGGCTTTTGAAACTGATCTGACTGCAAACAGCAAACAAACAAGCTATCAACAAAAGGACTAATATGAAAATCAAACCGTTTAAAGCTCAACTCGTCGGGTTCTTAAGCGCGGCGGCTCTTGTTGCTAACTTTGCTTCCGGCTGTGGCGCGAAAGCTGATGCCGGAACGGAAAAGGCTGCAACTTCGGCGGCCCAGACATGGCTGGCGGTGATTGACAACGGCGATTACGTCCGAAGCTGGCAGAATGCATCCGCCCTTTTCCAGAACGCAGTCACAGAAGAGAAATGGAAAACGTCTGTGGAAATGGTCCGCAAACCGCTTGGCGATTTGGTGTCGCGCAAATTAAAATCAACGAAAGCAACAGCAGAGTTGCCCGGCGCACCCGCCGGCCAATATGTCGTCATGCAATTCGAGACTTCATTCGCCAACAAAAAATCCGCGATTGAAACTGTCACGTTCATGTTGGAAAAAGATGGACAGTGGAAGTCCGCCGGTTATTTCATCAAATGAACGGCGGATGTGCTGACGTTCAACAGTTTGACATTATGAAACACTATAAAGCGCCTTGGTGCACTTCGCTGATCGTCGTTTCGGCGCTGGCAACCGCGTTGTGCGTGGGTATCACAATGAAAACTCAACCGTGGGCAGCAAAGCACGGCAACGAGTGGCTGGCATGGCTGCCGCTGGCGCTCGTGTTCGTTTGCGCCCTGTTCACCATTCGCGGATACACCATCACACCAGATGCCATCCTGGTGCATCGCCTGTTTTGGGCCACCCGGCTGCCGCGCGCCGGCCTGCAATCGGCGAGCGTTGACCCGCAAGCCATGCGGTGCAGCATTCGCACCTGCGGCAACGGCGGCTTCTTTTCCGCCACGGGTTTCTACTGGAACAAGTCCCTGGGTTTCTATCGCGCATTTGTGATGGACCCGCGCCGGGCCGTGGTTCTGAAATTTCCCCGGTGCACGGTCGTCGTGTCGCCGGATGCGCCGGAGGAATTTGTTCGGGAACTTGGAACAACCGCTTGATTTGCAGCACGACATCGTGATTTTCCGCCCATGAAAATTGCCGCCGTCTTGTTTTTCTCCGCATTCACTTTTGCCGGAATCGCCACAGCCGGGATTGCCATCGCTCCGACGAATCACATCGAACTTTTCAACGGCAAAGATTTCATCGGCTGGGCGTTTTGCATGAAGGACCACGCCGACCCGATGCAGACCTGGGGCGTGACCAACGGCGTCATTCATTGCACCGGCAAACCGATTGGTTACATCCGCACGCTGCAAAATTATCGCGATTACACGCTCACCGTCGAATGGCGGTTCGTGAAAATAGCGCCCAACGCCAACAACACCGGCGTCCTGCTCCACATGCAATCGCCGGACAAAGTCTGGCCGATGTGCGTCCAAGTCCAAGGCAAGCACGAACGGCAGGGCGATTTGTTTTTGATGGCCGGGGCGGAATCCAAGGAACACAAGGGCATGGACGCGAATACGCCGATTCCCATGCGCGGTACGTCGAATGAAAACCCTGTTGGCGAATGGAACACTTGCGTGGCCGTTTGCTCCGGCAATGACGTGAAGGCCTTCGTCAACGGCAGTTTCATGAACGAAACGACCGGCTGCACCGTCACCACCGGCGCCATTGGAATTCAGAGCGAGGGAGCGGAAATCGAAATCCGCCGGATGTCCTTGGAACCACTCAAATCCCCGTGGTTCGAAACGAAATTCACCCGCCGCAATCCAAGGGACGTAACCGCACGAGCGTCGCGCCCCAGCCGCCAAATTGCGGATGATCCAGTGTGAAGGACATCACTGCCGGGTGTTTGGCAAGAATCGCGTGCACCGTGCGCCGCAGGTTGCCGAGGCCTTTGCCGTGAATGATGCGCACTTGCAGGATGCCCCGTTCCCGACACGCGGCCAGATAATCCGGGACCAGGCTCTTCACCTCGCGCGGATTAAACGTGTGCAAATCCAGCACGCCGTCAATCGGCAATTCAAACGGTTCGTCATCCATGAATCGCAACTCCTGTTTTGTCCATGCCCCTCGTCGGCATGAGTTCGTCCTGTGATTTGTCTGGCAACGGCCGGCCTACCGTGGGCCAGACTCAAGAATGGGGGTGTGTAGCCCGTTCACGTCAGGGCTGCCTGGCCCTGCGGCGACAGGACAAATTGGATGAAATCCGCCACGTTTCTCGGCCCCCCCCAAATTGGCCGGGTAATCCCAAACCGGATTCGCTTTGACTTGGAACCCCCGGTTACAAACCCAACTCCGACCCCGCCATCGCGTGCAGGCGCGCCTGTCCCTGTTTGGTCAGGCTCGTGAAGACCATCGAAACGTGATAGCCGGTGTGTTTGTTGCCGGAACAGGCGACGACGACCCCGGCGCATTGGAGCCGGCTGTTGTCGCGCGGCGATTGCAGCGCCACGGTCATTTCCGTCCAGGGGTTGAACGGCGCAGGACTGCGAAATTCGATGCCGTTTCGGTGAATTACGACGGATTCGGGGGATAAATTCAGACGGGTCTGCTGGGATTCGACTGTGATGTCCTGCCGCACGGCGCCGCCGGTTTCAATTTTTCTCGCGCTCATAGAATCACGTCAAAGTAGCACGTCACCATCAACCGTCAAATAAGTGCATGTCATGTAATGAATTAGGGATTCACCACTCAATCACCGCCGCGCCCCACGTCAGCCCCGCGCCGAACACAATCAGCAGGACCAGGTCGCCGCGCTGGATTTTTCCGGCGGCCACCGCCTCGTCCAACGCGATGGCCACCGACGCCGCCGACGTGTTGCCGTAGCGCTCCAGGTTCACGAACATTTGCTCCGGTTTCGCGCCGAGCCGTTCGCCCACCGCGTCAATGATCCGGCGGTTGGCCTGATGCGGGATGATGCATTTGACCTGCGAAATATCGAGTTCGCATCGCCGCAGCGCTTCCCGCGCCGCCGTGTACATCGCCTGCACCGCGCTTTTGTAGGTTTCCTTGCCGTTCATCCGCAAGTAATG
>JBEKMU010000099.1:0-11333 GCA_049523555.1 Verrucomicrobiota bacterium | reverse complement strand
GCGTCCTGCGTGGAAAGCCCGCGCTGGTTGCAGTAAAAAATCTGGTCCTCGCCAATCTTGGACGTCGAGGCTTCGTGCTCGACGGACGATGACATGTTTTTCACCTCGATGTAAGGGAACGTGTGCGCGCCGCAATTCGCGCCGATCAACATCGAGTCGCACTGCGAAAAATTGCGCGCGTTCGCGGCGCTCTTCTGGATTTTCACCAGCCCGCGATAGCTGTTCTGCCCGTGCCCGGCGGAAATGCCCTTCGACACAATCGTGCTGCGCGTGTTCTTGCCGATGTGGACCATCTTCGTGCCGGTGTCGGCCTGCTGATAATTGTTGGTCACCGCGACGGAATAGAATTCGCCGACCGAGTTGTCGCCCTGCAAAATGCAGCTTGGATATTTCCAGGTAATGGCCGAGCCGGTCTCCACCTGCGTCCAGGAAATCTTCGAGTTGCGGCCCTTGCACAGGCCGCGCTTGGTCACAAAATTGTAGATGCCGCCCTTGCCGTTCTCGTCGCCCGGATACCAGTTCTGCACGGTCGAGTATTTGATTTCCCCGTTCTCGAGCGCGATGAGCTCCACAACGGCTGCATGAAGCTGGTTTTCGTCGCGCATCGGCGCGGTGCAGCCTTCGAGGTAGCTCACGCGCGCGCCTTCGTCGGCCACGATGAGGGTGCGTTCGAACTGGCCGGTGTTGGCGGCGTTGATGCGGAAATACGTCGAAAGCTCCATCGGGCACCGTACGCCCTTGGGGATGTAGCAAAACGAACCGTCGGTGAAAACGGCGGAGTTCAGCGCGGCAAAAAAATTGTCGGTGTAAGGGACGACCATGCCAAGATATTTGCGGACGAGGTCGGGATGTTCCTGCACCGCTTCGCCGAACGAGCAGAAGATGATGCCCTTCTCGGCCAGTTGCTTTTTAAACGTGGTGCCGACCGACACGCTGTCAAAAACCGCGTCCACCGCCACGCCGGCCAGTCGTTCGCGCTCCTTCAACGGTATGCCGAGCTTCTCGTAGGTTTCCAGGAGCTTCGGATCCACTTCGTCGAGGCTCTTCGGCCCTTCACCCGTTTTCTTGGGCGCGGAGTAATAAACGATGTCCTGGTAATTGATGGGTTCGTGGTGGACCTTTGGCCAGGTCGGTTCCTGCATCGTTTGCCAGTGCCGGAACGCCTTGAGCCGCCAGTCGGTCAGCCATTCCGGCTCGTTTTTCTTGCGCGAAATCAGCCGGATGGTGTCTTCGCTCAAGCCCGGCGGCGCGGACTCGGTTTCCACGTCGGTGTAAAACCCGTATTTATATTCCTGTTTGACCAGGCCCTCAATGGTCTCGGTGGCGGTGCTCATCGTTCGTAAAAATCATTTTTTCTTCGCGCATTCCGGGCAAACGCCGTGAATGGCGATTTCGTAATGCTCGGCTTTGAAACCTTTCGGCAAGGCAACCGGGGAAGCCGGTTTTGCCGGCAAATCCACGTCAAACACCGTGTCGCAGGAATCGCAATAAAAATGGCAGTGTTCGCGCATATTCGGGCAAAAGCGCGTCGCGCCACGATCGAGCACGACGAGGCGGACAAGCCCGCATTTTACCAGGGCATCGAGGCAATTGTAAACCGTGGCCATGGAAATATCGGGCATGGTCTTTTTGGACCGGATGAAAACCTCCTCCGCCGTCGGATGGTCGCGCTTTTGCAGCAGCACATCATAAACGTGCTGGCGCTGCGGCGTGAAGCGGAAGCCGCCAGTGGTCAGGCGCTCGCTCAAATCGCCGTTCAATTTTTTCTCGACCGCGTTCATGGCAAGAGCAAAATAGGCACAAGCCCGGAGCAAGTCAAGATTTAGAATAATTCTAAATGTGGCTTTTGCCGGCGGTCCGTTGGGCGGGAATTTTTTATACAAATCCAATGTTCGCGGTGTCTATTCGGTGGAAGCAACCTAAATTGAGCCTATGAAAACAACAATCAGGTCGGCGGGTTTGGTGATTCTCGGCGTCGCATTGCTCGGCGGTGGCTGCGCCCCGAAACAGCGCTCGCAATGGCAGTCCATCAAGAATCCGGAAGTGACCGCCCAGTTGAAATTATTTGTTGCGGAAAAGGAAGTGCAGGCAAATGCCGCAACAGGCAAAATGCCCAAGGTGTTCAAACGATTTTTTGCGGCGGCACAAAGAGGTGACTGGCTCGTGGTGAGCAATATGTTCTTTGATATGGGAAGGCGAAACGGCCATTTCATGGGTGAAAATTCTGAAAATCCGAGTTGGCGAGGCATTCCTTGGGAATCGGCAAAGGAAATCTGGGGTGCTTTCTCCGCTTTTGCCGAGGGAGACGAAAAGTATTCCGTCGGATACGCTCATGACATCATAGCATCCATCCCGCCAGGCAGCATTTATTTCGGCGGCACAGACCCGGGACGGTTCTTGATCACGGCGATGCAAAAATCTCATGTGAACGGTGATCCATTTTTCACGCTTACGCAAAACGCGCTGGCGGACGGAACATATCTCCAGTATTTGCGCTCGATGTATGATGGGAAAATCTACACGCCCACGGATGAAGATTCACAGAAATGTTTTCAGGATTACACGGAAGACGCGCAAATGCGGCTGCAAAACCACCAGCTCAAGCCGGGTGAGAATGTCGGGAAGGATGCAAACGGGCGCATACAGGTCAGCGGCCAGGTTTCCGTAATGTCAATCAACGGTTTGCTGGTCAAAACCATCTTTGACAACAATCCGGACCGCGAATTTTACATTGAGGAAAGTTTTCCGTTCGACTGGATGTATCCGCATCTCGAACCGCACGGCCTGATTTTCAAAATCAATCGCCAGCCGTTGCCGGGATTGTCCGATGAAATCGTCCGGCGAGATCACGATTACTGGACGAACTGCGTTCAGCCGATGATTGGCGATTGGCTGAAGCCTGACACGACGGTTGGGGAAGTCGCCGCGTTCGCGGAGAAAGTTTTTCTCCGGCACGACTTCAGCGGTCTCAATGGCGATCCTCGTTTTGTCCAAAACGCCTACTCACACAAAACGTTTTCAAAGGAACGCAGTTCCATCGCCGGACTTTACGTCTGGCGGGCGCAACATGCTGCCGATGCTTCGGAAAAAAAGCGCATGAACGACGAGGCGGATTTCGCCTTTCGCCAAGCATGGGCATTATGTCCGTATTCACCCGAAGCGGTGTTTCGTTATGTGAATCTTCTGTTAAGCCAGAACCGGGCTTCCGACGCGTTGTTGGTTGCGGAAACGGCGGCGAAATTTCCGTCCACGACGGGGATTAATGTCGCGCAGATTCAAAATCTGGTTGACCAGTTGAGACGATTCCAACAGGCGAGATGATTTTCAACCGTCACTTCTGATAAACGCTCACCCGGGCGGGCGGGAGGTTGAACCAGACGATTTTGGAAGCCAGCCGGCGAAAATGGGAGGTGCCATGCAGGTGGTGGTTGCCCAGGTGGTAGCTGAACTGGACCCATTTGCCGCCCTGCTCCAGAACCGCACGGATTTTTTCCGCCAGCACTTTGGCTTCGGCCGCCGGGAAATTCAACAGCGGCAGGCTGGAAATGACCGCGCCGACGCTTTCAATCGGCTCACGACGCATGCTCAACAAATCGTCCAGGCGCCAGGCGTCTCCGGTGATAATGTGCGCGCTAGGGAAGCGGTTACGAAGCAGGTGCGCCAGTTTCGGATTTTTTTCGATGGCGACGAGCCGGTCCTCGCGCAAGCCGTGTTCGAGCAACGCCTCCGTGACTGCGCCGGTGCCGGGGCCGAGTTCAAGCACGTAACTTTCCGGATCGGCCGGCAGCCAGCGAGCCATGGCCGCTGCCAGTCTTGGGGAACTGGGCGCGACCGCGCCGGTCCGCAACGGGTTGGCCACCCATTCCTGCAGGAACAAGGTCGTGTCGCTGAGCGCCGCCAAAAGTTTCTTGGCCATGGTTTCTGAGTCAGTTTGGATTCCGCGGTTGGCGGAACAATAACCTGCTTGGGCGGATGCCGCCACAGAAAATTTTCATCGGGTCAGCGATGGTTTTTCGGCGACTCCGCCGGCGGGGGTGGCTGGGCGAGGGATTGTTCCGCCGCGTTTTTGCGGGTGGCCCAGTCCGCCCAGCTTCGTTCCCACGCCTCGCCGACAAAATTCGTTTGCGCCTTTGGCCAGAGCGAGTCGAGTGTTTTCAGTTCGCTTTCGGCACTGGTGCGGTCGTTCCACTTCAAGCGTGACTCAATCAGGTTCAGACGGTTTTCCGGATAATCCGGCGCGAGTTTCGCGGCGCGTTCCAGCCACTCGCGCGCCTTGTACCGGCTGCCGATGCTGGTCGGCCAACCCGGCGCGTCTCGATACAACAAGCCGAGACAACGTGCCGGGCCGGCATAATCAAAATGTTCATCTAGATCGTTGGCCGTTTTGAATTCGCGTTCCATTTCCCTGACGAGTTTCAGCGCACCCAAAATTTCCGTGCGGGCGAGCTGGCCGAGGTTCATGCCAAGATAATAATGCCCCGGCGCGGATTTGGACCGGTACGCGAGCAATTGCCGGCTTGCAGCGATGCCCTGGACGGCGAGCGTGGCGCGTTCGGTGTCGTTCGTGGCGAAATCCGCGAAATCATAACACGCGCGGGCAAAATGCCACGCGGCGGCAAAATCATTCGTATTCGATTGTAATTGAATTTGTGCGCGATGAAATTCCGCCTCGGCGCGGGCGGCAAAGATTTTGTTGCGCGCTTCGCCGGCGAAAATAATTCCGGCGACGGCCAAAAGAAAAACGGCAACCACCCGTTTGCCTGTGGCCGTGTGCCGTGTCCTGGGATTAAGAATTTCCATCTTTGGAATTAAAAGTTGCCATCGCATCCGGCTGATTTATACTGGGCAAGTGAGATTAAATGGCAATTTCCTGTGGCTGGCAATGCTGATGGCGCTCGCGCTGTGCAGCGCCGGTTGTGGCGGCATCAACGCCAGCCAGAGCGTTTCGCCCGCCTCGTTTTTCCTGCCGGGGCTGATGAAGGCAGATCCGTCTTCGACCAATGCCCCGGCTGCGTTGCCCGAAAATTCCAAGGAAGTTGCCTTGACTCGATAAAATCAAATTTATGCGATTCCCATTCGCGCTCTCGGCGAAAATCGCCGGACACATCATCAAACACAAGCTGCGCAAGACGCCGAAGTTTGCGATGGTCCTGCAGCTCGAACCGTTGCACACCTGCAATCTCACCTGTACCGGCTGCGGCCGCATCCGCGAATACTCCACGTCCCTCAAGGATATGGTGCCGCTGGGAAAATGCCTCGAGGCGGCGAAGGAATGCGACGCGCCGATGGTCTCCATTTGTGGCGGCGAACCGTTGATTTATCCGAAGATCGAGGAACTCATCACCGGCCTGCTGCAACAGGGCCGCGTCATTTACCTTTGCACGAACGGCGTGTTCATGCGCAAGAAAATGAAGGAATACCTTGCCGCAATTTACTCGCCGGTGGTCGAGCCGAAGCTCGAAAGATTGCTCGATAAAAAATTGATTTCCGAAAAGGACGCCGAGACGATCCGCAAGTCCGACGAGGCGGCTCGCAAAAAAGTTGTCATCCGTCCGACGAAGTGGATGTATTGGAACGTCCACGTGGACGGCTTGGAATTCACGCACGACCTCATTGTTGAGCGCGAAGGCGTGTTCAAGGAATGCATCGAAGCCATCAAAATGGCGAAAATCCTCGGCTACCAGGTCGCCACCAACACGACAGTTTACAAGGAAGCCAATATGCAGGAAATCGAGGACATGTTCAAATTCCTCAGTTCGCTGGACGTGGACGGCCACACGATTTCGCCCGGTTACGATTACGACGCCGCCAAGAAGGACATGGTCAAGCGCCTCGGCAAGGACCCGAAGGACTTTTTCCTCACGCGCGACATGACGCGAAAAAAGTTTGCCAAAATTCTCGACTGGGGCAGGGCGTTCACCATTTTCGGCACGCCGGTTTATCAGGAATTTCTGGCTGGCAAGCGCGAGCTGACCTGCACCGCCTGGGCGATTCCCACCTACAACATCAAGGGCTGGAAGGCGCCGTGTTATTTGATGACCGACGGCCACTACTCCGGCTATCAGGAACTGCTCGAAAAAGTGGAATGGGAAAAATATGGCGTGGTGGACGGCAAGGCGCGTGATTCGCGTTGCGAACATTGCATGGTTCACTGTGGCTATGACCCCAGCGGCGCGCTTGGCACCAATTATCAATCCGGCGACAACTGGAAGAATTTCAAATATAACTTTGGCGCGAAGCCCAAGCCGTTCCCGTACTCGCCGGAACTGGAGAAACGCGTCTATAACGGCGTTTCTATCGGCAAAGGCCATCTGGCCGAGGCGAAGGCGGCTGTCAATCCGGCCGCCGGTGCGCGCGGCGCCTTTTCACGCAAGGATGGCGAGCCAGAAGCGCACGTTGGCACATTCTGTGGCGGTGACGGCGACACGCCGCAGCGCGACGAGTTGCTGGCGAAAATCAAGGACGCGAAAAAGATTGAAGCGCGGCCGGAATGAATTTTTGAACGCGAAATTTAAATGAGCAGGACCCTTTACCTTTCACCGCCCAGTTTCGACGGTTTTGACGGCGGCGCTGGCGCGCGTTACCAGGCGCGGCGCGAGGTCACCAGCTATTGGTACCCGACTTGGCTCGCGCAACCCGCCGCGCTCACGCCGAATGCCCGGCTCCTCGACTGCCCGCCGCACAACATTGGCATGGAGGAGTGCCTGCGCATCGCCAGGGATTTCGAACACGTCATCATCAACACCTCCACGCCGTCGCTGAAAAACGATTGCAAGGTGGCCGAGGCCATCAAGGCGCAGAAGCCCGACACTAAAATCGGGTTCGTCGGCGCGCACACGATGGTGTTGCCGACCGAAACACTCAAGGCGTCGCCGGCGATTGACTGGGTGGGCCGCAAGGAATTCGATTTCACCTGCAAGGAAGTCGCCGAAGGCCGCGAGCTTTCCACGATTGCCGGGCTTTCCTACCGGGACAAGGACGGCAAAATCAAACACAACCCCGAGCGCGAGATGATTCAGGACATGGATACGCTGCCGTGGGTGGCGGACGTTTACCAGCGCGACCTCAAGATCGAAAATTATTTCATCGGCTACCTGCTGCATCCTTATATCAGCATGTACACCGGCCGCGGTTGCCCGGCGCAATGCACCTTCTGCCTCTGGCCGCAGACTATCGGCGGGCACAAATACCGCGTCCGCTCGCCGCAGAACGTCGCCGACGAGATGGCCTACATGAAGAAACTCTTCCCGCAGGTGCAGGAATTTTTCTTCGACGACGACACATTCACGGCGAACCTGCCGCGCGCCCGCGAAATCGCCAAGAAGCTCGGCCCGCTCGGCGTGCATTGGTCCTGCAACAGCCGCGCGAATCTCGATTACGACACGATAAAATCTTTCAAAGACAATGGCCTGCGGCTGTTCCTGGTTGGTTACGAAAGCGGCAATGACGACATCCTCACCCGTATTAAAAAGGGAGTGACGATGGACGAGATGCGGCGGTTCACCAAGTCCTGTCATCAGGCCGGCGTGGTGATTCACGGCACGTTCATCCTCGGCCTGCCGGTGGAAACCAGACAATCCATCGAGAACACGATTAATTTTGCGAAGGAGCTCGATGTATTCAGCCTGCAGGTTTCGCTGGCTGCACCGTATCCGGGCACGGAACTTTACGAGATGGCCAAGCAAAACGGCTGGTTCGTGAAGAAGGACAAGACCGACCTCGTGGAAACCGACGGCTTCCAGCAAAGCACGCTCGAGTTTCCCGGTCTGAGCAAGGATGAAATCTTCGAAAGCGTCGAGCGCTTCTACCATCGTTACTACCTGCGTCCGAAGCCGATTCTCCGCATCATCAAAACCATGCTGGAGGACAAGGACGTCTGCGTCCGCCGCCTGAGGGAAGGTTACGAATTTTTCAAATCAATGGCGCAACGACGTAGCGATTTGGCGGCGTCAAAAGCGGCGGCATAATGTGATTTTGCCCGGTCACGCTTGACAACCAAAACCACGACCCTGAAAGGAGTCCGACATGGAAACATCCGAAGAGAAAACGTGTTGTGAAAATAAAAAGTGCTGTTGTTTCTGCCACAAAATGCCCGGTGTGTTTATCGTCCTGATGGGCGTCGCCGTTCTGCTGGGCGCATTGGACGTGATAAGCATCAAAGCCGCTGGCATTGCCGTTGGTGTTCTCCTCATACTGTACGGCCTGAAAAAAATCTTCGCGGGCATGTGCAAATGCTGCGACAAATCCTGAACGGTTGAATCATTAGACAACCGGACGTGAATCCCTTCGCGTCCGGTTGTTTTGTTTGGGGCGAACGGAATGCCCTCTTTACCTCCTGTTCAAGGACAAATGTAATTGCGGTAATATGGCATAATCGCTACATTGTTCGAAGGGTTATCTCGGGCATCGGTAAGGTGACAATATGCCCCCTTGACGAGGTTGTCAGCCATTTTTTGCAACTTGACCGAGCTGATTTTTACGGTCGTGACATCAGGACGGTTTCAAGCAGTGTCACAACGAACTTTCCAATACCGGGCGCTTGGGATTCGCGCGGGCCGGCGACGTTGAGCGTGCGAACTTTATTTCGCTTGAGGAATTCCGAGAGGGCAGCAGCGCTTTGTGACACGCCATCCCGTTCGCAAACCACCAGCAATGAACGGCCATGTTGTTCGGTACAGGCTTTGGTGAAGGCCGTGCCACCGGACAATTCTTTTTTCCGCACAACAATCAACGTAGCATCCGAATCCAGCACGTTCTTATCCGTGCGCTCTTCATATTCCGCCGATTCAGTTTCGCGAAACTGGTAAATCGGCGGGATGACGCCATCCTCGGCGAGGCGGCCGCGCGGGCACCATCCGCCATGTTCGTAACCGTGCTGGATGGCAAAATCCAAGGCGGCGCGATCCACGCCGGTTTGCCCTCCTGAAATGATTCTTATCTGACAACTTTTTCCCGACATGGAGGATATGTTGCTGAACAGGCATCACGCCTGGCGCAGGAAATAATAGGGCTGGCCATGCCAGCGGTGTTCCAAACCGGGACGCAACCACGCGCTACCGGAGACGTTCCGGATTTGAAAGTGATATTGCAATGGAAACGGTGAATCGGTGTAATCTGCCGCAATGACCGCCCGATAATCGTCCCCCGCCCGTTCCATTTCCACCATCTGCCAGACTTCCCCCTGGTTGACGTGCCGGAAACGCAGGTGCAAACCGGAAATCAGGGCGAAGTTGCTGACGTTCGGCACGTGGGCAAGAATCGTCAACGATTGACCACGCTGGAATGAAGCCGCCGGTTCGTGGAGGTTCGCGAGCGGCGGATTGTCATCTAGTTTCGATTTCGCGAAAACCGCGCGCATTACCTGCTTGATCACTTTCGGGTCCGCGTTCAATGGCTTCCGGCCATGAATGACGGTGTCGGGCGCGTTTTTCAGGAGTTTTTCCATGTCCGCGATGTCGTCGTCCATGGCAGGCAACCGGTCCAGCCAATGGCCGTGTTGGAAGTAGTCGTAGCCGTAACTGACATTGGACATGTAAGGATCCTTCGCTTGTCCGGCCAATTCCGCCCAAACATCGCGCGCCGCGTGTTGCGCCTTGACGGCTGCCTCGAGGGTGGGCCGATGACCAGTGCGTTCGTAAAGGGCGTAGAGCACGCCAGCCCGGAATTTCGATGCGAAAAACCGGCCCAATCCGGTCTGAATCGTGACGTCAATTTCCAGCCGCCGGAATTCGGGGTCGCGAGCGCCACGCACGTTTGATTTCGCCTCGTGCAGTTGGGCCATCGCTTGTTTGGCCGCTTCCTCCAACTGCTGCGCCACCCAAGCCGGCGAATATTTCCCACTGCTTTCGCCCTTGAGCAGTTCATCGGCGAATTCGTCAACGGTCAGGAAAAATTCCGGGTCGAGCGGACTGACGGTGCTGAAAAGGCGCGGATCGGGTGTGTCACTATAGGGATGGGGCCGGTTCGCGTCCACCATCGGCATGTTGGTGTACATCTCCGGCCAGTAGATGTTGTTGGCGGCGGAGGGACAATGAGCCGTGGTCACCAGCGGCAGAACCCGGCTCGCGGAGGCCAGTGCGCCTCCGGCCGGTTCCGCACCTTTGCCAAACTGATGACGCAGCAAACGTTGCCAGCCGTCCGGGTCGGTGTCCGGATTATAGAAGCTCCGGCCCCAGACGCGGTAGGTGTAGTCGTATTTTTCAAAATCGCCGCCGGCGGGTTTGAGCGAGGCGTCGGCGTACGCGTCGCGTCCGCCGGGCAGGCCGGAGCCTTTGCGGCCCTTGAAATAAAGCGGTTCGAGCAATTCCACGCCGTTGCTGCCGCAAAAACTTGAGACCTGCCCGTAACCCCGGGCCATTTCGGGGTCACCCCACAACAACATCCGTTGCGTGCCCGGCCAGATGCGGTGCACCACACCGTAACGCCGCTGCTCCGTCAGCAAATCGGCGTAACCATAACGGGTGAACCGGCGTGAGCCGGTGCTGCGCGAGAAAAATCCGGTGTCGTGGGCGTCTGGCGGCGGCATTTCCAGCGGACGGATGGCGCCTTGCATGTAAGGCAGGCCGATGTGCTCGGCCCAGAATTTGGGCGAGACCTCCACCGGCATGCCAGTGCCCAGCGCCACGTCAATGATTTCCTGGTCAATGCCCTTGGCGTGCAGATCAACCCTGACACTGCGACCGCACTGGACGATGCCGTCGAAAATGGTTTTCCAAATCGCCGTGTTCCCCTCCGGCACGCCGCTTTCGCCGTGGGTGCGGATGGTGATGCCGCTGATGGACGGACACGCGGTGAGCAACTTGCGCAGGGCGTTGCGGCAGTAGGGCGCCTGGGTTTCCGGTGTAAGCCCTTCGATGGTATAATTGGCTTTCGGGCTGTTCGTCCACCGGTAGGCGTGGGTCCAAAGTCCCAGTTGGAATTGCAGGCCGCGCCTGGCTGTTTCATCGCTGATGAACCGGAGCATTTCCAGGTTGTGCTCGCGTTCGGCATCGGGCAACGGCACGGCGCGCACGTTGTAACCCGGCACCGACAAAAGAAACGGATACGCAAAATGAAAGTAGCAATCGCGAATGTCCGTTGTGAAATCGTAGGCCAGCCCGAAGGCGAGGTTGAACCGGTTGAACCGTTGCGCCGCCAGCATCGTGAGGTAGTTTTTCCAGAAATTCTTGTCGTTGAACCAGGGCAGGTCCTCGACATTGCTGGCGAACGCACGCCCGATGCTGCGGACGGCGTTCGCCGGCCGTTCGCTGATCGGTTTCACGGCCTGTAACGCGGCCATCGGGTCGTCGGCCAACCTCACGCGGTCCGCCAGTTCGAGCAGGGCGTAAACCAGC